>NZ_JBFAMQ010000005.1:0-354504 GCF_040674615.1 Glycomyces sp. NPDC049804
CAACACACTGGTTGTGATGGAAACGAAAAGCTCACGCACACTATGCGATTCTGAGGCAACACGGTTGGCTCGATCGCCGGCCGCACGCGAGCGTGTGGCCTGGCTTGATCGCTGAACGGACTGTTGGATCTCAATGGTTTGTTTGGTGGTGAGAGCGGAAGTGACACACCCGGTCCCATTCCGAACCCGGTCGTTACGGCTTCCAGCGCCGATGGTACTGCACTCGAGAGGGTGTGGGAGAGCAGGACACCGCCAAACATTTACTTATAGGAAAGGCCCCCACCGTCAGGTGGGGGCCTTTTCGTATGCGCTGATCAAGAAGAAGTCGAGAGCGCGTCTCTCACTTTCGCCACGCCGACTCCGATCCCGAAGATCGCTCCTGTTACCAGGAATGTCAGTAGCGAGATGGTCACCAGGGCGATCGCGATGCCGATCGCGCCTACGACGCTGAAAAATGTGCTCACGGGGCCTCCTCCGTTGCAGGCTCGTCGGTTGGGGTATACATGCCCTTCAGGTATTGTCCCACATCGCTGGATCAGACGTAGTAGGCATCACAAGTTAGTTAGGTCACAGTAGTGGACAGATCTTCAGTTTCACGTCTTCCTGGCACAGCGCTGCCCGCGTCAGCCTCGCGGCGCCTGGCGGCCGCCGGGCGGGACCCGCTCAACCTGCACAGGGCACTCGCGCACGCGCCGGCGCTGCTGGCGCCGATGCTCGACCTCATCCATGCGCTGCGGTTCGACGCCGGGGTGTCGCGAGAGCTGCGCGAGTTGATGATCTGCCGGATCGCACAGCTCGAGGGGTCGGCGTACGAACTGGCGCACCATCTGCCGATGGCGGCGGAGGCGGGGCTGGATGCGGAGCATCTGGCGGCGCTCGGACGCTGGCGCGAAGCGGACTGCTTCAGCGCGCCGCAGCGGGCGGTACTCGCGTACGCCGAGCATTTGGGGGCCGGCGCGGCTCGAGACGATGCGGCGCTCGACGCCTGCTTCAGTCCGGCCGAGCAGACCGAGCTCACGGTCACCGGGGCGACGTACATCGCCCTCGCGCGGGTGCTGCGGGCACTGGATGTGCAGATCGACGAGGGCCTTTCCGATTGACCGATACTCCTGCCGGGTAAGTCGACTGATTGCGGGGATTGGTGATCTTCGGGTGATATGCGGCTTAGGATTTCGGAACGTGTGGTACGGGTTCCGAGTCGGCAGCGGGAGTGAGTGATGGCGGCGGACGATGAAGGTCTGATGCGCGGCGAGACCCAGGGAGCCACTGCTTCGGCGGTGTTCGTTTCCATTGCCGCAGCGCTCGGCGGGTTCCTGTTCGGGTACGACACGGCCGTGATCAACGGGACGACCGGCGCGCTCGAGGTTCAGTGGGGGATCGGTTCGGTCGAGACCGGTGTGGTCGTGTCGTCGGCGCTGCTCGGTTGCGCGGTCGGCGCCTGGTTCGCGGGGTCGTTGGCGAACAAGCTCGGGCGGCCGCGGGTCATGATGCTCGCGGCGGTCGTCTTCTTCGTCACCTCGCTGGGGAGCGCCCTGGCGACCGGGCCGGTGGACTTGACGGTCTGGCGCGTGTGCGGCGGCCTGGCGATCGGTGCGGCGAGCGTCATCGCGCCCGCGTACATCGCCGAGATCGCGCCGGCGCATCTGCGCGGGCGGCTGGGTTCGCTGCAGCAGTTCGCGATCGTGCTCGGCATCTTCGGTGCGCTGCTGGTGAACTACGCGATTCAGGCGTCGGCGGGCGGGGCGAGCGGTGAGGTCCCCTGGGGCGGGACGGCGTGGCGGTGGATGTTCGCGGCCGCGTCCGTGCCGGCGTTCGTGTACTTCATGTGCTCGCTGCAGATTCCCGAATCGCCGCGGTACCTCGTGGCGAAGCAGCAGCTTGACAAGGCCAAGACGATCCTCGCGAAGTACGTCGGCGGGGATGTCGACACCAAGATCGTGGAGATCCAGCAGTCGCTGCACAGCGACCGGCCGCCGCGGATCTCGGATGTGCGCGGCCCGCGGGCGGGCCTGCTGCCGATCGTGTGGGTCGGCATCTTCCTGTCGATGTTCCAGCAGTTCGTGGGCATCAACGTCATCTTCTACTACTCGACGTCGCTGTGGCAGTCGGTCGGGTTCAGCGAGAACGACGCGTTCTTGACGAGCGTCATCAACTCGATCGTGAACATCGCGGGCACGATCCTCGCGATCTACCTGGTTGACCGGGTGGGCCGCAAGAAGCTGCTGATGTGGGGTTCGATGACCATGTTCATCGCGCTCGGCACGATGGCGGTCATCTTCGCGACGGCCGACGTCGACGCGGAGAACAACCCGATCCTCGGCGATGTGCAGGGCGTGGTCGCTCTGATCGCGGCGAACGTGTTCGTGTTCGGGTTCGCGTTCACCTGGGGCCCGGTCGTGTGGGTGCTGCTGGGGGAGATGTTCCCCAACCGGATCCGCGCCTCGGCGCTCGGCGTGGCCGCGGCCGCGCAGTGGATCAGCAACTGGCTCATCACGGTCACGTTCCCCGAGCTCGCGCAGACCGGCCTGTTCCTGGCGTACGGCCTGTACGCGGCGTTCGCGCTGATCTCGTTCTTCTTCGTCGGCAGGATGATCAAGGAGACCAAGGGAGTCGAGCTGGAGGACATGGAGTCCCTGGAGGGGGGTCCCGTCCGCACGGCCGACTGACGGGGTACCGAGGGCGAGGGCCGCCCCCGGTGGGGGCGGCCCTCATCGGTTTCCTTGCGGTGGAGAGCTATTCGTAAGAGATGGCGCTGAGGATGTTGACCTTCGAGGCCCTCACCGCCGGGGCGATCGCGGCGAGGAGCCCGACGAGGACGGCCGCGGCGAGGTAGCCGAAGACCAGGCCGACCGGGACCGCGAAGACGTCGACGCCGGTGTCGGCCAGCGCGACCTGGAGCGCCCAGCCCAGGCCGATGCCCGTGCCGATGCCGAGGACGGCGCCGAAGAGGGCGATGGTGACGCTCTCGACGGTGACCATGCGCGTGGTCTGGCCGCGCGTGAGGCCGATCGCGCGGAGCATCCCGAGCTCCCGGGTGCGTTCGAGGACCGACAGGATCAGCGTGTTGACCACGCCGATGACGGCCACGATCATCGCCAGTCCGAGCAGCAGCTGGATCGCGAGGATCGCGAAGTCGTAGAGCACGGTGGTCTGCGCCGCGAACTCCTCGTGGTTCTGGACGCTCACCGCCGGTTCGTCGGCGAGGATGGCGTCCACGTCGTCGGCGACGGCCTCGGTGTCGGCGTCGTCGGCTACGTCGACCAGGGCCGAGGTCGGCCTGGTCGTGTAGAACTCGTCGGTGTAGGCCGTGGCGAGGTACCAGCCGTCGGTGCTCTCGTTGTCCTCGAGGATCGCGGCGATCGTGAACTCGTGCGGTGCGTCGCCGCGGCTGAAGGTCGCGGTGACGGTGTCGCCGAGGCCGACGCCGAGCGTTTCGGCCGAGGTCTCGTTGACGGCGATCTCGTCGTCGGCGAGTTCGGTCGTCCCGCCTTCGAGGAAGGCGCCGCCGTAGAGCGCGATACCGGCCTCCAGATCGCTGGTGGCGTAGACGCGCTGCTCGGTGCCGTTGATGTCGCTGGGGTCGTAGTACAGCTCGACGGCGGACTCGACGCCGTCGACGGCGCGGATCTCGTCCATGAGCGCCGGGTCGAAGGTCGGCGCGACTGCCGCGGTGATCGGGCCGGACACGAACAGCTCGGCCTTGACGTTGTCCTCGAAGTAGTGGCTGATGCTCGCTTTGACGCTGGTGAGCAGGGTCGCGGTGGCGGTCACGAGGGTCACGCCGATCATGAGCGCCGCGGCGGTGACGGCGGTGCGCCGCGGGTTGCGGCCGGCGTTGCGCCGGCCGAGCCGGCCGGCGAAGCTCCACGCCCACAGCAGGCCGAGCGCGTTGACGAGCGGCTTGGAAAGCCAGGCGGTGAGGAGGGTGACGCCGACGAAGACCAGTCCGGCGCCGACGGCGGCGGCGGTCAGGTCGGCGGTGTCGCCCCCGAGGCTCTCGGTGAGGCCCAAGGCCAGTGCGGCGGCCCCGGCGGCCGTGACGATGCCGCCGGTGACGGTGAGGGCCGTGATGGGCTTGTCGGCCTTGACGGCTTCGCGCATCGCTTCGACCGGCGGGATCTTCGAGGCCCGCACGGCCGGGACCAGGGCCGACAGGACGGTGACGCCGATGCCGACGGCGAGTGCGGCGAGCACGGCCGTGGGCGGGACCGTCAGGCTCGACTGGCCGGCGTCGAGGATCATGTTGGCCACCACGGAGGTCAGCACGCCGCCGCCTGCGATCCCCAGGGCGGTGCCGATGACGCTGGCGACGGTGCCGAGCAGCAGCGCTTCGGCGAGGACCGAGCGGACGACCTGGGCCCTGCCCGCGCCGATGGCGCGCATCATCGCGATCTCCTTGAGGCGTCCGGCGATGACGATGGAGAAGGTGTTGGCGATGAGGAAGACCGAGACGAACACGGCGACGAGGCCGAAGCCGAGGAGGAACTTCCCGATGAGGCCGGTGGCCTCGGCGGTCTCGGCGTTGACCTCGGCGTTGTAGGCCTTCCAGGTGAGCGCTTCGGATTCGGCGCCGACCACGGATTCGAGGGTCGCGAGGAGCTCGCTCGTGCTGACGCCTTCGGCGGCGTCGACGGCCACCATCGAGTAGGCGTCCTCGCCGCCGAAGACCAGTCGCTGCGCTTCGGGTGTGGTGAACGCGAGTTCGGTGGTGCCGCCGATGGAGTCGCGGCCTCCTGGGTACCCGTAGACGCCGACGATCGCGTACTCGGTGTTCTCGACGGACTCCGAGTAGGCGGTGACGGTGTCGCCGACGGTGAAGCCGGAGTCGGCGGCGAACTTCGCCGAGACGGCGACTTCGTCGTCGGTCTCGGGTGCGCGGCCTTCGCGCAGTTCGCGGTCGGTGGACTCGTCGCCCCAGTTGGTGGCGATCGTGGGGGAGAGGCCGCCGACGATCTTGCCGTTGTCGCCGATGGCGTTGACCATCCAGGACACGGTCGTGGTGACCTCGCCGACGCCTTCGGCGGCCTCGATGGCGGCGAGGGTCTCGCCGGTGACGCCTTCGCGGACGAGGCGGTCGCCGCGGGTCTCGGGTTCGAGGGGGCGGACGAGGACGTCGGCGCCGGCGTAGGACTCGCCGTTCAGGTCGTCGACGGTGGTCTGGATGGAGGCGGTGAGGACCAGCGCGGCGGCGATGAACGCCGAGCCGAGCACGATGGCGATGCTGGTCAGGGCGAGGCGGGCTTTGCGGGCCGCCATGCCCTTGAGTGTGGCGCGGAGCATCGGGTCAGGCGGCCTCTCCGGCGAGGGGAACGCGGTTCTCGAAGCCGCGCATGGTGTCGATGACGGCGTCTGCGGTGGGCCGGTCGAGGTCGCGGACGATCTGGCCGTCGGCGAGGAACACGACGCGGTCGGCGTAGGCGGCGGCGGACGGGTCGTGGGTGACCATGACGATGGTCTGCCCGAAGTCGTCGACGGACTTGCGCAGGAACCGCAGGACCTCGCCGCTGGAGCGGGTGTCGAGGTTGCCGGTGGGCTCGTCGGCGAAGACGACCTCGGGTCGGGTGGCGAGGGCGCGGGCGCAGGCGACGCGCTGCTGCTGGCCGCCGGAGAGCTCGGTCGGCTTGTGCGACAAGCGTTCCTGGAGGTCGAGGGTGCGGATGATCTGGCTGATCCACGCCGGGTCGGCTTTCGCCCCCGCGATCGAGGCCGGGAGCAGGATGTTCTCCTCGGCCGTCAAAGTCGGCAGCAGGTTGAACTGCTGGAAGATGAAGCCGATCTTGTCGCGGCGCAGTTTGGTGAGCGCCTTGTCGTTCAGGCCCGTGATGACCGTGCCGCCGATGTCGACGCTGCCGCGGTCGGCGGTGTCGAGCCCGGCGAGGCAGTGCATGAGCGTGGACTTGCCCGAGCCCGAGGGGCCCATGATGGCGGTGAACTGGCCGGAGGCGAACGACACGGACACGTCACGCAAGGCCACGACCTGGGCCTCGCCGGTGCCGTACGCGCGCCACAAGCCGGTCGCGGTGACGGCGGCGCGGGTCTGCGTGCGCTCGAGGCCCTGGGGGGCGTGGGGAGTGCTGAGTGGCACGGAAGCGCCTTTCTGATCGGGTGTCTTTCCTTTTGCCACAAGGCTATTGAGCGACGCTTCCGGACGCTTCGGTCCGCGGGCCGGAGTTCCGTCCTCCCCGAGCAGGAGCCCCGGAGCCCGTATCGGCCGAAAGGCCGAGCCGCGGCGGACCCGCGGCTCGGCCTTCAGGGCAGACGGGAGGGGCGGCGCCTGACAACGCCGCCCCTCACCTGGTTTCCGGTGGAGAGCTATTCGTAGGCGATGGCGCCCAGCACGTTGAGCTTCGCCGCGCGCGCCGCCGGCGCGATAGCCGCGAGCAGGCCCACGGCCACGGCCGCGACCAGGTAGGTGACGATCAGGCCCCACGGGAGGGCGAAGTTGGTCAGGCCCTCCTCCTCGAGCGCCTGCTGCACGGTCCAGCCCAGGCCGATGCCGACCGCGATGCCCAGGACCGCGCCGAACACGCAGATGATGACGCTCTCGACGGTGATCATGCGCCGGACCTGCCCGCGGGTCATGCCGACCGCCCGCAGCAGCCCGAGCTCGCGGGTGCGTTCCAGGACCGACAGGACCAGCGTGTTCACCACGCCGATGACCGCGATGATCATCGCCAGCGCGAGCAGGATCTGCACGGCCGCGAGGATCGTGTCGAGGCCGCCGGTCTGCTGCTCGACGAACTCGGCGTTGTTGGTGACGCCGACTTCGGGCTCGGCCTTGAGGATCGTGTCGACCTCGTCCTTGACCGAGGCCACGTCGGCGCCTTCGGCGACCTGGATGTACGCCTGGATCGGCTTCTTGATCATGAAGTGCTCGACCTGCTCGGGGGCGACCCACCAGCCGTTGGTGAGGTCGTAGCCCTCGAGGACCGCGGCGATGCGCAGCGTCTCGGTGGTGCCGTCGGAGAACGTCACGTCGACCGTGTCGCCCACGGCCACGTCCCGGTCCTCCGCGGTGCCCTCGTCGACCACGACCGCGTCGGGCGCGAGGTTCTCGACCGAGCCGTCGGCGACGGTGCCGCCGAAGACCGCGAGCGCCGCCTGCAGGTCCGAACTGGACGACAGCGCGGCCTCCTCGCCGTTGACCTTGGTGTTGAAGAAGTCCGCGTACACGTCGCCGACCTCGTCGACCTCGGGCAGGGCCCGGATCTCCTCGACCCGTTCGGGAGAGAACGACGGGATGCTCGCCCCGCCCTGCGCCCCGGAGACGATGAGGTCCGAGTTGAGGTTCAGGTCGAGTGCTTCGGAGGTGGTCGACTTGATGCTCGAGACGAGTGTGGCGATGCCGGTGATGAGTGCGACGGCGATCATGAGCGCCGAGGCGGTGATCGCGGTGCGGCGCGGGTTGCGACCGGCGTTGAGCTTGCCGAGCCGGCCCGAGAACGTCCACGACATGACCGCGCCGAGTAGCGCCACGAGCGGCCGCGACAGGATCGGCGTGAGCATGGTGACGCCCACGAACGCGATGCCGACGCCCACGAGGATCCCGGTGAGCGCTTCGTCGCCGAGGTTGTCCGTGAGCCCGAGCGCGAGCAGCCCCGCGCCGACGGCGAACACGATCGCTCCGGCGATGGTGATGCCCCGCAACGGCTTCGGCGGGTTGACCGCGTCGCGCATCGCGGCCACCGGCGGGACGCTGGAGGCCTTGACCGCGGGCAGGAGCGCCGAGAGGACGGTGACGCCGATGCCGACGGCCAGCGCCCAGAGGGTGGTCGCGGGGATGAGCAGCTGCACCGGCAGGCCGCCCATCATGGTCGCGCTGACCACTTCGGACAGGCCCCAGCCGAGGACCAGGCCGAGCCCGAAGCCGATGACCGAGGCGCCGGTGCCGATGAGGAGCGCTTCGGTGAGGACCGAGCGGACCACTTGGCCGCGTCCGGCGCCGATGGCGCGCAGCAGCGCGAGTTCGCGCTGGCGCTGGGCGACGATGATCGTGAAGGTGTTGATGATCAGGAAGATCGACACGAACACGGCGACCAGGCCGAAGCCGAGGAAGATGTAGCCCATGAAGTCGGAGACGACGGCGAAGCCCTGTGCGGCGGCCTCGGAGGCCTCTTCGCCGGTCTGGACTTTGAAGTCGCTGCCGACCGCGCTGGCGATGGCGTCGGTGTCGACGTCGTCGCCGTAGACGTACACGGAGGTGTAGACGTCCTCGCCGCCGGTCATGAGGCGCTGGGCGTCGGCGGTGCTGAAGGCGATCTGGGTTTCGCCGGCGAGCGAGTCGCGGTCGCCGGAGAGGCCGTAGACGCCGACGATCTCGTAGGCGACGGCGTCTTCGAGGTTGACCGTGTCGGAGTAGACGGTGACGGTGTCGCCGACGGTGAAGCCGGAGTCGGCGGCGAACTTGGCCGAGACGGCGACTTCGCCGTCGGCTTCGGGGCCGCGGCCGTCGCGCAGTTCGATGTAGTCGCCCTGGCCCTCGCTCGAGGCCCAGTTGAGGCCGATGGTGGGTGCGAAGGTGCCGACGAGCTTGCCGTCGTCGCCGAGGGCTTTGACCTGGCCTTCGACGGCGCCATCGGCGTGGTCGACGCCGGGGGTGGCCCGTACCTGCTCGAGGATGGCGGCGGGGATCGCCATCGCGGCGGGGTTGCCGGGGCCGCCCATGCCGCCGCCTTCGGTGTCGCGGGTGACGACGGCGTCGACGCCGGTGTAGGCGTCGGCGATGACGCCGGAGACGGACTTCTCCATCGTGGCGGTGAGGACCATCGCTGCGGCGACGAACATCGTGCCGAGGACGACGGCGAGGCTGGTGAGGACGAGGCGGGCTTTGCGGCTCGCCATGCCCTTGAGGGTGGCGCGCAGCATGGCTAGGCGGTCTCTTCCTGGGCGGCGGCGACGAGCTCTTCGAAGTGCTTCATCTTGTCGATGACCTTGTCGGCGGTGGGTTCGGCCATGTCCTCGACGATCTGGCCGTCGGCGAGGAAGACCACGCGGTCGGCGTAAGCGGCGGCGGACGGGTCGTGGGTGACCATGACGATGGTCTGCCCGAAGTCGTCGACGCTGGTGCGCAGGAAGCGGAGCACTTCGGCGCCCGAGCGGGTGTCGAGGTTGCCGGTGGGCTCGTCGGCGAAGACCACGTCGGGCCGCGAGGCGAGCGCGCGGGCGCAGGCGACGCGCTGCTGCTGGCCGCCCGAGAGCTGGGTGGGCTTGTGGGAGAGGCGATCGGCGAGGTCGAGGGTCTTGATGATCTGGTTGATCCAGGCCGGGTCCGCCTTGGCCCCGGCGATGGCCGCGGGCAGCGTGATGTTCTCTTCGGCCGTCAGGGTCGGCAGCAGGTTGAACTGCTGGAAGATGAAGCCGATCTTGTCGCGGCGCAGTTTGGTGAGCGCCTTGTCGTTCAGGCCCGTGACGGTGGTGTCGCCGATGTAGACGGTGCCGCGGTCGGTGGTGTCGAGTCCGGCGAGGCAGTGCATGAGGGTGGACTTGCCCGAGCCCGAGGGGCCCATGATGGCGGTGAAGGCGCCGGATTCGAACTGGACGGAGACGTCGCGGAGGGCGACGACCTGGGCTTCGCCGTGCCCGTAGGCCTTCCAGAGGCCTTCGGCTGATACGGCGGTGGTCTTGACGGGTGATGCGGTGGACACGACGCTCTCGCTTTCGGTGAAGGTGTCGGTGTGCCGAGGGATTCGGTGTCGGGTTTCCTGGTCCGCGAGACGTCGCCCGCGAAGTCGTTGCGTCAGGCCGACATCGAACGGATGACGTCGACGCGCCTGATTGTGACATCATACATGATGTCATTTGGCGTCGTGGTGCGCTGGGCCATGTACTGACGATATTGGACGGCCGGGGCGCGCGCATCCGCTTTGAGAACGGTCTTCGTCTCCGCCTCACGGCGTAGACGGTGGTACCGGGGTGTGACGTTCGTCTGGGGTCAGCCGGTGCTGCCGGGCTTGACCAGGCCGCTCTCGTAGGCGAGGACGACGGCCTGGACGCGGTCGCGGACGCCGAGCTTGGTGAGCAGGTGGCCGACGTGGGTCTTGACGGTGGTCTCGCCGACGGTGAGCGCCTCGGCGATCTCGGCGTTGGTGAGGCCTTTCGCCAGAAGCAGCAGCACTTCGCGCTCGCGGGCGGTCAGGGCGTCGAGGATGGCGGGATCGGCGTCGCCGTCGCCCCCGCGGTGCTCGGCGAAGCGCCCCAGGAGGGTCGAGAGGATGTGCGGGGCGACGACCGCGCCGCCGCGGTGGACGGTGCGGATGGCCTCGACCAGGTCGGCGGCGGGCGCGTCCTTGGTGAGGAAGCCGGCGGCGCCGGCCCGCAGCGCCCCGACGACGTACTCGTCGAGGTCGAAGGTGGTCAGCACCAGGACGCGGCTGGGCAGGTTGGCCCGCACGATGTCGGCCGTCGCCGCCACGCCGTCGCGGCGGGGCATGCGGATGTCCATGAGGACGACGTCGGGGACCAGCCGCCGGGTGAGGTCGAAGGCCTCGACCCCGTCGCCGGCCTCGGCGACGATGTCGATGTCGGTCTCGGCGCCGAGGACCATCTTGAATCCCGCGCGCAGCAGCTGCTGGTCGTCGGCCAGCAGGAGGCGGATCGGCCGGTCGTTCAACGTGCGACTCCCTGGAGGTGGGCGTTCTTGGGGAAGCGGGCCTCGACGAGGTAGCCGCCGCCGGGCCGGGGCCCGGCTTCGAGGGTGCCGCCGTACAGCGTGGCCCGCTCGCGCATGCCGATGAGGCCGTGGCCGCCGGAGAAGCCCGAGACGACGGGGGCGCCGTGCCCCGAGTCGCCCACGGAGATCCGGAACTCGGCTTCGCCGTAGTCGACGACGACACCGGCCCGGGCCTGCGGCCCGGCGTGCTTGATGGTGTTCGTCAGCGCCTCCTGGACGATGCGGTAGACCGCCAGGCTCACGCCGGTCGGCAGCGGGTACTCCTCGCCGCGGACGGTGTAGCGCACCGGCAGACCGGCGTCCTTGGTCTGCGCCACGAGCGCCCGCAGTGAGTCCACTGTAGGCTGCGGCTCGAGGTCGGCGGCGCCGGCTTCGTCCCGGCTCTGGCGCAGCACGGTCAGGATGTCCCGCATCTCCCGCAGCGCGGTGCGCGCGGTCTGGTTCACCGTGGCGAGCGCCTCCTCGGCCGCGTCGGGGTCCGTCCGCAGGACCCGCTTGGCCCCTTCGGACATGACGCCGATGACCGAGATGTGGTGCGCCACCACGTCGTGCAGCTCCCGGGCGATGCGCCGCTGCTCGTCCGCGACCGCTTGCGCCGCCAGCGCCTCCTGCCGCTCCTCGGCGAACCGGGCCCGGTCGGAGAGCTCGACGACGTGCTCCCGGCGGTTGCGGATGACCCAGCCGATCCAGAAGACGGTCGCCGCCAGCGCGCAGTTGAGCATCGTCAGCAGCAGGCTGGTCACGTGGTCGCCGCCTCTGAACGCGGCCGACTGGATGAACAGCGCCACCGGCACCCAGATCGCGGCGGCGGCCACCAGCGCCCGGGGCAGGGGCCGGTAGGCGGCGGCGGTGTAGGTCAGGATGAACATGCCGATCCCCGAGTCCATCGCCATGTCCTCGAGCGGGCCGATGAAGAACGCGGCGGCCATGACGAGGAGCGACAGGACGATGCCGCCCCACAACCAGGTGCGCCGCAAGGCGATCGACGCGAACGGGATCGCCATGAGCCCGGCCTGGCCCCAGGTGAGCGTCACTGCGTCCGAGACGGCCGCCGAGACCGCGTAGAAGCCCAGGTAACCGCCGGCGGAGGCGACCGCCAGGAGCGAGTCGGCGAGGAGCGGCCGCTGATGGAGCCGGCGCCGCAGGCGTGTGAAAGTGGAGGCGGCATGCACGCTCTACACCGTATCCGCCCATCACGCCCGTTTCATCGAACGCGAGAATGATCCGTGACTACGCCTCAGGTAGGAGGCGTCTCCTGCGGCGGCTCCGCCACCGGCATCGCCAGGCCCGGCAGGACCGTCGGCAGCGGGTACGCGGGCGGCTCGCCGCCGAACTCCGGGCACAGCGCCTGGTGCGCGCACCAGCCGCACAGCTTCGACTTCTGCGGCCGGAAGTCGCCGGTGGCGATCGCCTCGCGCATCACCGCCCACAATGCCTTGACGGTCTTCTCGAACCCCTCCAGCTCGCGCTGCGTGGGGGAGTAGTCGAGCATCTGCCCGTCCCCCAGGTACATGAGCCGCAGCAGGGTCGGCACCGTCCCCCGCGTGCGCCACCACGCCAGGGCGTAGAACTTCATCTGGAACAGCGCCTTGTCCGCGAAGCGGTCCGGCGGGCGCTTCCCGGTCTTGTAGTCCACGAGCCGCACGAGGCCCTCGGGGTTGACGTCGGCCCGGTCGATGAACCCCTTGAGCGAGGTGCCGTCGTCGAGCGTCGTCGTCACCAGGCACTCGGTGCGGTGGGGCTGGAGCCGCTGCGGGTCCTCCATCGCGAAGTACGTCTCGACCAGGCGCCGCACGTTCCGCAGCCACGCCGACTCGTCCTCGAGCCCCTCGAACAGCTCCGCGTACTCGCCCGAGGTCTGCAGCTTCGCCCACTCCGGCTCGATCATCGCCAGCGCCTGCCGCGGGGTGCGCCGGCCCGCGTCCAGCTCGTAGAGGCGCTCGAGCACGGAATGCACGAGCGTGCCCTGCACCTGCGCCTTCGACGGCGGCTCCGGCAGCCGGTCCACCGCCCGGAACCGATACAGCAGCGGGCACTGCTTGAAATCCCCGGCGCGCGAAGGGGAGAGCTGGGTCGGACGGGTCGCTGGCATGCCCCGAGCATAGGACGGGCCGCCGACATCCCCCGCGCGCGTCCCGCCAACCAAACATAACGCGTGTACTGTTTACGGTATGACCATCGACGCGAACGCCGCCCGCTCCTTCGGCCCCGCCGCCGACCTCTACGACTCCATCCGCCCCACCTACCCCGCCGAAGCCCTCCGCTGGCAGACCGGCGACGAACCGAAGGACATCGTCGACCTCGGCGCCGGCACCGGCCTCCTCACCCGCGGGCTCGTCGCCCTCGGCCACCGCGTCACCGCCGTCGAACCCGACCCCCAGATGCTCGCCAAGCTCACCGCCGCCAGCCCCGGCGTCCACGCCGCCCACGAAGGCCCCGCCGAAGCCCTCCCCCTCCCCGACGCCAGCGCCGACATCGTCACCGCCGGCCAGGCCTTCCACTGGTTCGACCGCGAACGCGCCCTCCCCGAGATCCGCCGCGTCCTGCGCCCCGACGGCCTCCTCGCCCCCATCTGGAACGTCCGCGACAACGCCACCGGCTGGGTCGCCGCCCTCACCGAGGCCATCGGCAACGCCCAAGGCGAACTCGACGCCGTCGCCGCCACCGAACCCGGCTACTTCGGCCCCGGCTTCACCGCACCCGAACACCGCGTGTTCCGCCACGAGATGCCCCTCGACCGCGCCGGACTCCTCCGCCTCGTCCAGTCCCGCTCCTACTACCTCGTCGCCGACGACGCCCAGAAGCAGCGCATCCTCGACGTCGTCGACGACGTCGTCGCCACCCACCCCGACCTGCGGGGCAAAGACGCGTTCGCGATGCCCTACAAGACCTACGCCTTCAAGGTCCGCCCCGCCTAGATCGGAATCCTCTCAAGCGCGCCCGCCCCCGTGGTTCGCGAAGCCGACCACGCGGGCGGGCGCGTAGCATTGCCGCCGATGTCGACTGCACACGCGCTGGCCTTCCGCCGATCCGGATTCACCCTCGTCCGCTTCAAGGGCATCCCCGTCACCCTCGGCTACACCTGGCTCCTCCTCGCCGCTGTGGTCGTGATCGTCTACGCCCCGATCGTGCAGCGCTCCGTCCCCGGCCTGAGCACCGGCGCCGCCCTCGTCGTCGCCGCCCTCTTCGCCGTCACCCTCCTCGTCTCGGTCTTCCTCCACGAACTCGGCCACGCCCTCGTCAGTCTCCGCGCCGGCATCGGCGTCCGCCAGATCAACCTCGACGCCCTCGGCGGCTTCACCGAGATGGACCGCGAGGCCCCCCGGCCCGGCACCGCCGCCGCCATCGCACTCGCCGGCCCCGCCGTCTCCGCCGTCCTCGGCGGCATCGGCCTCGCCGGACTCTTCCTCACCGCGCCCGGCTCCCTCGTGTGGCAGTTCGCCTTCCAGATCTGCGTCGCCAACCTCCTCGTCGCCGTCTACAACCTCCTCCCGGGCCTGCCCCTCGACGGCGGCAAAGCCCTCCAGGCCGGCATCTGGGCCGCCACCGGTGACCGCTGGACCGGGTTCCGCGTCGCCGGCTGGGCCGGACGCGTCGTCGCCGTCGCCACCATCGCCGCCGGCCTGTGGCTGTACGCGTCGAACTGGTTCTCCGCCTTCGGCCTCATCCTCCTCGTCTTCGTGGCCTTCGAACTGTGGCGCGGCGCCACCAGCGCCATCCGCGCCGCCCGCATGGGCCCGCGCGTCAAAGCGCTCGACGCCGCCGCGCTGGCCCGCCCGATCGTCCTGGTGCCGGCCACGGCGACCCTGGGGGAGGCGCTGCGTGCCGCGGAGGGCCGCGAGGTCGTCGCGGTCGACGCCAAGCCCGTCGGCGTCCTCGACCGCGCCGCCGCGGACGCGGTCCCGGCCGAACAGGTCGACTCGATGCCCCTGGCGGGCCTGCTGCGCACCACCGACCAGGTCCCGGGCGTCAAAGCCGGGCTCAAGGGCCAGGCGCTGGTGGACGTGATCGGCCGGAGCGGCGCGGAGCGGTTCTTCGTGGTCGATGAGGGCCGCCTGACAGGGCTGCTCTACACCGCCGACGTGGTCAAGGCCCTCCGTTAAGATGCTCCGGACCTATCGAAGGAGTACATCGAAGTGGCATCTGACCTGCTGGGGCCGGGCGACCGCGTCCAGTTGACCGACGCGAAAGGCCGCATGGCCACGATCACCCTCGCGGAGGGCGGCGCGTTCCACACCCACCGGGGCAGGCTCTTCCACGACGACCTCATCGGCAAGCCCGACGGCGTCACGGTCACCACGGAGGGCGGCACCGCCTACCTGGCGCTGCGCCCGCTCCTGCCGGACTACGGCCTGTCGATGAAGCGCGGCGCGCAGGTCATCTACCCCAAGGACATCGCGCAGATCCTCACGTTCGGCGACATCTACCCCGGTTCGCGGGTCGTGGAGGCGGGGGCGGGGTCGGGCGCGTTGACGAACTGGCTGCTGCGGGCCACCGGCCCGACCGGGCGGGTGTACTCGTGGGAGCTGCGCGAGGACTTCGCGAAGATCGCCGAGGAGAACGTCCGCGGCTACTACGGCGAGGTGCCCGAGCACTGGACGCTGACGGTGGGGGACGTGGCCGAGGCCGACCTCGAGCCGGTCGACCGGGTCGTGCTCGACATGCTCTCCCCGTGGGAGGTGCTGGACACTGTGGAGCGCATCCTGCGGCCCGGCGGGGTCTTCGTGGGGTACGTCGCGACCACCACGCAGATGTCGGAGCTCGTGGAGGCGCTGCGCGAGCGCAAGACCTTCACCGAGCCGGCCGCGTGGGAGTCGCTCATCCGCGGCTGGCACCTCGAGGGCCTGGCGGTGCGCCCCGACCACCGCATGATCGCCCACACCGCGTTCCTCATCACCGCCCGCAAGCTCGCCCCCGGGACGGTGGCCCCGGCGCGGAAGCTCAAGCCCTCCAAGGGGCAGCAGGCGCTGCGCGAGCGCAAGGAGCGGATCGCCGCCGAGGCCGAGGCGCGTGCCACCGAAGCGCTCCGGGCCACTGAGGACGACGGCGCCGCCGGGAACGACACCGCCGCTTCGTAACGATCCGGTCACATCATGAGTCGGATTCACGACTCTGCAAGTGCCGAAACGGGATTCGGGCGGGTGACGCGATCGCGTCACCCGCCCCCAACGGGTTTGGGGGGGGTGCCGCCGTCCGCCACCCCCCCCCGAATCCCGTTTCGGCTACTCGTCGGCGCCGGGCCCGGCGACGGCGGTCTTGTCGGCCCGGTCGCGGACGTAGATGCACTCGCCGGGGCAGTCATGGGCGGCGTTCACAATGTCCAAGCGCAGGTGTTCGGGCACGTTGACTTGCGAACCGGGCGTAGTCAACAGCTCTCCGTCGGTGTTCTTGACGTAGGCAAGTCCGTCGATGTCGAACTCGAACACGGTCGGCGCGTACTGCACGCAGAGGCCGTCACCGGTACAGGCGTCCTGGTCGATCGAGACTTCGAGTTCACGTTCAGCTGACATGTTTCCAGCCTAGATCGCCGCAATCGCTCTAGCGAATGTCGGTGTCGAGCCTTACTATTGGCGTCCACAACCAGATACGGTTGGTGTAGGAAAACCCTCACTCGGGAGGTGTGACCCGTGGCACGTAGCAACGATGACCGTCGACAGAACCTGAGCCAGGGCTCAGAGCACGACGAACTGTCAGGACAGGTCGAAGAGCTCCAGGAAGAACTGGCCGCTGCCCGACGCCGTCTCACCGAAACGCCCCGACACATGCACATTCTGGAGGAGCGGCTCGCCGCCGCCCAATCCCAGATCGATCGCTTGTCGGAGCAGAACGAACGGCTCGTGGCCACCTTGAAGGAGGCCCGCGAGCAGATCGTCTCACTGAAAGAGGAGATCGACCGGCTCGCCCAACCGCCGTCAGGCTACGGCGTGTTCCTGGGGGCCCGCGAGGACGGCACCGTCGACGTCTTCACCTCCGGAAGGAAGTTCCGCGTCTCGCTCGCGCCGTCGATCGACCCCGACGAGCTCGAGCGCGGCCAGGAAGTGCTGCTCAACGACGCCATGAACGTGGTCGAGGTGCTCGACTACGAGCGCATCGGCGAGGTCGTGACGCTCAAGGAGCTCATCGAGAACACCGCCGGCGGTCCTCCGGACCGCGCGCTCGTGACCAGCCACGCCGACGAGGAGCGGGTCGTGCTGCTCTCCGACGCGCTCATCAACGGCCCGCTGCGGGCGGGCGACTCGGTCATGATCGAGCCGCGCGCCGGGTACGCCTACGAGCGCATCCAGAAGAGCGAGGTCGAGGAGCTCGTCCTCGAAGAGGTCCCCGACGTCGACTACTACGACATCGGCGGGCTCGACGGCCAGATCGAGATGATCCGCGACGCGGTCGAGCTGCCGTTCCTCCACGCCGACCTCTTCCGCGAGCACGAGCTGCGCGCCCCGAAGGGCATCCTGCTGTACGGCCCTCCGGGCTGCGGCAAGACGCTCATCGCCAAGGCCGTCGCGAACTCGCTGGCCAAGAAGGTCGCCGAGATGCGGGGGGAGGAGGCCTCCGGGCGCTCCTACTTCCTCAACATCAAGGGCCCCGAGCTGCTGAACAAGTACGTCGGCGAGACCGAGCGGCACATCCGCCTGGTCTTCCAGCGGGCCCGCGAGAAGGCCAGCGAGGGCATGCCGGTGATCGTGTTCTTCGACGAGATGGACTCGATCTTCCGCACCCGCGGCTCGGGCGTGTCCTCCGACGTCGAGAACACCATCGTCCCCCAACTGCTGTCGGAGATCGACGGCGTCGAGGGCCTGGAGAACGTCATCGTCATCGGCGCCTCCAACCGCGAGGACATGATCGACCCGGCGATCCTGCGGCCCGGCCGCCTGGACGTCAAGATCAAGATCGAGCGGCCGGACGCCGAGTCGGCGAAGGACATCTTCTCGAAGTACATCACCCCGACCCTGCCGCTGCACGACGACGACCTCGCCGAGCACGACAAGGACCGGGACGCCACCGTGCAGTCGATGATCCAGGCGGTCGTCGAGCGGATGTACTCCGAAGTGGACGAGAACCGGTTCCTCGAGGTCACGTACGCCGACGGCGACAAGGAAGTGCTCTACTTCAAGGACTTCAACTCCGGCGCGATGATCGAGAACATCGTCGCGCGGGCCAAGAAGATGGCGATCAAGGACTTCCTGACCCACCAGTCCAAGGGCATCCGCCTCAGCCACCTCATCGACTCCACAGTCGACGAGTTCCGTGAGAACGAGGACCTCCCGAACACCACGAACCCCGACGACTGGGCCCGCATCTCCGGTAAGAAGGGCGAGCGGATCGTCTACATCCGCACGCTCGTCTCCGGCAAGGGTCCGGACTCCGGCCGCAGCATCGACACCGTGTCGAACACCGGCCAGTACCTGTAATACCCACCCGATCCACCAGCGGCTTCGATCGGCCGGCGGCACCACCGCCGGCCGATCGGCGCACCTCCGGACGTGTCAGGCCGGCCGCCGCCGGGTAACCGGTCGCCATGAAGACCCAGAACCTCAACGGCGCGAATCTCGGCGGCCCGGAAATCCTGACGTCTCCAGTCGGAGGGAGCGCCGCCGCGCCCGAAGGGACTAGGCTCGAGAGCATGACCGTACGCCGCATCATGGGCACCGAGATCGAATACGGGATCTCCGTGCCGGGCCAGCCGGGCGCCAACCCGATGGTGACCTCCTCGCAGATCGTCAACGCCTACGCCGCCCGCCCCGAGCTCTCCAAGGGCGGCCGGGCCAGGTGGGACTACGAGGAGGAGACCCCCCTGCGCGACGCGCGCGGCTTCACCTACACCGGCGCCCTCTACGACCCGGCCGAGAACCTCGCCGACGAGGACTCCGGACTCGCCAACGTCATCCTCACCAACGGCGCCCGCCTCTACGTCGACCACGCGCACCCCGAGTACTCGACCCCCGAGGTCACCAACCCGCGCGAGATCGTCCTGTTCGACAAGGCCGGCGAGATGACCATGGCCGAGGCCGCCCTCCGCGCGGCCCACACCCCCGGCATCGGTCCGATCAACCTGTACAAGAACAACACCGACAACAAGGGCGCCTCCTACGGCGCGCACGAGAACTACCTCATGTCGCGCCAGACCCCCTTCGCCGACATCGTCGCCCACTTCACGCCGTTCCTGGTCACCCGCCAGATCTTCTGCGGCGCCGGACGCATCGGCATCGGCCAGGACGCCTCCGAGCACCGCTTCCAGATCTCCCAGCGCGCCGACTTCTTCGAAGTCGAGGTCGGCCTCGAGACCACGCTCAAGCGGCCCATCATCAACACCCGCGACGAGCCCCACGCCGACGCCGAGCGATACCGCCGCCTCCACGTCATCATCGGCGACGCCAACCTCGCCGAGTACGCCACCTTCCTCAAGGTAGGCACCGCCTCCATCGTGCTGTCCATGATCGAGTCCGGCGCCTTCGACGGCACCCTCGGCATCGCCGAGCCCGTCGCCGAACTCCGCGCCGTCAGCCACGACCCCACCCTCAAGCACAAGATCGAACTGCGCAACGGCAAGCGCGTCACCGCGATCGAACTCCAGCAGTCCATCCTGGAGCAGGCCGAGGCCTACTGCGGCGCCGACGCCGACCCCGACACCCGCGAAGTCCTCGACCAGTGGGCCTACGTCCTCGACGCGCTCGCCCGCGACCCCATGGAACTGGCCGACATGCTCGACTGGCCCGCCAAGCTCTCCCTGCTCGACCGCTACCGCGAACGCGAGAACCTCGGCTGGGGCGCCGCGAAGCTCCAGGCCATCGACCTGCAGTACCACGACGTCCGCCCCGAGAAGGGCCTTTACCACCGCCTCGTCGCCCGCGGCAAGATGAAGCGCCTGCTCACCGACACCGAGATCATCGACGCCATGACCGAGCCGCCCAGCGACACGCGCGCGTTCTTCCGCGGCCGCTGCCTCGCCCGGTACCCCTCCGAGGTCGTCGCCGCCTCCTGGGACTCCGTCATCTTCGACGTCGGCGCCGACTCGCTCGTGCGAGTGCCCATGATGGAGCCCGAAAAAGGCACCAAAGCCCATGTCGGCGAGCTCTTCGAACGCTGCGAAGCGGCGAAGGACCTCCTCGACATCATCACCGCCGACTAGGACTTCCCGTTGCAGCGGCGGGAATAAGTGGCGCCAGTGCGGCGTCGTATCTGGCGTGCTGTCGTACCCACGCGGTACGGTTTAGGCACCGACGAGGTAGAAGGGAACAGCTATGGCAGCGAAGGACTCCGGCGGGCAGTCGCAGTCGCAGCGGTCTCGGCAGGAAGCAGACGCCGACACCACTGAGGCCGCTGTAGACCCCGAGATCGCCGAACGCCACGAAGCAATCACCGAAGAAGTCGACGACCTGCTCGACGAGATCGACGAGGTCTTGGAGACCAACTCCGAGGAATTCGTCCGCTCGTTCGTGCAAAAGGGCGGCCAGTAAGCCCCCTGCCGGTGACAGGGCCACCTGATGCGACGGATCAGCGCTCGGCGAGCGCCCTCGGGCACCGCTGAGACAGGCGCATCGGGGCTCTGCCCCCACCGGCGGCCCCGCGCCCCGCAGCACGAAGCAGGGGCCGCGTTTTTTGAATAGAGGATCAGGGAGGTCATGTCGTGACAGGTCAAGAATTCCCAGGCAAACTGCCCAACGCGTTTATGACGGCTGGAACCTCCTCCTTCTCGGAGTTCCTCATGCAGGTGGCGCCCGAACTGCTGCCGGGGCGAAGGCCCCTGCCGCCGGGCGACTTCGCCGCTGTCAGCGCCCACGCCACCACCATCGTCGCCCTGCGCACCGCCGAAGGCGTCGTCATGGCCGGCGACCGGCGTGCGACCATGGGCAACTACATCTCGAGCCGCGACATAGAGAAGGTCTTCCCGGCGGACGGCTACTCGCTCGTCGGCATCGCGGGCACGGCCGGCCTCGGCATCGAACTGGTCAAGCTCTACCAGCTCGAACTCGAGCACTACGAGAAGATCGAAGGCGCGCCGCTCACTCTGAACGGCAAGGCCAACCGCCTCGCCACCATGCTGCGAGGCAACCTCGGCATCGCCCTCCAGGGCCTCGCCGTCGTCCCCCTCTTCGCCGGGTTCGACGTCGACGCCGCCTCCCTCGACGAAGCCGGGAAGATCTACAGCTTCGACGTCGTCGGCGGCATCTACGCCGAACGCGACTTCGACTCCATCGGCTCGGGCTCCATGTTCGCCAAGAGCTCCCTCAAGAAGCGCTACCGCCGCGACATCGGCACCGAGGAAGCCGTCAAGATCGCCGTCGAATCGCTCTACGACGCCGCCGACGACGACTCCGCCACCGGCGGACCCGACCCGACCCGCGACCTCTACCCCGTGGTCATGACCGCCACCGCCGAAGGCTCCAAGCGGATCGACGAGGCCGTCGTGGCCGACGTCGCCCGCTCGGTGATCGCGGCCCGCACCGAGAACCCCTACGGATAAGGAGAGGAGCCGGACATGGCCATGCAGTTCTACACCAGTCCCGAGCAGATCATGCGGGACCGGGCCGAGTTCGCCCGCAAGAACATCTCCCGCGGCCGCAACGTCGTGGTGCTCTCCTGCGCCGACGGGGTCCTCCTCGTCGCCGAGAACGTCTCCTCGGCCCTGCACAAGGTCTACGAGCTCTACGACCGCATCGGCTTCGCCGCCGTCGGCAAGTACAACGAGTTCGAGAACCTCCGCACCGCCGGCGTCCGGATGGCCGACCTGCGCGGCTACTCCTACGACCGCCGCGACGTCAACGCCGCCAGCCTCGCCAAGGCCTACGCCCAGACCCTCGGCGCGATCTTCTCGGAGCAGACCAAGCCCTTCGAGGTCGAGATCTGCGTCGCCGGGGTCGGCCCGGGCCCGCAGGAGGACGAGCTCTACCGGCTCACCTTCGACGGCTCGATCAACGACGAACCCGGCTACCTCGCCATGGGCGGCGACGCCGACCAGCTGAAGGAGATCCTGGCCGAAGGCCACGACTTCGAGGCCCCGCTCGCCGACGCGTTCGCGCTGGCGCTGCGGGCCCTGTCCAGCTCGGGCGGCAACGGCACGCCCCGGGAGCTCACCAAGGAGGTCCTGGAGGTCGCGGTCCTGGAGCGGGCGCGCCCGGGCCGGGCGTTCCGCCGCATCCAGGGCCTGGCCCTCGAAGCGCTCCTGGCGAGCCCCGCCGCGGAGGCCGAGACCGAGGCCGCCGAGGAGACCGCCGAGGCCGCCGACACCGACGAGTCCTGACGGCCGCCCGGCCGCCGATCGCGACCGGGCCGAACGGGTACCCGCGACCGCGCGGGCCCGGCCGGCCCGGTCGAAGCGGACCGGGCGACCGCTGCTCCCAAGAGAAACCGCCGTCCCTCTCTTATGGACGGACCGTCCCGGCGGGACCGCATCAAGCCAGGTGCAAACCGCCGCGTATCGAACAAAATCCATAGTGCCCGTCGCGGTACGGAACCGTTCGACCGCGAGGGGTGTTCTCCTCAACCGAATCGGGGTAGGGTTTCGACATGGACAGGCGCATTTTCGGACTGGAGACCGAATACGGGGTCACTTGCACCTTCAGGGGACAGCGCCGCCTGTCTCCGGACGAAGTGGCCCGCTACCTCTTCAGGCGGGTGGTCTCCTGGGGCCGCTCCTCCAACGTGTTCCTCCGCAACGGCGCCCGCCTCTACCTCGACGTGGGCTCCCACCCCGAGTACGCCACCCCCGAGTGCGACTCGATCGAGGACCTGGTCAAGCACGACCGGGCCGGTGAACGCATCCTCGAAGGCCTCATGATCGACGCCGAGAAGCGCCTCCACGACGAAGGCATCGCCGGCGACATCTACCTGTTCAAGAACAACACCGACTCCGCCGGCAACTCGTACGGCTGCCACGAGAACTACCTGGTCAGCCGTCACGGCGAGTTCGGGCGGCTCGCCGAGGTGCTCATCCCGTTCCTGGTCACCCGCCAGCTCATCTGCGGGGCCGGGAAGGTCCTCCAGACCCCGCGCGGCGCGCGCTTCTGCCTGTCGCAGCGCGCCGAGCACATCTGGGAGGGCGTCTCCTCGGCCACGACCCGCTCGCGGCCGATCATCAACACCCGCGACGAGCCGCACGCCGACGCCGAGCGGTACCGCCGACTGCACGTCATCGTGGGCGACTCCAACATCAACGAGGTCACCACGATGCTCAAGGTCGGCTCGGCCGACCTGGTGCTGCGGATGATCGAGACCGGCGTGACGATGCGCGACCTCACCTTGGAGAACCCGATCCGGGCGATCCGCGAGATCAGCCACGACACGACCGGAAAGCGCCTGGTGCGCTTGGCGAGCGGCCGCGAGGCGTCCGCTCTGGACATCCAGCGCGAGTACCTCGAGAAGGCCATCGACTTCGTCGACCAGCGCGGCGCTGACGCGGGCACCAAGCGGGTCATCGACCTGTGGGGCCGGGTGCTGCAGGCCGTCGAGACCGACGACCTCGACTCGGTCTCGCGCGAGATCGACTGGGTCGCGAAGTACAAGCTCATCGAGCGCTACCGCGAGAAGCGGGGCCTGGCGCTCTCGAGCCCGCGCGTGGCCCAGCTCGACCTGGCGTACCACGACATCCGGCGCGGCCGCGGCCTGCACCACCTGATGGAGAAGCGCGGCGAAGCCGAGCGGCTGACGCACGACGTCGAGGTCTTCGAGGCGAAGGAAGTGCCGCCGCAGACCACGCGGGCGCGGCTGCGCGGCGAGTTCATCCGGAAGGCGCAGGAGAAGCGCCGCGACTTCACTGTGGACTGGGTGCACTTGAAGCTGAACGACCAGGCGCAGCGCACCGTCCTGTGCAAGGACCCGTTCCGGTCGCGGGACGAGCGCGTCGACAAGCTCATCGCGAGCATGTGAGGCGCACGGTGACCGATCGGGACGGCGCGGCCGGGCAGCGGCACGCCGACCACGCCGACGAGGCGGGGGACCGGGCGCGCCCGGCCGACCGCCGCGCGAGCGGCCCGCTGAGCTCCCTCGACCCGGTGGCCGCCTACGAGCGGCGCACGACGCGCATCCGCGAGGAGATCGCGCGCAACCGCCGCGGCGAGTACACGGTCCCGACCTGGGTCCTGGCGCTCGCGCTGGCGGCGGTCATCGGTGTGTGGCTGCTGGTCCTGTTCGTGCTCTAGGGAAGTGAGCCGAAGCCCCGCTTGCGCACTGCGCGGGCGGGGCTTCGGCGTGCTGGGCGGGCCGTGGGGCCGTGCCACCGGGCGCTGTGCCGCTGGGCGTCCGTGGCGGCGCGTGGTGCCTGCGGGCGCCGCGCCCGCGGCGCGGCGGGCGTACGGGTGGCCCCGGATACCCGCCCGCTTCCACCTTCACCGCAACCGTTGAAATAGGGACAGCGTCCCAGAACGGTGCGACGAGCGGGTGTTCGAACGTGCGGTCGCGGGTCCGGGGGCCGGCGGTTGTCGCCCGGAATAGTGAAGGGACGCGCGGTGTCCTCGCGTCGCTACTGGTCGCGGCGCTTGGCGATCTGGGCGGCGTGGCGGCCTGCGGCCGCTGCGGCCACGAAGTAGACGCGGTCGCGGTCGAGGCCCCGGCCCATGGTGGAGAGCTTGACCGGCAGTGCCTCCATGGCCTCGACCAGACCCGAGCAGTCGACCCCGATCTGGCGGTGGCGCTCCGGGAGCTCGGCGAGCTGGCGCCGGATCTTCCCCTCGAGTTCCGCCGGGAGCTCGTCGGGCACCGGCACGTCGGCCGGCGCCAGTGCGACCTTCGCGTACGCGGTCATCGAGTGGTGCGAGATCCCGCGGTGGCGCTCGCGCGCGTCGCCCTCCGAGATCCGCAGTGACGCGACCGGGCGGCCGCCGAGCACCGACGCGGCGTTGACCGCCTCGCCCGCCGCGGTCCCCGAGAAGCCCCACACGGTGCCCGTCCCCAGGTTGCCGGGGCCCTGCGCGACGATCGCGATGTCCGCGCCGCCGACCACCCGCGCCGCGATAAGTGCATTGTGGACGTTCGTGGCCTCGAGGTCGCCGCCGAAGCACTGCCCGGCGGTCACCGTGGTGCACAGCCGATCCGAGAGCTGGTCGAGCTGGCGCGAGAACCACGCCGGGAGCGAACCGCCGTCGGTCATCACGTACGCGACCCGCGCCCCGGGCGCGGTCGCGTGGATCCCGGCGAGGACCGGCGCGAGCGCCGAATGCAGGTCGGCCACGACCACCGGCATCCCGCCGAGGTCCTCGCAGGCCTCGACAGCAGCGCGGTGCGGCGAGTCGTCCTCGTCCACCGCCAAGCGCATCGCCTGCATCGGCGTGTACCGGGCCTTGACGATGTGCCCGGGCGCGTCCACGTCCGCCGGGAGCCGGTCGGGGACCGCGATGACCAGCGCGTACCCGCCCGTGCCCAGGCCCTTGGCGATGGCGTTGCAGTTGAGCAGCACCCGGTCGCCCACCTCGGGCGCGCCCACGAGCTCGTCGTACGCCAGGCCCCGGCACGAGAACGCGTCCTCGCCTTCGCGGGCTTCGACGTCGACCTCGAGTTCGGTGCAGCCGCGCCAGCCGCCGCGCACGCCGGTGACAGTCCCGTATCGCCATCTGATCACGCCCGGACAGTACCAAGCGCGGCCGGAACCGCTGCAGCACACCGAGCCGCGCCGGTCCCGGTCCCGCCGCGGCGGCGACGCGACGCGCGCACCGGCAGGCGTGCTGGCAGCGCCTCCGCCGCCTGGCATAGGCTGGGCGGGTGTCCAACGATCGCACTGAACGACTGGTGAACCTGGTGCTCTGCCTGCTGTCCTCGCGGCGCTTCCAGACCTCCAGCAGGATCGCCCGGACCGTTCCCGGCTACGAGCACGACCACGACGACAAGAAGGCCCACGACGCGTTCCAGCGCAAGTTCGAACGCGACAAGGCCGAGCTGCGCCGCATCGGCATCCCGCTGCAATCCGGCATCGACTACCTCGGCGACGGCGAACCGGGCTACCGGATCCCCCGCTCCGACTTCGAGCTGCCGCAGATCGAGTTCACCGACGCCGAGGCCGCCGCCGTGGCCGCCGCCGCGCGCCTGTGGCAGCAGCCCGAGCTCCAGTCCGGGTCCTCCGACGCGCTCCGCAAGCTCCGGGCCGCCGGCATCGACGTCGAGTCGCACGCCGCCGCGTCCCCCGTCAAGTCCCTGCCCGGCGCCGAGGCCGCCCTCGCGCCCTTCCTCGAGGCGGTCGCCTCCCGGCGCGCCGTCGTCTTCGACTACTTCGGCTCCCGCGACGAGTCCGCCCAGCAGCGCCGGATCCAGCCGTGGGGCTGCGCGGCCTGGCGCGGCCGCTGGTACGTCGCGGGCCTCGACCTCGACCGGGGCGCCCAGCGGTGCTTCCGGCTCTCGCGCATCAGCGGGAAGGTCCGCCTCACCGGGCCCGAAGGGGCCTTCACGATCCCCGCGGACGTCGACGTCCTCGCGTTCGCCTCCGCCTCCGAGGACCAGCAGCTCGCCAGCCGCGCCACCGTCCTCGTCCGGCCCCGGCGCGCCTGGGGCGTGCGCCGCCGCGCCGACCAGATCGGCCCGCGCACCCCCGAGGGCGACCAGGCGTGCTTCTCGTACACCGACACCGCCGCGACCGCCGCCTGGCTGGCCTCGTTCGGCGCCGACGTCCTCGTCACCGACCCGCCCGAACTGGTCAAGGAGACCATCGCGTGCCTGCAGGCCCTCGCCGACGAGGAGGCGACCCCGTGACCCAGCAGAACCGGCTCGCCCGCCTCCTCAACCTCGTGCCCTACCTCGTCGCCCGGCCCGAGGGCGTCCCGCTCGCCGAACTCGCCGCCGAGTTCGGCGTCGACCCCGACCAGATGCAGTCCGACCTCACCATGCTGTGGATGTGCGGTCTGCCCGGTTACGGCCCCGGCGACCTCATCGACATCGCCTTCGACGCCGACGCGGTCCGCGTCCTCTTCGCCGCCGGCATGGACCGCCCGGTCCGCCTCGCCGCGCACGAGGCGCTCGCGCTCTCGGTCGCCCTCCGGGTGCTCGCCGACACGCCCGGCGTCGGCGACCGCGCGGCGATCGCCTCGGCGCTCGACAAGCTCGCCGCCGCCGCGGGCGAGGCCCCCGCCGACGTCACCGTCCGCGACACCGTCACCGACCCGCAGGCCGAGCGGTACGCGGCCCTCGTCGCCTCCGGGCACGCCGCCCGCATCACCTACTACTCGGCCAGCCGCGACACCACCTCCGAACGCGTCGTCGACCCCATCGAGGTCGTCGCCGCCGACGGGCACGCCTACCTGCGCGCCTGGTGCCGCGCGGCGGGGGAGATCCGCCAGTTCCGCATCGACCGCATCGACGCCTGCTCCGAACTCGACGAGCCCTCCGAGCCGCTGCGCCTGACCAACCAGCCCGCGCCCACCGCGTTCCTCGCCTCCGAGCTGCCGCGCATCCAGCTGCGCCTGGGCCCCGGCGCCAAGACCGTCACCGACGCCTACCCGTGCGACGAAGTGATCGGCGAGAGCGACGGCCGCCGCCGCGTCACCATGCGCGTGCGCGACCTCGACTGGGCCCGCCGCTTCGTCCTCGGCCTCGGCGGCGAGGCCGAAGTCCTCGAACCCGAGGAGCTGCGCGACGCCGTCCGCCAGACCGCCCGCGCCGCGCTGGCCCGCTACCCGTCGGCCTGAACCCGCCGACCCGCCGCCGGGCCCGCTCGGGCACGGCGGGCCCCGGCGTTAGAATGACCCGATGATCTGGGCGATATCGGTCGTGCTGGCACTCGCCGGACTCGTGCTCCTGGCCATAGCGGCCACGCGTCTCCTCGGCGGACTCAAACAACTCCGATTCGGCCTCGAACGCGTCCAAGAACGCGCCGGTGAGCTACAGGACCTGCAAGAACGCCTGAACGCGACCCTCGCCGAAGCCGAGCGGACCGCCGCGGCACTGCCCAAGAAGTGACGCAGCGCCGTTCCGGCCGCCACATTCTGATAAAGATCAGGGTTCCCGAAGGCTCCAGTGTTGACGGAAGTGTCAAACGTCGGTCATGCTTGTCCGGCTCGACATGTCGTAGCCACGCCACCGCAGGTGAACTCGGTATCGAGCCGAGACTCGGCCTCCGTGGCAGCCGCCTTCCAAGCGGCATACGATGGTTAACGTCACCGACATATACCCGGAGGGACCGAACAATGGGTGCATTGAAGCCCTGGCACATCATCATTCTCGTCGTTGTCATCTTGCTGGTGTTCGGCTCCAGGAAGCTCCCCGACATGGCGCGTGGTCTGGGTCGCTCCATGCGGATCCTCAAGTCGGAGACCGAGGCCATGAAGAAGGACGGGGCCAACCCCGACGAGGACGGCGACACCCGCGCCGAGCCGCGCCACACGCGCGAGCCGCTCGACCCGCCGCAGCCGGTCAACGAGTCCGTGATCGACGGCGAATCGGTCGACCACAAGAAGACCCGCTAGCCCGGAACCGGTCGTTACGCACATGGCTGACGAACCACCGCGGCGCGCTAGCAAACGGAAGACCAAGTTCCAGCGCGCCGCCGACGGCTCCATGACGCTCATGGAGCACATTGCCGACCTGCGCAACCGACTGATGGTCGCGGTCATAGTGATCCTGGTGGGCACTGCCGCCGCGTTCTACTTCGCCGACGATCTCATCAAGTTCCTCTCCGACCCGTACTGCTCGGCCCTGGCCAGCGGCTCGGTCGAGGAGTCCGGTGACGGGGCGCAATGCCAGGCGGTGCTGAACTCGCCGATCTCGCACATCGCCCTGATGCTGAAGATCTCGCTCTACACGGCCCTGGTCGGGACCGCCCCTGTCTGGCTCTACCAGCTGTGGGCGTTCATCGCGCCCGGCCTGCACCGCAACGAGCGCAAGTACGCCTACCTGTTCATCGGGATCGCCGCGCCGCTGTTCCTCGCCGGCGCGGTCCTGGCCTACTTCGTGGTCGCCCACGGCATGGAGTTCATCATGCTGCTGGCGAGCCAGGACTTCGTCATCCTGCTGAACCTCGAGGACTACCTCAACTTCTTCCTCTCGGTGATGATGGTCTTCGGGATCGGCTTCGAATTCCCGCTGATCATGCTGATGCTGAACGTCATCGGTCTCGTCAACGCCAAGCAGATGCTCGGCTGGTGGCGGATCGTGGTCCTGGTGAGCTTCGTCTTCACCGCGATCTTCACGCCCACGCCGGACCCGTTCGGCATGACCGCGCTGGCGATCTGCATGCTCATCCTCTACCTTGCCGCCTGCGGCGTCGCCTATCTCAACGACAAGCGCAAGGGCATCACGTACGACGACGACAACCTCGACGACGACGAGGCCGGTGACATCGGCGCCGCCGACGACCTGGTCGCCACCGCCGACATCGGCGCCAGCAGTCTCGACGACGAGGACTACCCGGCCGAGAACGAGCGGCGCAACCGCTTCGGCCGCCGAGTCGACGGCTACGACGACATCACCTGAGTCCCCTGAGGACGAAGGTCGAGCATGAACGAAGGGCCCCACCGCGACAGCGGTGGGGCCCTTGTCGTGTCCTTCCGGGGTGGCGCGCGCTAGCAGCCGCCGCGCACGAGCCGCAGCACCGCTTCGAGACCCACCATCCGGCCCGCCTCCGCGTGCGGCACCAGGTAGCAGCGGGCGCCGATCCGCGCCGCGCCCGCGTCCGCCATCGAGTCGCCGACCATGAGCGTGCGGCTCGGCTCCACATCGAGCGCGTGGCAGGCCGCGTAGAACATCTTCTCGTCGGGCTTGCAGAACCCGACCTCGTACGACAGGATCCACTCGTCGATGAACCGGTCGATGCCCAAGCGCCGCAGGATCCCCCGCGGGTCGAAGCCGATGTTCGACACCAGCGCGATCGGGTAGCCCTGCGCCTTCAACGCCACGAGCGTCGCCACCGTGTCGGCGTACGCCACCCAGCCCTCGGGGGACGCGAGCCGGTCGTACAGGGCCTCGCTCAGGCCCTCGAACACGCCGTGGGCCTGCTCGGCGAGCGCCGTGTACGCCTCGCGGTGGGCGTCCTCGTCGAGGTCGCGGTCGGCCCAGGCGTCGGCGAAATGCGGCCGCACGCGCGCCTCCGTGCCGGCGCCGACCCAGCCTTGCGCGCCGATCGCGTCGGCGAGGGCGGTGACGGCCATCGGGTCGAGTTTGCGCCCGCACGCCTCCGCGGCGAGCATCACCGAGCGCGTGAGCGGTTCCACTTGCGCCAAGGTGCCTTGGAAATCGAACAGGACCGCGTCGACCCCTCCGCGTCCCGCATCGTCATCTCCTGCTGAGGAATCCCGGTGCACAAACGGACGATACCCGGCCGTGTAGGCGTCGTCACAGCCGGGTACGGAACCCGCGTTACCGGAGTGCTCTTGTCGGTGCGGCAGTCTAGTGTTGAGGCCATGGTTACCGCCGACGTGCCTTACGCCGACGACCGCTCCCCGGCTCAACGCCACGCCGCCGCGCAGGCGCGACGGCAATGGCCTCAGCTGGCGGCCTTCGCGGGGGACTACCCGTTCGAACTCGACGACTTCCAGGTCGAGGCCTGCCGCATCCTCGAAGGCGGCCACGGCGTGCTCGTGTGCGCCCCGACCGGCGCGGGCAAGACCGTCGTGGGCGAGTTCGCCGTGCACCTGGCGCTGGCCGAGGGTGCGAAGTGCTTCTACACCACTCCGATCAAGGCGCTGTCGAACCAGAAGTTCAACGACCTCGTCGCCGCGCACGGCGCGGAGAACGTCGGGCTGCTGACCGGCGACACGGTCGTCAACGGCGAGGCCCCGATCGTCGTCATGACGACCGAGGTGCTGCGCAACATGATCTACGCGGGCTCCTCCACATTGCACGGGCTGCGCTATGTGGTCATGGACGAGGTGCACTACCTCGCCGACCGCTTCCGCGGCGCCGTGTGGGAGGAGATCATCATCGAACTCCCGCAGGAGGTCCGGGTCGTCTCCCTCTCGGCGACGGTCTCGAACGCCGAGGAGTTCGGCGACTGGCTCAAGAGCGTCCGCGGCTCCACCGAGGTCGTCGTCTCCGAGACCCGCCCGGTCCCGCTGTGGCAGCACATGATGATCGGCGGCGCCCTGCTCGACCTGTTCGAGCCCGACGGCGACTACGTCTCGAAGGAACTGCTCAAGAAGGACGCCCGGGCGCGCGAGCGCAACGAGGGCCGCACCGGCGGCCGCCGCCGCGGCGGCAGGCCCTATGTGGACCGCGGCCGCGTCGTCTCCCGCCTCGACCAGGCCTCGCTGCTGCCGGCCATCTACTTCATCTTCTCCCGCGCCGGATGCGATGCCGCCGTGGACGAGTGCGTGCGCGCCGGGCTGCGGCTCACCGACGGGCGCGAGCGCGACGAGATCGTCGACTACGCCACCGCCGCCGTCGCCCACATCGACGCCGCCGACCTCGACGCGGTCGGTTTCGACCGGTGGCTCGCCGGGCTCGCCGCCGGCATCGCCGCCCACCACGCCGGGCTCCTCCCGGTGTTCAAAGAGGTCGTCGAGAAGCTGTTCGAACGCGGCCTGCTCAAAGCCGTGTTCGCGACCGAGACGCTCGCCCTGGGCATCAACATGCCCGCGCGGTCGGTGGTCCTCGAACGCCTCATCAAGTACGACGGCTCCGACCACGTCATGCTCACCCCCGGCCAGTACACCCAGCTCACCGGCCGCGCCGGACGCCGCGGCATCGACATCGAGGGCCACGCCGTCACCGTCTGGGCCGAGGACGTGCGCCCCAAGGAGCTCGCCGGGCTCGCCTCCAAGCGCACCTACCCGCTCAACTCGAGCTTCGCGCCCTCGTACAACATGGCCGTCAACCTCATCGGCGCCGCCGGCGTCGAACGCGCCCAAGAGGTCCTGGCGTCCTCCTTCGCGCAGTTCCAGTCCGACGCCGAGGCCGTCCACATCGCCGAGCAGGCCCGCACCCTCAACCGCCGCGCGGCCGAGGCCGCCGAAGGCGCCGAGTGCCACCTGGGCGACTTCCTCGCCTACTACGACCTGACGCAGCAGCTCGCGCACGCCGAGCGCGGCGCCCAGAAGCGCCGCAAGGGCGCCCTGCGCGACGAGGCCCGCACCAACCTCGAGAAGCTCCGCGGCGGCGACGTCATCTGGATCTCCCGCGGCAAGCGCACCGGCTGGGCCGTGTTCCTGCGCCCCACCGGCGGCTCGCGCCATCACGACCCGCGCTGGTCGGTGCTCACCGCCGACGGCTGGGCCGGGACCCTCGAGACCTCCGCGTTCGACGGCGGCGTCCAGGTCGTCACCCGCATCCGCATGCCCAAGCGCTTCGACCGGCGCGACGCCAAGGCCCGCACCGACCTCGCCTCCAGCCTGCGCGAGGCCACAAGGGACCGCTCGCGGCCGACCCGGCGCGGCGGCGCGGCCGAGACCCCCGAGATCGCGCGGTTGCGCGAGGAGGTCAAGGCCCACCCGTGCCGCACCTGCCCCGACGCCGGGCAGCACACCGTCCACGCCGCCCGCTGGTCGCGGCTCAAGCGCGAGGGCGAGCTGCTGCGGCGCCGCTCCGAGCGGCGCGAGCACTCCCTGGCGCGGCAGTTCACGGCCGTGCGCGAGGTGCTCAGCGAGTTCGGGTATCTCGACGGCGAGACCGTCACCGCTGACGGGCGGCTGCTGCGCAACCTGTTCGTCGAGACGGACCTCCTCGTCGCGCAATGCCTGCGCGACGGCATCTGGGAAGGGCTCGACGCGCCGTCGCTCGCCGCGATCGCGTCCACGGTGATCTACGAGTCCCGCTTCGAAGAGGACGAGTTCTTCGTGGCCGTCCCCGGGCCGATCACCGAGCCGGTGGCGAAGACCGTGCGGCGCTGGGAGGCGATCCGCCGCGCCGAGAACACGCGCGGGCTCTCGCTGATCTCGCGCCCGCAGATGGGCCTGGCCTGGCCGATCTACCGGTGGACGCGGGGCGAGGAGCTGTCGAAGGCGCTGGCGGCCGCGGACGGCCCGTGGCCGATGCCCGGCGGCGACTTCGTGCGGTGGGCGCGGCGCACGGCCGACCTGCTGCACCAGATGGGGACAGCTGCAAGATATATCGGCACCGAGTCATCCAATAAGCTCGCCGACGCCGCGTTCGACGCGGTGGACGCGATTCGCCGAGGCGTCGTCGCCGACGTCTGAGCCGGCACCGACGTGTTCCGCCGGCCCGGCACCGAACTGGAAGGAACCCCCGTGCACCGCAGCCGCATTTCGACGGTCCTGATCGACACCCCCGAAGCCGAGGCGGCGACCGCCTTCTGGTCGGGGGCACTGGGCGCGACCGCGCGGCCGACCCCGGGGCAGGACCAGTTCACGGTCCTCGAGGGCGCACTGCCGGGGCTGGTGACGGTGGTGCAGCGCCTCGACGAGGGCGAGCCGCGCCTTCATGTGGACATGGAGACCGACGACCTCGACGCCGAGACCGCGCGGCTCATCGCGCTCGGCGCCACCGAGGTCTCGCGCTGGCTCGACTGCCGGACGCTGCGCGCGCCCGGCGGTCACATCGTGTGCGTCATCCCGGTGCACTCCGACCGCGCCGAATTCGAAGCGGCCGCGACGGTCTGGGAGTAGCCGCCCGCCGGCCCGATTCGCGAGGGCAGGGTAGTCGCCCCGTACAGCGGCGACCGGGAATCCCGCGTTTCGCTCCTTGGGTGGACGGCCTGCAGGCTTCCGGCGGGCACCCCGACCGTGCAACGCGGTTCTGGGCTGTGCACATTGACGGCTCCGCAAGCGTTCGCCGAGACCGGTCCCCGGCTTCAAGAGTCCGCCGGGGGTACGACAGTTCCGATGTTCGCGGGGGTCGATCTCGGTGTGAACTAGGCCGCTTCGAGGGCGATGGCCTCGTGGAAGCGCTTGAGAGCCGAGGCGACGCCCCATTCGGCCGCGAGGGCTTCGACGCGCGCGGGGTCCTTCGGGGACGCCGGGAGGGTCGCGTCGATCAGGGGTACGTCGACGTCGGCGACGACGGTCGAGGTCTTGACGGCCCGGTCGAGGTAGTCGCCGGCTTCGCTGATCGCCTTGCGCTGGCGCTCGGGCAGGTCCGAGCCGTCCTCGGCCGCTGCGGCCTTGAGGCCGGCGATGCCGCCGAAGGTGTTCACCAGCGTCACCGCCGTCTTCGCGCCGATGCCCTTGACGCCCGGCAGCCCGTCCGAGGGGTCGCCGCGCAGGACCGCGAAGTCCACGTAGTGCTCTGGGGCGACGCCGAACTTCGTCGCGACCGCCTCGCCGTCGAACATTTCCGCCTTAGATATCCCGCGCGCGAGGTATACGACCTTGCGGTCGCGTTCGTCGTCGACGAGCTGGAACAGGTCCCGGTCGCCGGTCACCACGATGACCGGCTCTGCCGTGCGCGCCGCCAGCGTCGCGATCACGTCGTCGGCCTCGAACCGCGGGTGGGTCGCAGTGGCCACGCCCAGGGCCGGGAGCAGTGCCTCGATCGCCGCGACCTGGTCGTCAAGGCCCTCAGGAGTGTCCTCCGAGCCGTCGGGCAGCGCCCGCGCCGCCTTGTACGCCGGCATGAGCTCGATGCGCCACTCCGGCCGCCAGTTCCCCTCCAGGCAGCACACCAGCCCGGTGGGGGAGTACTTGCGCGCCAGCACGGCCAGTCCGTCGAAGAAGCCCCGCACCGCGCCCGCGCGCCGCCCGTCGGGGGCCTTGATCGAGGAGGGCAGCCCGTAGTAGGCCCGGTACCACAGCGAGGCGGCGTCGATGAGCATCAGCATGCCCACCACTGTCTCACGCCTGTCCGACACAGCGTGAGAACGCCGATGCAACCGCCTCCTTTAGTGCGAAACCAGCCACATTTTCCACGGGCTGGAACAACGATGGGAGTGTCCGAACGGAATGATCAGCGAATCAGCGAACTTTGAGGAGCCCTCAGGTGAACACCAACGCCCGCCGCGCCGCCGCCGCACTGGCCCTGATCGGGACCGGGCTCGCCGCCGCCGCATGCACGTCGGACTCTGGCGACGACTCCACCCTGACCGTCTGCACGAACGTCCCCTTCGAGCCCTTCGAGTTCATGGAGGGCGGCGAGTACGTCGGCTTCGACATGGACCTCATGAACCTCCTCGCCGAGCGCCTCGACCAGACCGTCGAAGTCGTCGAGATCGACTTCGACTCCATCGGCTCGGGCTCGGCCCTCAACGCCGGGACCTGCGACATCGCCGCCGCCGGCCTCACCATCACCGAGGAGCGCCAGGAGGCCATGGGCATGTCCGATGCGTACTACCGGGCCGACCAGGCCCTCGTCGCGCCCAGCGGGTCCGCCGTCGCCTCGCTCGAAGACCTCTCCGGCCTCCAGGTCGCCGTCCAGTCCGGCACCACCGGCGAGACCTACGCCAACGACCACGCCGCCGAGTTCGGCTACGAGCCCGTCGCCTTCGAGACCATGGGCGACATCGCCTCCGCGCTCAGCGCCGGCAGCGTCGACGCCTCCATCGCCGACCTCGCCACCTGGACCGCCATGATCGCCGACGCCCCCGACCTCGCCCTCGTCCAGACCATCGAGACCGAGGAGCACTACGGCTTCGCCGTTCAGAAGGACGACACCGAACTCCTCGACGAGGTCAACGCCATGCTCAAGCAGGCCTTCGAGGACGGCACCTACGCCGAGCTGTACGAGAAGTGGATCGGCGAGCCCTACACCGGGGACACCGGGCAGTAGTGGACGCCGCGACCGACACCGGGGCCGAGCCCCTCGACCGCCGCATGACCCCGAGGCAGCGGCGGCGCCTCTCCCGCGCGATTCAGTACGCCGTCCTCGCCGCCGTCGTCATCGTGCTGGCCGTCGTCGCCGACTGGGGGCGGATCGCCGACTCGTTCTTCCAGCTCGACATCGCCGCCGCGATGTTCCCGGCGGTGTGGACGCCGTTCTGGAACACGATCGTCTACACCCTGCTCGCGTTCGTCTTCGGCATGGTCGTCGGCGTGCCGATCGCGCTCATGCGGGTCTCGACGTTCGGCCCCTACCGGTGGTTCGCCACCGGGTACGTCGAGATCTTCCGAGGCCTGCCCGCGCTGCTGGTGCTGTTCCTCGTCGGCTTCGGCGTCCCGCAGGCCTTCCCCGGCATCCAGTACCCCGGCGGCGTCTACGGCCAGGTCGCCATCGGCCTGGGCCTCACCTCCTCGGCCTACATCGCCGAAAGCGTCCGCGCCGGCATCCAGGCCGTCCCCAGAGGACAGATCGAGGCGGCCCGGTCGCTCGGCATGAGCCACACCCGCACCATGGTCACCGTGGTCCTGCCGCAGGCGCTGCGAATCGTCATCCCGCCCTTGACGAACGAGCTCGTGATGCTCACCAAGGACTCCAGCCTCGTGTTCGTCCTCGGCGTCACCACCGCCACCATGGAGCTGTCCAAGTTCGCCCGCAACGAGCTCACCTCCGAGGCCAACGCCACCCCGCTGCTCGTCGGCGGCCTGCTCTACCTGCTGCTGACCATCCCGCTCGGTCTGCTGGCCCGCCGCCTCGAGAAGCGAGGAGAAACCCGATGAACACCGAAGCGACCCCGATCGTGCGAGTGCGGGGCCTGCGCAAGCGCTTCGGCGACAACGAGGTCCTGCGCGGCATCGACCTCGACATCGCCGAAGGCGAAGTCGTGTGCCTCATCGGGCCCTCCGGCTCCGGCAAGTCCACACTGCTGCGCTGCGTCAACCTCCTGGAGACCCCCACAGACGGCACCATCACCGCCGCCGGGCACGACATGACCGGCCCCGACGCCGACCTCGACGCCGCCCGCCGCGACATCGGCATGGTCTTTCAGCAGTTCAACCTCTTCAGCCACCTCACCATCCTCGACAACGTCACCATCGCCCAGCGACGGGTCTGCAAGACCCCCAAGGACGAAGCGGTCGCCGAAGCCCGGCGCCGCCTCGCCGAAGTCGGCATCGAAGGCAAGGAGCAGGCCAAGCCCTCCCAGCTGTCCGGCGGCCAGCAGCAGCGCGTCGCCATCGCCCGCGCCCTCGCCATGAAGCCCAGGCTCATGCTCTTCGACGAACCCACCAGCGCCCTCGACCCCGAACTCGTCGGCGAAGTCCTGGGCGTCATGAAGGGCCTTGCGGCCGAAGGCATGACGATGCTCGTGGTCACCCACGAGATGAGCTTCGCCCGCGAGGTCGCCGACCGGGTGCTCTTCCTCGACGGCGGCGTCATCGTCGAGTCCGGGCCGCCCGCCGAAGTCCTGTCCAACCCGCAGACCGAACGGGCCCGCAGCTTCCTCCACCGCATCCTGCACCCCGTCGACTGACATCATGGGAGGCATGAGCCTCCTCCAGAAGACCGGCGCCGCAGCGGCCGAACGCGTCCTGTGGCGCGGCGGCCGCGTCCACAGCCCGACCAGTCCCGCCGCGACGGCCCTGCTCACCGTCGCCGACCGCATCGAGTGGGTCGGCGACGAGACCGACGCGCCCGCCGCCGACCGCACCGAAGACCTCGGCGGCGGGCTGGTCCTGCCCGCCTTCGTCGACTCCCACGTCCACCTCACCGCCACCGGCGCGGCCCTCGCCGGCCTCCACTTCGCCGCCGACCGCTCCGCCGCGGCCGTCCTCGACCACCTCGCCGCCTTCGCCCGCACCACCCCCGCCGACGCGCTCATCCTCGCCGGCGGCTGGGACGAGACCGCCTGGGACGACCCGGCCCTGCCCACCGGCGAGGCGATCGAACGCGCCGCCGGCGGCCGCATCGCCTACCTCTCGCGCGCCTGCGGGCACACCGGCATCGCCACCCCGCGCCTCCTCGCCGAGCACCCCGAACTCGCCGACCACGACGGCTACGACCCCTCCGGCGTCCTCACCCGCGCCGCCCACAAGGCCGCCCGCGCCACCCTCGGCACCCGCGTCCCCGTCTCCCAGCGCCTCGCGCTGGCCGAGCACGCCCTGGCGACGGCCGCACAGCGCGGCATCGCCGCCGTCGCGGAGCACTTCATCCCCGTCGCCGCCGACCCGCTGGGGGAGAAGGAGTTCCAAGGCCTCGTCGAACTCGGGCAGGCCCCCGGCAACCCCGCCGTGCACGGCTGGTGGGGCGAGCTGCGCGCCGCCGCCAAGGCCCGCGACCTCGGCGCCCACGGCTGCGGCGGCGACCTCTCCGCCGACGGGTCCCTCGGCGCCCGCACCGCCCTCCTGCGCGAGCCCTACCGCGACGCCGACACCCTCGGCGCCGAGTACCTGACCGCCGACGACGTCGCCGCGCACCTCCTCGACTGCCACAGGACGGGCCTGCCCGCCGCCTTCCACGCCATCGGCGACGGCGCGATCGCCAACGTCCTGGACGGCCTCGACGCGGTCGAACCCGTGCTCGGCCTCGACGCGATCCGCCATGCCCGCCACCGCATCGAGCACGCCGAACTCCTCGACGCCGCGCTCATCGCCCGCATGGTCCACCACGGCGTCCACGCCTCCGTCCAGCCCGCGTTCGACGCCGCCTGGGGCGGCCCCGACGGCATGTACGCCACCCGCCTCGGCCGCGAACGCGCCCTCGCCGCCAACCCCTTCTCGAAGCTCGCCGGCGTCGGCGTCCCCCTCGCCTTCGGATCGGACTCGCCGGTCACCGCCCTCGACCCCTGGGGCGGCGTCAGAGCCGCCGTGCGCCACCGCAACCCCGCCTCCCGCCTTCCGATGGCCGCGGCCTTCACCGCGGCCACCAGAGGCGGCTGGAGGGCCCTCGGCGTCGACGACGCCGGCTCCCTCGTCCCGCACACCCGCGCGAATTTCACCGTGTGGGAGCTCACGGACGGGGGACTTCCCGACCTGAGTGACCCGGACGTCCCCGACCCCAAGTGCGCCATGACCATCGCCGACGGCCAGGTGATCTGGTCGGCCGCCTGGCCAGCGCCGACTCCGCGGGACGCCTGACGCGAGAAAAATTGTGGAACCAAAATTCCGACCCGGTTGACGCCATCGGCGCAGTTTGGCTTACGGTGGTCTGGTCCTCGGCGGACGACCGGAGACGGAAGCCCGCCGAACGTCGGGGGCGACTCGACTTGCTTTGCTCCCACGCAGACTGGACAAGGTGGCAGCGCGGCCGCACTGCTACCGGCGGCCAGGTCCAGATCGCGGGGGTCGGCGGAGGAAGGCGAGCCGGTCGCCGGTGGTGGACCCGCAGCAGACGCAGGAGATCCCTAGACAACAACTCGTAGACGCTCAGCCAGACGGGTGCGAGTTGGTCCGAAGATCACCAGCGGACGCCGCAGGGGACACCGGCCGTACAGGGACTGGGAGAAACCCGTGCGAGGGGCGTAGCCGGACACAGCTACGCCCCTTTGCCGTACCCGCAGTACGCTAGAGCCCCGACCGGCAAGGCGAGGACTCCTCGCCGCGGGCCGCGCACCGACCCGCCAGCCCGCGTACGAGCGAGGAGCGCCCTACTTGAGCACCGTGATCGACGACGACCGCGACGCCGCCCCGACGCCCGAGGCGACGCCGCCCGCGCCGAAGCGCCGCCCGCTCCTGCTCACCGACGCCCCGCTCGGGCGCCGCCTCACCCTCCCCGCCGCGCTCCTCCTCGCGATCGCCTCCGGCCTGCTCGCCGTCCTCGCCTTCCCGCCGTACGGCGCCTGGCCCCTCGCGGCCGTCTCCGTCGCCGGGCTCGGCGCCGCCGTCCACCGCCGCCGCCTCCGCGGCGGCCTCGGCGTCGGCTTCGTGTACGGCATGGCGTTCTTCCTGCCGCTCCTGGCGTGGTCCTCCACCCAGGTCGGCCAGTGGCCGTGGCTGTTCCTGTGCGGCCTCGAAGCGCTCGCGATGGGGCTGCTCGGCATGGGCCTCGCGGCCTGCTCGCGCCTCATCGACACCCACCGCTGGACCTGGGCGCCCCTCACCGGCGTCGCCTGGGTCGCCGAAGAGGCCCTGCGCTCCCGCCAGCCCTTCGGCGGCTTCCCCTGGGGCAACCTCGCCTTCAGCCAGGCCGACGCGCCCACCGCGGCCGCGATCTGGCTCGGCGGCGCGCCCTTCCTCAGCTTCCTCGTCGCCCTTTCGGGCGGTTTCCTCCTCGCCGCCGGATTCGCAGTCTCGGCGACGCTGGCGAGCCGTGCATCGGCGACGTCCACGAAGCGGACCGCGGGCCTGCGCAGGGCCGCCGCGTTCACCGCCGCCGCCGCGCTCACCGCGCTGGCCCCGCTCGCGCTGCCGCTCGGCTCGACCGCCCCCGACGGCGAGGTCGTCAACGTCGCCGTCGTCCAGGGCAACGTCCCGCGCCTCGGCCTGAGCTTCAACGAGCAGCGCCGCGCCGTCCTCGACAACCACGTCCAGGCCACCCTCGACCTCGCCGACGCCGTCAACGAAGGCCGCGCCGAGCGCCCCGACATCGTCATGTGGCCCGAGAACGCCTCCGACATCGACCCCATCGCCAACGCCGACGCCTACGAACGCATCAGCCAGGCCGCCACCGCCATCGGCGCGCCGATCGTCCTGGGCGGCATCGTCCACAAGGACGACGGCACCCGCGCGAACATGACGATCGTCTGGGACCCCGAAGAGGGCCCCGTCTACATGTACTCCAAGCGCCACCCGGTGCCCTTCGCCGAGTACGTGCCCTACAAGGCCTTCTTCAGCACGGTCGCCGGCTGGATCGACCCGCGCATGTCCGAAGGCCTCGACAACGTCGCCGGATTCGAGCACGGCCAGAACCCCGGCGTCGTCGAAGTCGGCGACCGCACCCTCGCCGGCCTCATCTGCTTCGAGATCGCCTTCGACGCCGAGACCCGCGAATCCGTCCTCGACGGCGCCCAGCTCATGGCCGTCGGCACCAACAACGCCACCTTCGACACCAACGAGGCCCAGCAGCAGCTCGCCATGGTCCAACTGCGCTCCATCGAGCACGGCCGCGACGGCCTCATGGCCTCCACCGTCGGCGTCTCCGGCTTCACCGACCACACCGGCCAGGTCTCCCAGGCCACCGAGTTCAACACCGCCGCCGTCATCCAATCGGACCTGACCCTCTCCGACCGCTCGACTCCGGCCTCCACAGTGGGTATCCTTCCTGAAGCGGTCCTCACCGGAGCGGCACTGGTGGCCCTGGTCTGCGCCATCTTGATCAATGTCAAGCACCGCCGCAGCCAGACCTAGAAAGCCGACGCGATGAGCGAGAACCCGGACCAGTGCCCCGCCGGCAGTGACACCAGTCCGGCCATTGTGGCCATTCCGACGTACAACGAGCGCGACAACATCGAGACCACCGTCGCCGCCGCCCTCGCCGGATGCGACCGCATCGACATCCTCATCGTCGACGACTCCTCACCCGACGGCACCGGCGACCTCGCCGACGCCCTCGCCGCCGCCGAACCCCGCGTGCACGTCCTCCACCGCGCCGAGAAGCAGGGCCTCGGCGCCGCCTACCTCGCCGCCTTCGACTGGGCCGCCCGGCGCGGCTACCGCACCGTCGTCGAAATGGACGCCGACGGCTCCCACGACCCCGCCGACCTGCCCCGCCTCCTCGCCGCCCTCGACGGCGGCGCCGACGTCGCCATCGGCTCCCGCTACATCCCCGGCGGCGCCGTCCGCAACTGGGCCCTCCACCGCCTCGCCCTCTCGCGCGGCGCCGGCGTCTTCACCCGCGCCATGCTCGGCCTGCGCGTCAAGGACGTCACCGCCGGCTACCGCGCCTACCGCCTCGACGCCCTCCACAAACTCCAGCTCGACACCGTCAACTCCGTCGGCTACTGCTTCCAGATCGACCTCACCTGGCGCGCCGTCAAAGCCGGCTTCGACATCCGCGAAGTCCCCATCGTCTTCACCGAGCGCCGCGCCGGCGCCTCCAAGATGAGCGGCGCCATCACCGTTGAGGCCCTTTGGAACGTGAGCCGCTGGGGTCTGGCCCACCGCGCGCGCCAGCTCAAGAGCGCCCTCCGGCGTGGCAGAATCGAAGGGTGACGTACCAGCAGCCGCCCGCGGCGCCCAAACGCGCACCGTTCGCCTTCCGGCTCGCGCTGGCCCTCTGGGTCATCGCCGAGGCCGCCGCGTTCTTCGGCCTGGCCTACCTCATCGGCTTCCCCTACACCGTCCTGGTCTTCGTGGGCACCACCGCGCTCGGCATCGCCCTCGTCGGGCACGTGGGCCGGAAGTCGTTCCGGGCCGCCCGCGACTACCTCAACTCCGGCGGCGACCCCTCGCGCGAACTGCCCAACGGGTACGCGCTGGCCGGGGCCGTGTGCCTCATCGTCCCCGGGTTCGTCACCGACCTCATCGGCCTGCTGCTGCTCTTCCCGCCCACCCGGCTGCTCTTCCGCGGCCTCGGCCGCTGGCTCGCCGCGAGCGCCCCGGTGATGCGCTTCGGCGGCGGCGACGTCATCGACGGCGAAGTGATCGGCGAGCGCGACCCCGACCCGGACGCGCCGGTCAGGTACGGGGACGCGAAAAACGGGCCCAGGTCCATCGACCCGGGCCCGTAAGCAAGCCTCTGGCTGGCTGAGCGTGCTACCGCTCGCCGCGGCGCGCGCGCATCTCCTGCAGGCGCTCGTCGAGGATCTCCTCGAGCTCTTCCATCGAGCGGCGCTCCAGCAGCATGTCCCAGTGGGTGCGCGGCGGCTTGACCTTCTTGGTCTCCGGCTCCTCGCCGTCGACCAGCTTGGCCGTCGAACCGTCGAGACGGCACTCCCACGTCAACGGGATCTCCGCTTCGACCGCGAACGGCACCTCGAAGCGGTGGCCCTGCGGGCACACGTAGTCGCGGGTCTGGCGCGGCGCCAGCTCCGTGTTGCGGTCCGATTCGTAGCTGACGGCGCCGAGACGGGAGCCCCTCAGCATTCTGTCGCCCATGTTCCCCTGCACTTCCTCTGGAGCATTCGCTTTGCCACTCGCCGCCGGCCCGGTCAGCCCTGGGCCGGCGCGCTTCCCCAGCCGATCACGCCGATTCCTGGGGTTTTCGCTTCGTACAACGCCGGGACGCGGCCGGATCCTTCCCGGCACCGCCGTTCCCAGGCGCCGCGTTCGCGATGCGGACCCCCAAGTGTGGCCCGGCGCTCCTGCGGCCGCCCACGGACGTCCCCTTGAAGTGTGACACAACACCGGCCGGTATCCGCGCGGCCGAGCACGTGAGATGCCGCTCGTCCCCTTCCGCGCCCGCCGTCACCTGTAGGCAAACGCCGTCCAGCCCAACCGGCCACCGCGGTGCGAACGGGGCGCGAGCGACCCGTGAACACCGAACGGGTCGCATCCGGCGTGGACGCGCCCAGTAAGGTGTCCAACAGACAAGGAGATCTCACATGCACGTGCTTGGAATCGACTTCGGAACCTCGAACACCGTCGCCGTGCTCCGCTCGGCCGACGGACGCGTACGACCCCTGCTGTTCGACGGTGCCCCGATCCTGCCTTCGGCGGTCTACTACAACTCCGACGGGCGCATGCTCGTCGGCCGTGACGCCGAGCGCAACGCCCGCATGGACCCCGCCCGCTTCGAACCGAACCCGAAGCGCCGCATCGACGACGGGTCCCTGTTCCTCGGCACCTCCGAGATCCCGGTGCCGCAGGTCTTCGCGTACGTCCTGCAGCAGGTCGCGCTCGAGGCCCAGCGCCAGGCCGGCCAGATGCCCGGCCAGGTCCGCCTCACCCACCCCGCCCGCTGGGGCGAGCGCCGCCGCGCCATCCTCGTCGACTCCGCCCGCCTCGCCGGGCTCCCCGCCCCCCAGCTCATCCCCGAGCCGGTCGCGGCGGCCTCCTACTTCACCTCCGTGCTCGGCACCGCCGTCCCGCCCGGGCGCTCCCTCGCGATCTACGACCTCGGCGGCGGCACCTTCGACGCCACCGTCGTGCGCCGCACCCAGACCGGCTTCGAAGTGCTCGCCGAAGAAGGCGTCGGCGACATCGGCGGCCTCGACTTCGACCACGGCATCGTCGAGCACCTCGGCAAGACCTACGGCGCCTCCCACCCTGCGGAGTGGAAGCGCCTGCTCAACCCCGCCGACGACCGCGACCGCCGCTACCGGCGCATGCTCTACGAGGACGTGCGCGGCGCCAAGGAGACGCTTTCGCGCACCGCGAGCGCCGACATCCACCTGCCCGCGCTCGAGGTCGACGCGCACCTGACCCGCGCCGAGTTCGAGGAGATCGCCCGCCCGCCGCTGGAGCGCACGGTCGACTGCCTCCAGCGGGCCATCCAGGCCGCCCGCATGAACCCCGCCGACCTCGTCGGCATCTTCCTCGTCGGCGGCTCCTCGCGCATCCCGGCGATCTCCCAGCTCATCCACTCCAAGCTGGGCGTGCCGCCGCAGACGTTCGAGCAGCCCGAGACCGTGGTCGTCGAAGGCGCCGTGCGCGCCAACTCCGGCCCGGCGCCCTCGGAGCAGCCGCTGACCCGGCCCACCTCGGGCGGGCCCGTCTCGCCCGCCGGGCACATGTCGGCCCCGCGGCCGCCCCAGGCGCCGCAGATGCTGCCGCCCCAGACGGCCTACCAGCAGCCCGCTCCGGCCCCGCAGGCGCCGTATCAGCAGCCGCAGCAGCACCTCCCGGCCAAGCGGCCCCTGACGCAGGAGCCGGCCGTCCTCGTGACGGGCGCGGCCGTCATCGTCCTGATCGTCGTCTTCTTCGTGCTGCTGTCGACGATCCTTAACGGCTAGCCGAACGCTAGGAGCCGTCGCGCTGGTGGACCGTGAAGCCGGCGCGGCGGTTGAGGTCGGCCACCTGCCGGTCGAGCCAGTCGATCTCGGTGAGGTTCGTCGACCGGTGGATCTGCATGAGGCCCTTGCGGAACGGTGATTCGAGCCGCTCGGGCGGGATCGGCGCGCCCTGCTCGTCGAAGAACAGCTGCGCGGGCTGGTCGAGGAACTCGCGCCGCCGCGCGAGCACGAGCGCCTGCTCGCGCGGGTTCTCCAGGTGGTGGAGGAACGCGAGCAGCACGTACCACTTGTTGTCGTCGGTGACGAACCCCGGCTCGGGGTCGCGCAGCCACCGCCGCAGCTGGTCGGTGCCGGTCTGGGTGATCTCGAGCATGTGGCGCGGCGCCGCGACCGACCCCGGCGCGGTGCGCCGGGTGAGGCACTGCGCGTCCTCGAGCTTCTTGATCGTGGGGTAGAGCGTCCCGTCCGCGATGGGACGGACGTGCCCGGCGAGGCTCGCGACCCGGTTCTTGAGGTCGTAGCCGTGGAGCGGGAAGTCCCGCAGGAATCCGAGAATGGCCATCTTCAGCATGCGTCCATTATGGCAGTTCTCACAAGATATATCGACTCCGAGGTAGAAAACCTCCTTGTCAGTCAACGAAATCGGCCGCCTCGAAGCACGAGCACGCGCTTCGCGCGCGCACTCACCAAGAAGGACAAAGCGCGGAAGAGCCTCCCGATTCGCTTGCTGAGCAGCGAAAACAGGAGGCTCGGGCGGTCGCTCTCGAGGGGGCTCAGATGATGTCGAAGAACCACAGGAGCAGATAGCCCGCGGCGGCGATGAAGGCGATGACCACGAGGAGGACGAGCCAGCCGGCGGCGGCCTCCATGATGCCGGGGCGGCCGCTGTCGCCGGTCGCGGCGACGACGGGCTCCCACACGGTGTCGTCGATGATCCGCATGGGGGCGAGGGCTTTCGCGGGCGGGTACCAGGCGCGCGACTGCGACCGGGAAGCGGTGCGGTTGGCCGGCTGGAGGCGGCCGCGCCGGTTGTAGGAGAACAGGGCCACTTCGGACTCGTCGGCGAGGGCCGCGATCTCGGGGCTCACGGGCATCGTGGCGTAGAGGCGCCGTTTGCGGTCGGGGGAGCCGGTGCCGACGATCATCGGGATGTCCTCGGCCGTGATCGCGAGCCCGGGGGACTTGGCGGCGACCACGGACTTGGTGGACTCCACGGTCGCCTCCCACTGCGGGCTGCCGATGACGACGCCTTCGACCTTGTCGAGGTGCTTGAGGTGGGCCTGCAGGAGGCTCAGGAGCGCGAAGGTCTGGGGCGGCACATCGGGCGGCATGTTCATGAATGGAAGTGTCACATACGGTCGCGGGCCTTTCGCGGCCGTGGTTCGCGCGAGGTCAGAGCGGCTCGATCTCGGCGCCGAGCAGCTGGAGGCGCGCGGCGAGCTGCTCGTAGCCGCGGTGGATCACGTCGACGTGCCGCAGCTCCGAGGTGCCCTGGGCGCGCAGCATCGCCAGCAGCAGCACCACGGCCGGGCGCAGCGCGGGCGGGCAGACGACCTCGGCGCCCGTCCACCGCACCGGCCCGTCGACCTGGAGGCGGTGCGGGTCGAGCAGCCGCACCCGCGCGCCGAGCCGGTTGAGCTCGGTCAGGTAGATCGCGCGGTTCTCGTAGACCCAGTCGTGGATCATCGTCCCGCCCTCGGCGCACGAGGCGATGAGCGCGAAGAACGGCAGGTTGTCGATGTTGAGGCCCGGGAAGGGCATCGGGTGGACCTTGTCGGCTGCCGCGCGCAGCGGCGAGGGGTGGACGGTGAGGTCGACGAGGCGGGTGCGGCCGTTGGCGGCCAGGTACTCGTCGCTGCGGGAGTACGCCAGCCCCATCTCCTCGGCGAGCGCGAGTTCGATCTCGACGAACTCGATGGGGGTGCGGCGCACGGTGATCTCGGATTCGGTGATGATCGCGGCCGTGACGAGGCTCCAGGCCTCGATCGGGTCCTCGGCGGGCGCGTAGTCGACGGCCGTGTCGATCTCGGCCTCGCCGTGGACGGTGAGGGTGGTGGTGCCGACGCCGTCGATGCGCACGCCGAGCCGTTCGAGGAACCAGCACAGGTCCTGCACCTGGTAGTTGCAGGAGGCGTTGCGGATGACGGTGACGTCGGGGTAGCGGGCGGCGGCCATGATCGCGTTCGCGGTGACGGTGTCCCCGCGTTCGGTCAGGACGATCGCGCGGGGCGGTTCGACGTGCTCCTTGACGGTGGCGCGGTAGCACCCGTGCGAGCGTTCGACGGAGAGGCCGAAGCGGCGCAGGGCGTTGAGGTGCGGTTCGACGGTGCGGTCGCCGAGTTCGCAGCCGCCGGCGAACGGCAGTTCGAACTCGGCGTAGTCGTGCAGGAGCGGGCCGAGGAACATGATGATCGAGCGGGTGCGGCGGGCCGCGTCCGCGTCGATGCGGGTGAGGTCGAGGCGTTCGGGCGGCTGGAGGCGCAGGTCGCCCTCGTCGCCGAGCCATTCGTGCGCCACGCCCATGGAGTCGAGGACGCGGAGGATGCGGTTGACCTCTTCGATGCGGGCGACGCGGCGCAGCACGGTGGGGCCGCGGTTGAGCAGGCTCGCGCACAGCAGTGCGACGCCGGCGTTCTTGGAGGTCTTGACGTCGATCGACCCGGTCAGGGCGGTGCCGCCGTGCACGCGGAGGTGGCGGGGGCCGGAGGTCGCGGGATCGCCGCCGTAGTCGAACATGCGGTCAGCGTAACGGAGTTCAGTGTCCAGTAGGGTCGATCACGTTCAGTTGACCGCCCTGCTCAGTACTGGTGAAATCGCAGGATCCACCGTTCAGGATTGGGTTTCGGGCAGGGGCCCGATGCCTTCTGCGGCGCGCACCTGCTCGTTCAGGATCTCCATGACCGCCGCGACCGAGGGCCGGCGGGCGCCGCCGCGCAGCGTCACGGCTCTGAAGTGCCGGAACGGGGTGAACGGCCCGGAGACCGGCACGCGCACCAGGTCGAGGTGGTGGGGGAGGTCGACCAGGCGGGGGATGAGCGCGACGCCCATCTTGTGGGCGACCATGACGGCGATGACGTTCCATTCGCGCGCCTCGCCGTGGACGGTGGGGCGGAAGCCCGCGTTGGAGCAGGCGGTGAGCACGTGGCGGCGGTGCATCGACCCGGGCACGCCGATGATCCACGGCTCGCGCTCGAGTTCACGCAGGTCGACCGCCTCGCCGTCGGCGCACCAGTGGCCGCCGGGCACGACGAGGTCGAACGGGTCGTTGAAGACCGTCTGCGCGTCGAAGCGGATGTCCTCGGGCGGCGGGTTGTCGGGGGTGGCCTCGACGAGCGCGAGGTCGGCCTCCCCGGCGAAGAGCAGGTCGAAGCTCTCGGACGCCTCGGCTTCGCGCAGCCGCAGTTCGAGCGCGGGGTGGCGGTCGCGGGCGGTGTCGACCAGCGGCGCCAGGAGTGTGGCGATCGCGGTGGGGAAGCCGCACAGGCGCAGCATCCCTGACGGTTCGCCCTCGGTGGCCTGGAGTTCGGCCTCGGCCAGGCGCCACATGGCCTCGATGGCGTCGATGTGGGCGATGAGGACCTGCGCCGCTGAGGAGAGGCGCACGCCGCGCCCGACCGGCTCGAGCAGCGGCACGCCGAGGTCCTTGGCGAGCAGCCGGATCTGCTGCGACGCCGCGGATGTGGACATGTGCAGCGCTTTGGCGGCGCCGGAGACCGTGCCGTGGTGGGCGATCGCCCGCAGCACGTGCAGTCTCCTCAGGTCGATCACGGTGTGGCCCCAATCGCTTTAGTACGCGCTTCACGATGAGTTTCGCAAACTAGCGTCACCAAGGTGTTGTAGCCCGGACGATTGGGACCTTAACCTCGTATTGAGCGTGAGAACAGTGCGCGGATGCCGCTAAGGGCGGATTCGGCCGGCGCTCGTCCCTAGAACGAAACCCGAAGCCTTGTAAGGAGGACGCGGTCATGGAGTGCTGCCCGTTTTGCGGTTGGCCCGACGACGATCCGGTGACGACCGTGTCGCGGCACCGGAGCGCGTCGGGTACGACGGTGTGGACCCGCTGCATCTGCGGCTCCCTCCAGACGCGGGTACGCCAGGGGACCGAAACGGTCGTCTGCGCGCGCAGCAGACCGAGCGGCCACCCGGCCGCGACCCTGTAACCCCTCGGTCCTCCTCCTCTCTCCTCCTTCTGCTTCCGCGCCAGAGCCGGCGCGGGGCTCCTTCCTGCCTGCTTCACGTTCTTCCGAGGATTTCTCATGCACGAGTTCGACGTCCGCATCCTGTTCCAGATCATCGGCGCGCTCCTCTACATCACCAACTTCCTGCTCCTGCAGACCCACAAGATCCACGCGACCAAGCCCGCCTCGCTGCTGCTGGTCATCTCGGCCTGCTCGATCCTGCTCACCGCCGCGATCATCGGCCGCGACTGGGGCCTGATCCTCCTCGAGGGCACCTGGCTGTTCATGGTCACCACGACCTTCGCCATCCGGCAGCGCTCGGCCCGCCGCCAGGCCGTGCTCGAGCGCGAGGCCGAGGAATCGGCGGTCGCGGCGGTCCGCCCGGCCCCCGTCGCCGAGCCCGCGCCTGTGGCGCGCGAGCGCGAACTGGCGGGCGCCGCCGCCTAGCGGCCGGAGCCGGTTAGGCTCGGGGCGTGGCAATCCGAGTGCTGATCGCAGACGACCAGGAGATGGTCCGGGCAGGGTTCCGGGCCATCATCGACTCCCAGCCCGACATGGAAGTGGTCGCCGACGCCCCCGACGGCGTCGTCGCGGTCGCGGAGGCGCGGCGGCACAAGCCCGACGTGTGCCTGTTCGACATCCGCATGCCGCGCCTCGACGGCCTCGAGGCCACCCGCACGCTCCTCGCCGGGGCGAACGGCACCGGGCCGCGCATCGTCGTCGTCACCACCTTCGACACCGACGAGTACGTGTACGGCGCGCTGCGCTCGGGCGCGACCGGGTTCCTGCTCAAGGACTCCGGGCCGACGCTCCTGATCGAGGCGGTCCGCGCCGCCGCGAGCGGCGAGTCGCTCATCTCCCCGTCGGTGACCGTGCGCCTGCTCGAGCGGCTCACCGATCCCGTCCCCGAGGGGCCGAAGGCCTCGCACGTGCTCACCGAGCGCGAACTCGACGTCGTCGAGCTCGTGGCGCGCGGCAAGACCAACGCCGAGATCGCCGAGACCCTGTTCGTCTCCGTCTCCACCGTCAAGACCCACCTGGAGGCCGTACGCGCCAAGCTCGGCGTCCGCAACCGCGTGGGCATCGCGGCGTGGGCCTGGGAGCACGGCGTCGTGGGCTGACATGCGCACGATCGCCGCCGCCGAAGCCTCGACCGAGACCGTCGTCAACCGGTCCCGGTTCATCTGCACGCTCTACCGCGTCGCCTCCGACGCCGAAGCGCGGGCCCGCATCAGCGCCCACCGCAAGGCCAACTGGGACGCCACGCACAACTGCACCGCCTACGTCGTCGACGACGGCCAGTCGGCCCGCTCCAACGACGACGGCGAACCGGCCGGGACCGCCGGCGTCCCCATGCTCGAAGTGCTGCGCGGGCGCGACCTCACCGACGTGCTCGCTGTCGTCACCCGCCACTTCGGCGGCGTCAAACTCGGCGCGGGCGGGCTCGTGCGCGCTTACGGCGCCGCCGTCGCGGCCGCGCTCGACGCCGCCGGGACCGTCGAGCTCGCGCGCTGGCAGCGCCTGACCGTGCGGGTCGACTACGGCCTGGCCGGGAGCCTCGAGGGGCTGCTGCGCCTGCGCGAGGACGTGCGGCTCGTCGGCGTCGAGTTCGGGGCGGAAGTGGCCTTCGACCTGGCCTGCTCGGACGTGGAGCTGCTGGTGGACTGGCTCGCGTCCCAATCGGCGGGCGCGGCGGAGGTGGAGCCTAGCGGGACGCTCCGGGTGGAGTTGTAGCATGCGTGTTGTGACCGATAACAAGACCAGTGCGCTGCCGAACCCCTTCATCCTCGAACGCGCCGACCCCCAGATCACCAGGCACACCGACGGCCGGTATTACTTCACCGCCACCGTCCCCGCCTACGACCGGATCGTGCTGCGCGGCGCCGACACCCTCCTGGGCCTGCGCGACGCCGAGGAGACCACCATCTGGGTCCAGCACCCCGAGGGCCCCATGGGCTCCCACATCTGGGCCCCGGAACTGCACTGGATCGACGGCGCCTGGTACGTCTACTTCGCCGCGGGCGAGGCCGCATCGGCCACCGCCGACGTCTGGCGCATCCGCATGTACGTCCTGGAGAACCGCAACCCCGACCCGCTCGCCGGCGAATGGACCGAGAAGGGCCAGATCGAGACGCCCGTCGACTCGTTCTCCCTCGACGCGACCACCTTCGCCCACAACGGCACCCGCTACCTCTGCTGGGCCCAGCACGACCCCGGCCTCGAAGGCTCCAACACCAGCCTCTTCCTCGCCGCGCTCGCGGACCCTTGGACGATCAAGGGCGCGCCCGTCGAGCTCTCCCGCCCCGAACTGCCCTGGGAGACCATCCGCTTCGCCGTCAACGAAGGCCCCTACGCCCTCATCCGCAACGGCAAGGTCTTCATCACCTACTCGGCCTCCGGCACCGGCGCCGAGTACTGCGTCGGCCTCCTCAGCGCCGACGAGGGCGCCGACCTCCTCGACCCCGCCTCGTGGACCAAGCACCCCGAGCCGGTGTTCACCACCAACGCGGCCAACGGCATCTACGGCCCCGGCCACAACGCGTTCACCGTCGACGAGGACGGCAACGACCTCCTGGTCTTCCACGCCCGCGCCTACGAGGAGATCGTCGGCGACCCGCTCGACAACCCCGACCGGCACTGCCGCGTCCAGCCCTTCGGCTGGAACGAGGACGGCACCCCCGACTTCGGGCGGCCCCTGCCCGAGCACTAGTCGTCAGTGCTGCGCCGCAGCTTCTTGACGTCCGAACGGCGGCGCTTGTCCTCCAGGCGCCGCCGCTTCGCGCCCTTCGACGGCTTCGTGGCCCTCCTGGCCGGCGGCGGCGCGGCGATCGCCCGCCGCAGCAGCTCGGCCAGCCGCTCCATCGCCGCCTCCCGGTTGCGCAGCTGGGAACGGAACTCCGACGCCGCGATCACGACCGTGCCCTCCACGACGCGACTGCCGAGGCGCGCGAGGGCCCGCTCGATCAGTGCGGGCGAAAGCGCCTGCGTCCCGGCCAGGTCGAAGACGAGTTCGACCCGCGAGTCGGTGGTGTTGACGCCCTGCCCGCCCGGGCCCGAGGACCGCGAGAAGCGCCACCGCAGTTCGCTGTCGGGGATGGCGATGGTCTCGGTGACTTGCACGGGCATGGCGTTCTCTCAGGTGTCGAGGGCGGTGCGGGCCCAGCGGACGAGCATGTCGAGGATCGGGCGGCGCCGTTCGAGCACCGCGGCGTCCTCGGCGGCGTCGTAGTCGGCGCTGGCGATCGGCAGGCCCGCGGCGAGGCGCGTGAGCATCGCCGGGGCGAGCCAACAGTACTTGGCGGCTCCGGTGGCGGCGATGCCTTTTCGGGTGCCGTCCGGATCGGCGTACCCGGTTTCGGCGAGCCCGCGGAGGTAGGCGTCGGTGACGGCCGCTTCGGTCTCGGCGAGGCGTTCGACGGGCTGGAGGCCGTCGAAGAACGTGTCGGCGACGAGGTTCGAGACGTCTTCGCCGATCGCGCCCCGGCCGGTGAACGACCAGTCGAGCAGGACCGGTTCGCCGCCCTCGCGCCGCACGAGGTTCATGGGCCACACGTCGAGGTGGCAGACCGTCTGCGGCAGCCGCTCGGCGACGGCGAACAGGTCGGCGCGGCGCTCCCAGACCAGCCGCAGGCCCTCGCGGGTCTCACGCGGCCAGTGCGCGGCCGCGACCGGGTGATCCCAAGGGACGCTTGGGAAGTCGCGGCGGCCCGCGTACTGGCGCAGGAACCGCCGCGAATGCCAGGGCTCCTCGGGGCCGCCGCGGTGCAGCGCTTGGACGACGCCGAGGCGCCGCGCGAAGTCGGCGAGCATCGGCGCGGTCCAGTGGCCGCCGTGGACGCCCTCGACGGCCTCGAGCCACAACTCGCGGCTCCCGTCGGGCCGCTCGCCGGCCGCGAGCAGCGCCGGGGCGCCGATGCCGCCGTCGCGGCCGTACGCGGCGGCGAACCCGGTCGTGTAGGCGAGGTACTCGCGCTGCCAGAAGTTCCAGTGCCGCGGATCAGCGGAGGCCTCCCAGTGCGCATGCCCCTCGCCGCCCGGCGTGAGGTGCTTGAGGATCGCCTCCCCGCCGGGCCCGGCGACACGCCAGATCCCGCCGGTGGCCTGGTTCCCGGTGTTGTGCTGGAGCGCGGCGACCGCCCGGAGCGGCACGCCGACGGGGGAGTGGAGCGGGTCGGAGAGCACCGGCTGATTCTGCCATCGAATGCGTTTGCGCGGCACGGCTTCACGGGTCGGTGCGGAGCAGTTCGTCGAGCCATTCGCCGACGGCGCCGCTGTTGGCCGGATGGTAGGGGTCTGCGGGGGCGGTGGGATCGCTGCTGCAGGTGCGGAATCCGGTGTCGCAGGAGCGGACGTCGACTGCGACGGCGGTGCGCAGCGGCTGCGGCTCGGCGGTGGAGGCGTTGAACTCGGTCCAAGACGACAGCGGCACGGGCGTGATGTCGGCGTACGGCTCGAGGGCGGTGGCGTCGTCGAAGTAGTCGTTGGCGACCGGGGTGCAGGCGGGCAGGACGAGGCGGCCCTCGACGGGGTAGGCGGGCGAGCCCGGGCGGGTGAGTTCGGCGCCGGTGCCGTGGAGGGCCGGATCCTGGTAGCGGTCGGTGAGGTGCAGGTCGTCGAGGCTGCGGTAGATGCCCGGGTCGGTGTCGCAAACGGGGTCGCGGTACCAGTGAGGGGATCGCCAGTTCGGCCACAGGCCGGTGTCGTAGGCGTTCCCGGTCTCGAATCCGAATCCGAAGTAGTCGACGAGGGTCGGGTCGTTCGCGCGGTCGGCGGGCGGATCGGTGTAGGCGGCCGCGTCGAGGTTGGCGGTCTGCGTGAGGAAGAAGTGGAGCGGGCGCCATTCGCCGGTGGGTTCGCCCGGAGGTTCGTGGAGGTCGGCGCGGATGCAGTACTGCAGGGCAGTGGCGTCCCCGGCGGCGGTCTTCGGGGCGCGCAGGGAGGCGTTGACGCATCCGGTGCCCGGCGCGGTCGAGGTCTCCATGCCGATCGCGAGGCGGTGGCCGGTGCCGAAGGCGTCGGTGTAGGTCTCGACGCGGACTTCCGTGAGCGTGAGGGGCGCTTCCCATACCAGGTCGAGGACCACGTCTCCGGCTTCGAGCCGCGCGGTCGCGGCGCCGGCGGGGTCGTCGATGCCGTCGGTCAGGCCGGTGGTGTCGCCGAGGGCGGGCGCGGCGGCGAGGCCTGCGGCGTCCCAGTCGTGGCGATCAGTAGCGGCGGGCACCAGGCCGCGAGTGGCGTCCCAGGCGGCGATCCAATCGGTCGACGCGGCGGTGGCGGCGAGTGCGATGGCGAGGATGGCCGCCCAGCGGGCGCGCACCGGCGGTCCTTCGAGCGCGTCAGAGGGGAGGAGTCGGGGCATCAGGCGATGCTACCGACTCCTCGGATCCCTTGTGGTCCACCGTAAGTCGGTGAAGTCCTGCAGGGTCATGACGACCGTGCCGGTCTCGTCGGAGGCGTCGAGGTCGACGGTGAAGACCATCGCCCAGTCCTTGTCGCCCGCCGGGTCGTCGATGGTCTGGCGGACGGTCCAGGTGCGGCCGTCCTTGGCGATGTCGAGGAACTCGCCGCCGCGGGCGGCGCCGGCGGTGCCGATGTCGTCATGGGCCTGGAAGTAGCGTTCCAGGGCGGCGTCCCATTTGGAGACGGGCCAGCCGGTCTCGAGGGCCGCGAGGGCTTCGACGCGGTCGGCGGCGGCGAGTTCGACGTGGCGGAAGGCGGCGTTGCGGACGGCGATGGTGAAGGCCCGCTCGTTGTCGGTGAACGCCCGCGCCGGGCGGCCGGTGTCGATGTCCTCGTCCTGCTCGGCCGGGTTGGTCAGCTGCTCCCACTCGTTGATGAGCGAGGAGTCGGTCTGGCGGATCGTCTCCCCGAGCCACGCGGTGAGGTCGTCGAGCTCCTCGCCGCCGGTGTCCTCGGGCAGGGTCTGGATGAGCGCCTTGTACGCGCTCGAGAGGTACCGCAGCAGCAGCCCCTCGGCGCGCGGGAGCCCGTACAGGCCGATGTACTCGCCGAAGCTCATGCGGCCCTCCCAGATCTCGCGGAGGATCGACTTCGGCTCGAGCTGGTAGTCGGCAGCCCACGGGTGGCTCGTGCGATAGGCGCTGAACGCCTCCTCGAGGAGGTCGGCGAGGGGCTTCGGGTAGTCCACTTCGGCGTCTTCAAGCTGGTTCATGCGGTCGTAGTAGTCGAGGCCGTCGGCCTTCATCGCCTCGATCGCCGCGCCCGTGGCCTTGCTGCGCTGCGCGGCCAGGATCTGACCGGGCCCTTCGAGGGTCGCCTCGACGATGGAGACCACGTCCATCGCGTACGTGTCCGACTCGGTGTCCAGCAACTCCAACGCCGCCAAGGCGAACGGTGCGAGCGGCTGGTTGAGCGCGAAGTGGTCGGGCATGTCGACGGTGAGTTTGACCTTGCCGCCGTCGATGACGATGATGCCGGCGTCGCGGAGGGTGCGGGCGATCGTGAGCGCGGTGCGGGCCATCTTCAGCTGCGTGGCGCGGTCGGCGTGGGAGTCCTCGATGAGGGTGCGCACGTGCTGGAACGTGTTGCCGGGCCGGGCGAGGAGGTTGATGAGCATCGCATGGGTCATGCGCATGCGCGACTGCAGCGGCTCGGGCGGGGCCTCCGAGAGCGCGGCGAACGTCTCGTCGGACCAGCCCACGAACCCCTCAGGGGGCTTCTTCTTCGCCATCTTCTTGCGCTTCTTCGGGTCGAGCCCGAACTTCTGCATGGCCTTCTCGTTCTCGATGACGTGCTCGGGGGCCTCGCAGACGACGAAGCCCTCGGTGTCGAACCCGGCGCGGCCGGCGCGGCCGGCGATCTGGTGGAACTCGCGGGCGCGCAGGCGCCGGGTGCGGCGGCCGTCGTACTTGGTGAGGCCGGTGAACAGGACCGTGCGGATGGGCACGTTGATGCCGACGCCGAGCGTGTCGGTGCCGCAGATGATCTTGAGCAGGCCCTGCTGGGCGAGGCGCTCGACCAGGCGGCGGTACTTGGGCAGCATGCCGGCGTGGTGGACGCCGATCCCGGAGCGCACGAGGCGGGCGAGGGTCTGGCCGAACTTGGTGGTGAACCGGAACCCGCCGAGGGCCGTGCCGATCGCGGCCTTGGCGTCCTTGTCCACGAGGCTGAGGCTCGACAGCGACTGGGCGGTGTCGAGGGCCGCGGCCTGCGTGAAGTGCACGATGTACGCCGGGGCGCGGTTATTGGCGACCAGGTTCTCGACGGTCTCGTGCAGCGGGGTCTTGCGGTACTCGTAGTGCAGCGGCACGGGCCGGGTCGCGGAGGCGATCAGGGCGGTCTCGCGGCCCGTGCGGCGGGTGAGGTCCTTCTGGAAGAACTCGGTGTCGCCGAGGGTGGCGGACATCAGCGTGAACTGGGCGCGGTGGAGTTCGAGGAGGGGGACCTGCCAGGCCCAGCCGCGGTCGGGCTCGGCGTAGAAGTGGAACTCGTCGGCGACGACGGAGTCGCAGTCGAGGTCGGCGCCCTCGCGCAGCGCGAGGTTCGCGAGGATCTCGGCGGTGCAGCAGATGAGCGGCGCGTCGGGGTTGACGGCGGCGTCCCCGGTGAGCATGCCGACGTTCTCGTGCCCGAACTGCTCGCACAGCTCGAAGAACTTCTCGGACACGAGCGCCTTGATGGGCGCGGTGTAGAAGGAGGTGCGCTGGTTCGCGAGCGCGTTGAAGTGCGCGGCGGCGGCGATGAGGGACTTGCCCGAGCCGGTGGGGGTGGCGATGACGGTGTTCTGGCCGGTGCAGATGGCCAGGAGGGCCTCTTCCTGGTGCTCGTAGAGGACGATCCCGGCGTCCTCGGCCCATTGCGCGAAAGCGGTGTAGACGTCGTCGGGTTCGGGCGTGTTCGAGGACGGCAGGTAGTCGATGAGGCTCACGGGGTTCAATGGTGCCCGCCCGCCCGGCCGGCCGGCCAGGCGGGTCCTGGTCCTAGTGGTCGTAGGTGACGAGGACGGGGGCGTGGTCGGACCAGCGCTGGTCGTGCGCGGGGGCGCGGTCGACCCAGGCTTTGGTGGCTTTCGCGGCGAGGCCGGCGGTGGCGACGTGGAGGTCGATGCGCCAGCCGGCGTCGTTGTCGAAGGCGCGGCCGCGGTAGGACCACCAGGAGTAGGGGCCGTCGACGCCGGGGTTGAGGGCGCGGACGACGTCGACGAAGGCGCCGGTGGCGTAGAGGTCGGTCAGCCAGGCGCGTTCGTTCGGGAGGAAGCCGGCGGTCTTCTTGTTGGACTTCCAGTTCTTGAGGTCGGCTTCGGCGTGGGCGATGTTCCAGTCCCCGCAGACGAGCAGTTCGCGGCCGCTCGCCTGGGCCTTCTTGGCGGCGTGGGCCAGGTAGGCGGCGAAGACCGTCATGAAGCGCTCCTTCTCCACCTGGCGGGGCGTGTCGGTCTCACCCGAGGGAAGGTAGAGGCTCGCGACGGTGAGGCCCGGGAGGTCGACCTCCGCGTAGCGGCCGTGATCGTCGAACTCGACGGCGCCGCTGAATCCGTCGAATCCGGTGCGGACGGCCTCGGGCTCGCCCCGGGTCAGGACGGCGACGCCGGCGCGTCCTTTGGCGACGATCGAGGGGGCGACATGCCAGTGCCAGCCGCCGGCTTCGAGCACTTCGGCGGGGATCTGGTCGTGGGCGGCGCGAACTTCCTGGAGGAGAACCACGTCCGCCTGGGTCTGTTCGAGCCAGGGGATGACGCCCTTCTTGGCGGCGGCTCGGATCCCGTTGACGTTCGCGGTGGCGATGGTGCGCATCGGCCCAGACTAACGCGGGCGGGCAGGCCCGGCCGGACGCGGCGCGACGGTGTGTGGCGCAGGTCTGACGGTAGGGAGCGGGCGGTGGCGCGGGGACCCCATAGACTGCTGGCATGACTTGGGAGGCGGGCGTGCGGGTGCGCGGAGGCGGTGCGTTGGTGCGGTGGTTCGCGGCCGCGCTGGCGGTGGTCTGCGCGGTGCTGGCGGTGCCTCCGGCGGCCGCTGCGGCGGAGGTTGAGGACGACGTCGCGGGGATCATCGTCGTCGGCGTGCCGGGCCTGGCGTGGACCGACATCGACGAAGCGGTGACGCCGCATCTGTGGGCGATGGCCGGCTCGGGCGCGTCGGGGTCGATGAGCGTGCGCACCATCGGGTCGTGGACGTGCCCGGAGGCGGGCTGGTTGAGCCTGGGCGCGGGCGAGCGCGCCGGTGGCGCGGCGCCGCGGGACGCGCAGTGCGCGGCGCAGTCGCACCTGCCGGCCCCGGCCGAGGACGGCGGCGGCTGGTCGGCCGAGGGCTGGGACGCGCTCGTCGAAGCGAACGAGTCGTTCAACTACGGGGCGCGGCTGGGATCGCTCGCCGAGGCCCTGGCGACGATGGCCGTCGAGGAGGAGGCCGCGGCTGTCGAGGCGGAGGCGGCGGGTGAGCCGGTCGTCGAGCCGGACCCGGGGGCGTGCGCGGCCGGCATCGGCGAGGGCGCGGCGCTGGCGGCGGCCGACACCGAGGGCCGGATCGCGTTCTGGGCGCCGGATCTCGGTTCGCTGGGGGCGGCGATGGCCGCGTGCGACGTGGTGATCGTCGATCCTGGTGTGGTCGTGGGCGATGCGGCCGACGAGGCGCCCGACACGAGCACCGACTACGACCAGCTCGGGCAGGACGACGTCGGGGTCGGCTCCGACGACCCGTCGGGGGAGGTCGATGCCGGCGAGATCGAGCCCGAGCCGGACGCGGTGCGCGAGCGGGCCGCCGGCGCGGCCGACGCGGCCGTGGGCGAAGTCCGGGCGGCGCTGCCCGAGGACTGGCGGCTGCTGGTCGCCGGTGTCGCGGATGCGTCGGCGCCCTCGGCCCTGCACCCGGTCTTGTACGAGGGGGCGGGGGTCGAGGCGGGCGAGCTGACTTCGGCGACGACCGGCCGCGACGGGTACGTCCAGTTGGTGGATGTGACGGCGACGGCGCTGGACGCGGTCGGCGCCGACGTGCCGGCGACGGTGGCGGGCGCGCCGATCCAGGTCCTTCCCGATGCGGGGCGGACGAGCGGTGCGGCGGTCGCGGAGGGCATCGACGAGACGGCGGCGTCGCAGGCGGTCATCTCGGTGAGCTTCGTGTTCTATTCGGTCCTGTCGGGCCTGGGCGTGGTCGGTGTGGCGGCGGCCGTGTGGCTGCTGTGCGGGTCGGACCGGTTCCGGGGCCTGGCGCGGGCGGTGTGCCTGGCGGTCGCGTCGATCCCGGTCGCGGGCGTCGCCGCCGGTATCCCGCCCTGGTGGCGGGCGGACGACCCGCCGCTGGCGTTCTGGGCGATCATCGCCGCGGGCGTCGCGGTGCTCACCGTGGCGGCGTCGCTGCCGTGGACGCGGCAGGGCGCGCGGCCGGTGTGGGTGATCGCGGGTGCCGCGGCGCTGCTGATCGCGGTCGACCAGGTCTCGGGCGCGACTTGGCCGCTGCACACCCCGATGGGGTACACCGCGCAGGCGGGGGCCCGGTTCACGGGCCTGGGCAACTACGCGTTCGCCGTCTTCGCGGCGGCGGTGATCCTGCTCGTGGCGTTCCTGCCGTGGCGCGGCCGCGCCCGGGTGTGGGGGCCGATCGCGATCGGGGTGTGCGCGGTGGTGATCGTGGGCGCCCCCAACCTGGGCCGCGACATGGGCGGCACGTTGACGCTCGTGGCGGCGGGCATCCTGTGCTGCTGGAAGTTGTGGGGCCGCCGTCTGACGGTCAAGGCCGTGGTCGTCGCCGGCGGGATCGCGTTCGCGGTGTTCGCGGTCGGCGGGTTCCTCGACTACCTGCGCCCGCAGGAGGACCAGACGCACTTGGGCCGGTTCGTCGGCTCCGTCCTCGACGGGACCGCTATGAACATCCTCATCCGCAAGGCCGACGCCGCCATCGGCACCATCGGGCGGCCCCTGACGTGGATCTCGCTGGCCGCGCTCATCGGCGCGATCGTGATCTGGCGCAAGCGGGCGCCGATCCGCTCCGACGAGGTCGCGGCCGCCGTCATCGGCCTGACCACCGTGGCCGTCGTCGGCGCGGTCGTCAACGACTCCGGGATCGCCGTCACCGGGTTCTGCACCGCGCTCGGGTTCGGGCTCCTCGCCGTCGCGGTCGGGCCGCGCACCGAACGTGCCGAACCGGCCACACCGGACCCGGTCGCAACCGCCCCCACCAGCGGAAACTGACCGGCGCACCCCGGGTCCGGCCAACCCGGGACCGGCGGCGGGTAGGGTGAGGCCCATGCGCGTGGCCACGTGGAACATCAACTCGCTCAAAGCCCGCCTCGAAAGGCTCATCGCCTGGCTCGAGACCGCCGAGCCGGACGTGGTCTGCCTCCAAGAGCTCAAGTGCGCGGACGCGGACGTGCCGATCGACGCGATCAGCGCCGCCGGGTACGAGACCGCCGCGTGGGGCCTGGGCCGCTGGAACGGCGTCGCGATCCTCTCGCGCGTCGGCATCGCGGACGTGCGTCGCGGCCTCGCCGACCAGCCCGCCTTCGGCGACGAGGTCGAACCGCGCGCCATCACCGCCACCTGCGGGCCCGTGCGCGTCCAGTCGCTGTACGTCCCCAACGGCCGCGACGTCGCGGACCCGCACTTCCCGTACAAGCTCGCCTTCCTCAAGGCCCTCGCCGACGACGTCGCCGTCAACGCCGCCGGCAGCCTCCCCTTCGCCGCCCTCGGCGACTACAACATCTGCCCCACCGACGCCGACGTCTGGGACGTCGACGCCTGGCCGGGCACCACCCACGTCACGAAGGACGAGCGCGACGCGCTGGCCGCCGTCCAGGCCGCCGGCCTCGCCGACGTCTACCCGCGCCCCCTCAAGTACGACCAGCCGTTCACGTTCTGGGACTACCGCAACCTCGACTTCCCCAAGAACCGCGGCCTGCGCATCGACCTCGCCCTGGCCAACCCCGCCTTCACGGCGGCCGTCAAGGACGCGTACGTCGACCGCAACGAACGCAAAGGCAAAGGCGCCTCCGACCACGCCCCCCTCGTGGTCGACCTCGATCTGTAAACCCCGGCCGCCGCCCACGCCGGGGCGGCGACCCGACCCTCCGGAAGTAGACCTCCACCCGTGCGCAGCAAGCAGATCCTCCCCGTCGTGGTCCTCGCCGCCCTCGTGGCGTTCTTCCCGGTGCCGGCCTCGGCCGAACCCGACGAGAAGACCCTCGAATCCGACCTGGCCGAGGCCATCGACAAGGTCGCCGACGCCCAGGAGGCCGTCGACGCCGCCAACGCCCGCGCCGCCGAACTCGAGACGCGCATCACCGAGACCGAGGCGCAGTTCAACGAGCTCACCGCCGAACTCAACGAGTACGCCGTCTATCTGCACACCGAGGGCGACCTCCAGCAGACCAACGCGGTCCTCTCCTCCGAGGACACCCGCGACCTGGTCGACGCCATGACCTACTCGGGGTTCCTCGGCGGCGAGCGCGCCGCGCTCATGAACGAGGCCGGGGCCCTCCTCGACGAGCTCGAGGCCCAGCGCCAAGCGCACGCCGACGAGATCAAGACCGCCGAAGACGCCCTCGCCGACGCCGAGAAGGCCGCCGAAGACCTCGAGGAGCAGCTCGAGGAGTTGCGCGCCGAGGAGGCCGCCGGGCCCGGCTCGGACGGGGGCGCGCCCGCCGCCGAAGGCTACGGCGGCGACGGCGGCGGCTGCACCGAGGACGACCCCACCACCGACGGCTGCCTCACCCCGCGGACCCTGCACATGTACAACGAGACGATAGAGGCCGGCTTCGACCACTACGTCTCCTGCTACCGCTCGGGCGGGTCCGGTGAGCACCCGCTGGGCCGCGCCTGCGACTGGGCCGCCGACGAGTCCGGGTTCCAGAACGAGGACGCGTCCGGCGACGACAAGACCTACGGCGACCAGCTCGCCGCGTGGTACGTCAACAACGCCGACTCGCTCGGCGTCGAATACGTGATCTGGTACCGCGAGTTCTGGTCGCCGTCGTCGGGGTGGCGCTCCTACTCCGGTGCCGGCGGCGATCCCGCCTCCGACCACACCAACCACGTCCACGTCTCCATGCGCTAGAAGGCGATCGACATGACCAGCATCCGCGACCAGTATCTGCGCGCCGCCCGGGTCGCGCTCGCCCTCGCCGGGGACGACGCGGTGACCGGGCCTGGACCGGGTCGTCCGCGCTCGCCGGGTTCACCGTCGGCGGCCTCGCGGCGCACCTGCTCCAGCAGCTGACCTCCGTCACCGCGGCCCTCGCCGCCGACCATGAGGGCAAGGCGACCGTGACGTTGTTCGAGCATTACGACCGGGTCGCCTGGCTCGCGGCCGACATCGACAACGACTACAACACCGGCATCAGGGACGGCGGCGAGCGCGCCGCCGAAACCGGCGCCGCCGCGGTCGCGGCCGAGGCCGAGGCGGCGCTCGCCGGTCTCGAGGCCGCCCTGCCCGCGATGGAGGGCAGTGAGACCTCGGGGAACACGCGCTGGCCGTATGCGATGGGCCTGGACGACTTCCTGTGCACCCGGCTCATGGAGCTCGTCGTGCACAGCGACGACCTCGCCTACTCGGTCGGGATCGACACGCCCGTCTTCGACGAGGACGTGTTCGACACGGCGGCGTGGATGCTCGCGCGCCTGGCCGTCAAGCGCCACGGGCAGGCGGACCTGGTGCGGGCGCTGGCCAGGTCCGAGCGCGCCCCGGGGACGATCTCGGGACTGTGACGTCGGGCCCGGGCCGTTGGTGGCGGCTCGGCGGGTGTGCTACGGTTCGGCGCATGTCTTGGTCTGTTCGCAACTATTGGCGCTTTACGCCGGCTCCGGGTGGAGCCCGGCGCCTCGAGCGCTGACGAACGAACACACCCGGAGCCAACAAGGCAGCGACACGAGTCGCTGCCTTTCGTCGTCAGGCGGGCCGGCACCGGGAAGACCTCGAGTGGACAGGACCCGCCTCGCAACACAGATGGGAACCGCACTCCGATGACCACGCCCGCCGATCGCTCACCGCAGACCAGCGACCTGCGCGTCACCGCGTTCCAGCCGCTCGTCGCCCCGGCCGCCCTCCGCGCTGAGCTGCCGCTCGGGGCCGACCGCGCCGCGCTCGTCGAGCGCACCCGCCGCGAGGTCACGCACGTCCTCGACGGCACCGACGACCGCCTCCTGGTGGTCGTGGGTCCCTGCTCGGTCCACGACCCGGCCGCCGCGAAGGACTACGCGCAGCGCCTCGCGGCCGCTGCGGCGCCGCTGTCGGACGCGCTCATGGTCGTCATGCGCGTGTACTTCGAGAAGCCCCGCACCACGGTCGGGTGGAAGGGCCTGATCAACGACCCGCATCTGGACGGGACGCACGACGTCGAGCTGGGTCTGCGCACCGCTCGGCGCGTCCTGCTCGACGTCCTCGACACGGGTCTGCCGGTCGGGTGCGAGTTCCTGGAGCCGACCAGTCCGCAGCACATCGCCGACGCCGTCTCGTGGGGCGCGATCGGGGCCCGCACCACCGAGTCCCAGGTCCACCGGCAGCTCGCGTCGGGCCTGTCGATGCCGGTGGGGTTCAAGAACACCACTGACGGCGACCTGACCTCGGCGATCGACGGGTGCCGGGCGGCGGCCGGGGACCACGTGTTCTTCGGCGTGGACGAGGACGGGCGCGCCTCCATCGTCTCCACGAGTGGCAACCCGGACTGCCACATCATTCTGCGCGGCGGTCGCGGCGGCCCGAACTACAGCCCGGAGGACATTCGGGACGCGTTGGCGCTCTTGGCCAAGCACGGCATGCCGCAGCGGCTCGTGGTGGACGCCAGCCATGCCAACTCCGGCAAGGACCATGTGCGCCAGGGCGAGGTCGTGCGCGAGCTCGCGGCGCGGATCGCGGCGGGGGAGCAGGGCGTCGCCGGGTTGATGATCGAGAGCTTCATCGAACCGGGCCGCCAGGAGCCGGGCCCGCTCGACACCCTCGAGTACGGGAAGTCGGTCACCGACGCGTGCGTCGGCTGGGACGAGACCGCCGCGCTCCTGGGTGAGCTCGCCGACGCGGTCCGCACCGCCCGCGCCTGACAACACCAAGAGGCCCGCAGCATTTGGCTGCGGGCCTCTTCTTTGCGCTGTGGGCCTAGGCGATGCGGATGGTGTTCCAGGACATCGCGGGCAGCTCGACGAACGCGACGCCGTCCTTGACGGTGATATCGCCGTTGTCGACCGGGACGACCCGGTCCTGCTCGGCGAGGGTGTTCTTCGCGTTCGGGTCCGCGTCGGTCAGCGTCGAGCAGGTCAGGTCCGTTCGGCCCCCGAGCGAGGCGAGGTCGATCTCGAGCGTGAGGGGCGCTTCGAGGTCGCGGTTGACGGCGAAGACCGTGAAGGTGCCGTCCTCGTTCGCCACCGCGACCGAGTGGAGGGCGTCGACCGCGCCGTACTTCTCGGTCTCGAGCTGCGGTGAGGCGGCGTTGACGCGCAGCACCTTGCCGCGGCCGAACTTCGAGGCCTCGGCGAAGGGGTAGAACGTGGTCTGGCGCCACGCCGGCCCGTCGGGCTCGGTCATGATGGGCGCGATGACGTTCACCAGCTGCGCGAGGCAGGCGGCGGTGACGCGGTCGCAGCGGCGCAGGAGCGTGATCATGAGCGACCCGAAGACGACGGCGTCCATCGTCGAGTAGATGTTCTCGAGCTGGCGGGGGGCGACGGACCACGGTTCGTCGCGCTCGCCGGTGGGGGCGTCCTGGTACCAGACGTTCCACTCGTCGAAGGAGATGTTGATCTTCTTGTCGCTCTTGAGCTTCGCGCCGACGGCGTCGGCGGTGGCGGTGACGCCGTCGATGAACAGCTCCATGTCCTGCGCCGAGGCCATGAACGACTTGAAGTCGCCGTCGCGGGGCTGGTAGTAGGCGTGGGCGGAGATGTAGTCGACCGACTCGTAGGACTGGGTGAGCACTTCGGCCTCCCAGGCGCCGAATTCGGGCATGCCGCGGGAGGAGGAGCCGCAGGCGACGAGGTCGAGCTCGGGGTCGATGTACCGCATGGAGCGGGCGACCTGGTCGGCGGTGCGGCCGTATTCGTGGGCGGTCTTCTGGCCGATCTGCCAGGGGCCGTCCATCTCGTTGCCCAGGCACCACAGCTTGATGCCGTAGGGCTCCTCGTCGCCGTGGGAGCGGCGCAGGTCCGACCAGTAGGTGCCGCCGGGGTGGTTGGCGTACTCGAGGAGGTCCAGGGCCTCCTGCAGGCCGCGGGTGCCGAGGTTGACGGCCATGTTCGGCTCCACCCCGGTGGCGCGGCAGAACTTCATGAACTCGCCGAGGCCGAACTGGTTGGTCTCGGTGGTGCCCCAGGCGAGGTCGAGGCGGCGGGGGCGGTCCTCCTTGGGGCCGGTGCCGTCTTCCCAGCGGTAGCCGGAGACGAAGTTCCCGCCCGGGTAGCGCACCATGGTCGGGCCCAGTTCGGCGATGAGGTCGAGGACGTCCTGGCGCAGGCCGTCGGCGTTCGCGGTCGCGTGCCCGGGCTCGTAGATGCCGGTGTAGACGCACCGGCCCAGGTGCTCGACGAAGGAGCCGAACAGCCGCTCGGGCACGTCGGCGACGGTGAAGCGCGGATCGAACTCGATGCGCGCGGAGTGGTGCTCGGCCATTATCGCCTCCTGGAAGGGTTCATCTGCATCGTCGCCGGCGGCCCGGGGGGCGGCGCGAGCGCGCCGGGCCGGTTGTTGCGCCGACGCTACCAGACCCGAACTTTACCGTTACAGGAGCGGGGCGTCACCGACCCGCGCGCGTGCTACGGCTCCCGCGAGGTGGAGGCCCGTGCGACCAGTTCGGGCTGGAAGACCACGTTGCGGTGGGTGTGCCCCTCGCCCTCGCCGATCTCGTCGAACAGCAGCTGCGCGGCCGTGCGGCCCAACTGTGAGCGCGGCTGGCGGATCGAGGAGAGCGGCACCGCGGCGGCGGCGGCGAAGTCGATGTCGTCGTAGCCGATGATCGCGCACTCCTGGGGGACCTTGACGCCGTGCATCGTCAGCGCCTGGAGGGCGCCGAGCGCGACGAGGTCGTTGGCGCAGAACACGGCCGTGGGGCGCTCGTCGAGGCCGAGCATCTGCTCGACGGCCTCGCGCCCGGCCGCGAAGTTGAGGCCGGCGGTGGTGAAGACCTCGAGGGCGACGCCGCGCTCGTCGCAGACCTCGCGGCAGCCCGCGAGGCGGTCGGCGACCTGGGGGATGGAGGCGGGGCCGCCGACGAAGGCGATGCGGGCGTGGCCGCGGTCGGCGAGGTGGCCGGCGGCGAGGCGGCCGCCGTGGACGTCGTCGACGGCGACCGAGCAGTGGGGGTGGCGTCCGGCGCCGCGGTCGACGAGGACCAGGGGGATGTCGTGGCCGGAGAGGCGTTCGATCCAGGAGGCGGAGGTGTCGTCGACGGGGGTGATGAGCAGGCCGAGGACGCGCTGCTCTTCGAGGATCTCGAGGTGGCGGCGTTCGCGGCGGACGTCTTCGCCGGAGTCGCAGACGGTGACGACGCCGCCGGCGGACTCGATGAGGGGTTCGGCGCCGCGCACCACGTCGGTGAAGAACGGGTTGGCCACGTCCAGCACGACGACCGCGACGGTGCGCGAGCGCCCGGCCCGCAGTTGGCGGGCGGAGTCGTTGCGCACGTAGCCGAGTTCGGCGATGGCGGCCTGCACGCGGGAGCGGGTCTCCTCGGCGACGGCCTCGGGCCGGTTGAGCACGTTGGAGACCGTCCCGACCGACACGCCGGCGGCGCGCGCGACGTCCTTCATGCTGGTTGTGGTCATCGTCACCTCACGAATGCTGTCGGGAGCCCAGGGTAATGCAGGGGCGCGCATCGGGATCGACGGCTGTCGCTGCGGGTGGGCGCTCGGGCAACCGGTTGAAACGGTTCAACGGTGTAGCCGGAGCTTGAGGAGCATATACCGAACCGTGTTCGAATTTCTTCGTGGTCGCGCCTTGACAACCTGAGGCCCGAGGGTTTTAACTTATCGAAATCCCTTCATGAATCGATTCAAAATGTGTGCGGCCCTCACCGCCACGCCCCGCGAACACTCCCGAGGAGGAACCCCCTTGGCAGCCCCGACCAACGGCCTGCAAGCGCCTTCCAAGGCGCGCGTGTGCTTCACGCTCCGCGTCCGGCCCGACCGCCTCGACGAGTACCGCGAACGCCACGCCGCCGTCTGGCCCGACATGCTCGCCGCCCTCGCCGAGACCGGATGGACCAACTACTCCCTCTTCCTCGGCGACGACGGACTCCTCGTGGGCTACCTGGAGACCGACGACTTCGACGCCGCCCGCGCCGGCATGGCCCAGCGCGAGGTCAACGCCCGCTGGCAGGCCGAGATGGCCCCCTTCTTCGAAGGCACCGGCGGCGCCAACGCCGACGACGCCTTCACCGTCCTCCCCGAAGTGTTCAACCTCGAGACCCAACTGGCCCAGGCCGCCAACGAAGGAGCCGGCGAATGAGCGACCGCAGCACCACCGCCAAGCAGATCCTCGCCGCCCAGACCATCGAACTGCCCTCCTGGGCCTTCGGCAACTCCGGCACCCGCTTCAAAGTCTTCGCCCAACACGGCGTCCCCCGCGACCCCTACGAGAAGATCGCCGACGCCGCCCAGGTCAACCAGTACACCGGCGCCGCCGGCTCCGTCGCACTCCACATCCCCTGGGACAAAGCGGACGACTACGCCGCCCTCGCCGCCCACGCCGCCGACCTCGGCGTGCGCATCGGCACCATCAACTCCAACACCTTCCAAGACGACGCCTACATGCTCGGCTCCGTCTGCCACCCCGACCCCGCCGTCCGCCGCAAGGCCACCGACCACCTCCTCGAATGCGTCGACATCATGGACGCCACCGGCTCGACCGACCTCAAACTCTGGTTCGCCGACGGCACCAACTACCCCGGCCAGGACGCCATCGCCGACCGCCAGGCCCGCCTCGCCGACGTCCTCGCCGAGGTCTACGACCGCCTCGGCGACGACCAGCGCCTCCTGTTGGAGTACAAGCTGTTCGAGCCGTCGTTCTACACGATGGACGTCCCCGACTGGGGGACGGCGTACGCGCACTGCCTCAAGCTCGGACCGAAGGCGCAGGTGGTGATCGACACCGGGCACCATGCGCCGGGGACGAACATCGAGTTCATCGTGGCGGTGCTGCTGCGGGAGGGCAAGCTCGGCGGGTTCGACTTCAACTCGCGGTTCTACGCCGACGACGACTTGATGGTGGGTTCGGCGGATCCGTTCCAGCTGTTCCGGATCATGCACGAGCTGGCGCTGCGGGGCGTGGTGGGCCCGGATTCGGGGATCGCGTACATGCTCGACCAGTGCCACAACATCGAGCCGAAGATCCCCGGTCAGATCCGGTCGGTGATGAACGTGCAGGAGGCGACCGCGAAGGCGCTCCTGGTCGACACCGACGCGCTCGGCGAGGCGCAGGCCGCCGGAGATGTGCTGGGCGCCAACGCGGTCCTGATGGACGCCTACAACACCGATGTGCGCCCGCTCCTGGCCGAGCTCCGCGAGGAGCAGGGTCTGGACGCCGATCCGATGGCGGCGTACGCGGCGTCGGGGTATGCGGAGAAGATCCGGGCCGACCGCCAGGGCGGTCAGGCCGCCGGTTGGGGGGCGTAGTCGTGGGTGCGGTCGAGGATCTGATCGGCCGGTCGAACCGGCTGGGCGCGGACAAGCGGAACACGAATTTCGCGGGCGGGAACACGTCGGCGAAGGGGACCGAGATCGACCCGGTGACGGGTGCGCCGGTGGAGCTGCTGTGGGTCAAGGGTTCCGGGGGCGACCTGGGGACGCTGACGGCGGCGGGTCTGGCGGTGCTGCGGCTGGATCGGATGCGGGCCATGGCGGGCACGTATCCGGGTGTGGACGCCGAGGACGCGATGGTGGCGCGGTTCGACTTCTGCCTGCACGGGCGGGGCGGGGCGGCGCCGTCGATCGACACGGCGATGCACGGGCTCGTCGACGCGGCGCATGTGGACCATCTGCACCCTGACTCGGGGATCGCGTTCGCGACGGCCGCCGACGGCCCGGCTCTGACGAAGGCGTGCTTCGGCGACCGGGTCGTGTGGGTGGACTGGCGCCGGCCGGGATTCCAGCTGGGGCTGGACATCGCCGCGGTGAAGGCGGCGAATCCGCAGGCGATCGGGTGCATTCTCGGCGGGCACGGCATCACCGCCTGGGGCGACACGTCCGAGGCGTGCGAGGCGAACTCGCTGGAGATCATCCGCGGGTGCGAGGCGTTCATCGCCGAGCGCGGCAAGGCCGACCCGTTCGGGGCGCGCGTGGCCGAGCCCCTCGACGCCGAAGCGCGTGCGGCGCGGGCGGCGGCGCTCGCGCCGGTGATCCGGGGGCTGGTCTCGACCGATCGCCGCCAGGTCGGGCATTTCACCGACGACCCGGTCGTCCTCGATTTCCTCGCTTCGGAGCGGTTGGGCGAGCTGGCGGCTTTGGGCACGTCGTGCCCTGACCACTTCCTGCGCACGAAGGTGCGGCCGCTGGTGCTCGAGACCGCTGCGGCGCAGCCGCTTGCGGAGGTCATCGCGCACCTCCGGGAACGCCACGCGGCCTACCGGGAGGACTACCGGGCCTACTACGAGCGGTTCGCGACGCCGGAGTCGCCGGCGATGCGCGGCGCGGACCCGGCGATCGTGCTCGTGCCCGGTGTCGGCATGTTCTCGTTCGGGCCCGACAAGCAGACCGCGCGCGTGGCGGGGGAGTTCTACGTCAACGCGATCAACGTGATGCGCGGGGCCGAGGCGATCTCCCGGTACCACCCGATCGCCGAGGCGGAGAAGTTCCGCATCGAGTACTGGGACCTCGAAGAGGCCAAGCTGCGGCGGATGCCGAAGCCCAAGCCGCTCGCGGGACGGGTCGCGTTCGTGACCGGCGCGGCCGGCGGCATCGGCAAGGCCACCGCCGAGCGGTTCGCGGCCGAGGGCGCGTGCGTCGTCATCGCCGACCTCGACCTGGCGAAAGCCGAGGCGGCGGCGGCCGAGATCGGGACCGCCGACGCCGCGATCGGTGTGGCCTGCGACGTGACCGACGAAGCGGCGATCGCCGCCGCACTGGACGCGGCCGCGCTGGCGTTCGGCGGGGTCGACCTGGTCGTGAACAACGCGGGGCTGTCGCTGTCGAAGCCGCTGCTGGAGACGACCGCCGCGGACTGGGACCTGCAGCACGACGTGATGGCGAAAGGCTCGTTCCTCGTCTCCCGCGAGGCCGCCCGGGTCATGATCGCCCAGGGCCTGGGCGGAGACATCGTCTACATCGCGTCGAAGAACTCGGTGTTCGCCGGCCCCAACAACATCGCCTACTCCGCCACGAAAGCCGACCAGGCCCACCAGGTGCGGCTCCTCGCCGCCGAACTGGGCGAGCACGGCATCCGCGTCAACGGCGTCAACCCCGACGGCGTCGTCCGCGGCTCCGGGATCTTCGCCTCCGGCTGGGGCGCCAACCGCGCCGCCGTCTACGGCGTCGAGGAATCCGAGCTCGGCAAGTACTACGCCGGGCGCACCCTCCTCAAGAAAGAGGTGCTGCCCTCCTCGGTCGCCGACGCCGTCTACGCGCTCGTCGGCCCCGACCTGGGCCTGACCACCGGCGTCCACCTCCCCGTGGACTCGGGCAACCCGCAAGGATTCCTGCGGTGACCGTCCTCGCCGCCGTCGACCTGGGCGCGTCCTCCGGGCGCGTCATGGCCGCCCATGTCGACGGGGACCGGATCCGCCTCGCCGAGGCCGCCCGGTTCCCCAACCGGGCGGTCCCGGTCCACGGCCGCCTCCACTGGGACGTCCTCGGCCTGTGGTCGGGGATCCTCGAGGGACTGCGGGCCGTGGGCGACGCCGTCGCGGTCGGCGTCGACTCCTGGGCCGTCGACTACGGCCTCCTCGACGCCGACGGGCGCCTGATGGGCAACCCCGTCTGCTACCGCGACGCCCGCAACGCGCCCGCCCGCGACCGGCTCCTCGCCGCGCTCGACCCCGCGGACCTGTTCGCGCGCACCGGCATCCAGCACCAGCCGTTCAACACGCTGTTCCAGCTCGCAGCCGAGGACCCGCACGCGCTCGACCGCGCCGACCGGCTCCTCCTCATCCCCGACCTCATCGGGTACTGGCTCTCGGGCGCCAGCGCGTGCGAGGCCACGAACGCGTCCACGACCGGCCTGGTGGACCAGGGCACGGGGACGTGGCGGCACGAGTTGTGCTCGGCGGCGGGTTGCCGCGCGGACCTGCTCGGGTCGATCACTCCCACCGGTACGGTGCTCGGCGCGGTTCTGCCCGAGGTCGCCGCGGTCACCGGCCTCGCGCCGTCCACGGCGTACGTTGCGACGGCGAGTCATGACACGGCCGCGGCGGTCGCCGCGGTGCCCTATGCGGGCGACGGGGCCGCGTACATCTCTTGCGGCACTTGGTCGCTCGTCGGGGTGGAGCGGCCATCCCCGATCACCACGCCTGATGCGTTGGCGGCCGGGTTCACGAACGAGCGGAGCGCTGACGGTGGGATCCGCTTCCTGCGCAATGTCGCCGGGCTGTGGCTGCTGAGCGAGTCGGTCGGCGCTTGGCGCCGTGAGGGTCGTGATGTGGCGCTCGGTGACCTTCTTGCCGGGGCCGGGCGGTGCGAGCGGTTGCGTTCGGTGGTGGACCCTGACGATGCCCGGTTCGCCGGCCCCGGCGACATGCCGGCGCGGATTCGCGCCTATTGCGCGGAGACCGGTCAGCCGGTCCCTGAGACGCCTGCGGCGGTGGCGGCGTGCGTGCTCGATTCGCTCGCGCTGGCCCATCGGCGCGCCCTCGACGATCTCGAGGCCTTGACGGGTGATCCGATCTCGACGGTGCACATTGTCGGGGGCGGGGCGAACAACGCGCTGCTGTGCCAGTTGACGGCCGACGCCACGGGGCGCGTGGTGCTGGCCGGTCCCGACGAGGCCACCGCTCTGGGCAATGCCCTCGTCCAAGCCCAAGCGCTGGGTCTGATCGCGGCGGGCCCCGAGGCCCGTCGCGCCGCCGCTCGCGCCTCCGCACGTCCGCGCCGCTTCGAACCCCGAGGGCCGCAAGACCCTTGGGTGCGAGCGGCGGCGCGGTTCACGACCGCCCCCGTCGCCTGACGGCACTGTCCGGTCGGGCGGCCGGCGAATCGAATAGATCCCGAAGGCCCGCCCCTCGGGTGGGACCCCTCTTATATAGAAGGAGCAAGTCAACGATGATGCGCAATCCTCACGGCCTCCGGCGCCGCTCACTCCTCACCGGTGCTTCGGCCGCGGCGGTCCTCGCCGCCGCTGCCGCGTGCGGCGAGGACGGGCCGGCCGGCACGGCCGACGACCCGATCGAGATCAGCTTCGAGTGGTGGGGCGACCAGACGCGCGCCGACATCACCAAGGAGGCGGTCGCGCTCTTCGAGCAGAAGAACGTCGGCATCAAGGTGAAGATGAACTTCGCCGACTTCCCGACCTACTGGGAGGGCATGACCGGCCGTATGGCCTCGCAGGACCTGCCCGACGTGTTCCAGATGGACTACTCGCGGCTGCGGCAGTTCGGGACCTCCGGGCTGCTGCTGCCCCTCGAGGGCGTCGTCAAGACCGACGACTTCCGTGAGGGGTTCCTCGAGACGGCGAAGCTCGACGGCAAGCTCATCGCCGTGCCGGCCGCGGGGAACACCCTCGGTCTGATCTACCGCGCGGACTGGTTCGAGGCGCACGGCGTGGCGACGCCCGCGCCCGGTTACAGCTGGGACGCCTACAAGGCCGACATCGCCACCGTCACCGCCGGTCTCGGCGGCGGGAAGTGGGGCGGCGGCGACTGGGCCGGCCAGTACCACTTCATGGAGCTGTGGCTGCGTCAGCAGGGCGGCTCGTTCTACACCGAGGACGGCAAGGCGATCGCGTTCGACCAGGCCAAGCTCGCCGAATGGTGGCAGACCACGGCCGACCTGTACGCGGCCGGGGACGTCCCGCCGGTCGAGACGACGATCGAATGGGTCGAGGGCGGGCTCGTGCAGGACCTGCTCGCGTCCGAGATCGGCTGGGACAACTTCATGCCCGGCTTCTCGCCGACGGTGGAGGCCAATGGCGGGACGCTCGCGCTCACCGCGCCGCCGTCGCTGGACCCGGACAACCTGGGCCTGTACCTCAAGCCCTCGATGCAGTTCGTGATCGCGGCCGCCACGGAGCAGGCCGAGGCTTCGGCGAAGCTCGTGGACTTCCTCCTCGGCGACCCGGAGGCGATCAAGATCCTGGGTACCAGCCGCGGTATCCCGGCGACCAACACCGGATTGGCGAACGTCGAGCTCGATGCGGCCTCGCAGGCCGTCATCGACTACGAGGCGTCGGTGGCGCAGTACCTCACGTCGCCGCCGCCGGCCCCGCCGGCGGCGACGGGTGCGATCGAGGTCAAGTTCGGTGAGTTGTACCAGCAGGTCCAGTACGGCGAGATGACGCCGGACGAGGCCGCCGCGCTGTTCTTCACCGAGGCTGAGACCCTCCTGGCGAACGAGCAGTAACCCACCCGGCCGGGCTTCGCCTCGGCAAGGCATATCGACAGAGCCACCGCTTCGGCTCGCAAGCTCCACCGAAGGAATCCTCACCGTGTCAGCTTCTCCCTCCACGACCGCGCCACCCGCGGCCACCGGGGCCGGAGCGCCGCCCGCGGGCGGGAGCCGGGGGGCGGCCAAGCGCCGCACCCCGCCCTCCCGCCGCGGCGAGCGGCTCGTCGGCTACACCTTCATGACCCCCTGGATCATCGGGTCGCTCGTCTTCACCGTCGGTCCGATGCTGTGGTCGCTGTACCTGTCGTTCACCGACTACCATCTGCTGCTCGGCGGCGAGTTCATCGGCCTGGAGAACTACGCGGCGATGTTCGACGACCCGATGTTCGGCCGGGCCGTCAAGGTGACCTTGCTGTACGTGCTGCTGGCCGTGCCGCTCAAGCTCATCGCCTCGCTCGCCGTCGCGATGCTTCTGACCCAGTCGCGGCGGGGCATCGGCTTTTACCGGGCGGCGTTCTACATGCCCTCGCTGATCGCCATGAGCGTCGGCATCGCCATCGTCTGGAAGGCCCTGTTCGCCGGCGGCGGCCCGCAGGACCAGTTCATGTCCTGGTTCGGCTGGGAGGGCGGGGGGTTCATCGGCAACCCGTCCGTGTCGATCCTCATGCTCGTCCTGCTGTCGGTGTGGACCTTCGGCGCGCCCATGGTCATCTTTATGGCCGGGCTCCTCCAGGTCCCTTCGGAGCTGCACGAGGCCGCCGAAGTGGACGGCGCCGGGAAATGGCACCGGTTCGTGCACATCACGATCCCGATGCTCTCCCCGGTCATCTTCTTCAACGTGCTCATGGAGACCGTGCACGCCTTCCAGCTGTTCGGGCCGGCGTTCATCATCGGCGGCACCGCGGGCGGCCCGGCCTGGTCGACCCTGTTCTACACCGTGCGCATCTACGCGCTGGCCTTCGTGGACCTGCGGATGGGCTACGCGTCCGCGTGGGCGTGGGTCCTGGTGCTCGCCGTCGGCGCGGTCACGCTCGTCATGTTCCGCGCCGCCAAGAACCTCGTCTACTACGCGGGGGAGGACAACCGATGACCGGCACCACCGCCGTGCCGCGGGTGATCGCGCGCAAGCGGCGCACCCCGGCCGCCCGGGTCAGATCCGTGATCTGGCACGTCGCGCTCCTGGCCGTCCTCGTGGTCGTCCTCTACCCCGCGTTCTGGGTCCTGACCGCCGCGGTCAAGCCGAACGCCGAGATCCTCACCAGCATCTCGCCGATCCCGACCTCGATCACGTGGGAGCACTTCGCGTCGGCGTTCGACGGCATGGCGGGGATCCCGCTGTGGCGGTTCTTCTGGAACTCGTTCGTCATCGCCGCGCTCTCGGTGGTCGGCATCGTCGCCTCCTGCTCGATCACCGCCTACGCGCTGGGGCGGCTCGAGTTCCCCGGCCGGAAGGCGATGTTCGCCGTCGTGATCGCGACCCTGCTCCTGCCCGGGCAGGTCATGCTCATCCCGCAGTACCTGATCTTCTCCGAGATGGACGTCGTCAACACGATCTTCCCCCTGGTCATCGGGAAGTTCCTGGGCCTGGACGCGTTCTTCGTGTTCATGTACGTCCAGTTCCTGCGCGGCATCCCCCGCGAGCTCGACCAGGCCGCGACCATCGACGGCGCCGGGCACTTCCGGATCTTCTTCTCGATCATGCTGCCGCTGCTGCGTCCGGCGATCGTGACCTCGTCGATCTTCACGTTCATCTGGTCGTGGAACGACTTCATGGGGCCCTTGATCTACCTGCACGAGATCGAGAAGTTCCCGCTGCCGCGACTGCTGCAGTCCTACAACAACACCGAAGCGGTCTCCAACTACGGCGGCATGATGGCCATGACGCTGCTCTCGCTCGTCCCGGTGGTGCTGTTCTTCCTGGTGTTCCAGAAGTTCCTCATCAAGGGGATCGCCACCTCGGGTGTGAAGGGCTAGCGTGGCGAGCGTGGCACGACGACGGCAGGCGTTCGGCGAGGGGTTCGCGCTCCTGGCCGAATGCCTGCTGACGGGCGCCTGGCTCGTCCTCGCGGCGCTGCCGGTGGTGACGCTCCCGGCCGCGCTGGCCGCCGCCGCGCGGCACCTCGCGGCGTACGTCGACGGCGAGCCGACCGGTTGGCGCGGCTACTGGGCGGACTTCCGGGCCGCCTGGCGCGGCTCCTGGCGGACCGGCCTGGCCGTCATCGGCGCGGGCCTGCTCTTGGCGCTGAACCTGGCCGTCCTCGCCCAGGAAGGCGTCCCCGGCCGGCCCGGGTTCGCCCTGGCCACCGTCATCGTCGCCGGTCTGGCCGCGACCGTGCTCCTGCGGGCCGCGGCCGCCTGGACGCCCGGGGTGCGGTGGCGGTCCCTGTTCGCCGGCGCGGTCGAGGAGACCCGCGCCGACGCTTCGGGCACCGGCATCCTCTTGGGCGGCATCGCCGTCCTCGCGGCGTGCGCGTGGGCGCTGTGGCTCCTGGTCGTCCCCATGAGCGGCTGCCTCATCGGCGCCGCCGTGGCCGTCCGCCGCCGCCGCGCCGCGCGCGACGAGGAGGCCCGCCCCGGCGCCTGAACGCCCCTTCGCGCCTTTCGCCCGCCCCCGTGCCGGTCCGCGAGGACCGGCCCGGGGTTGTTTCCTGTCACGTTTTCGACACCGCCCCCGCCCCCGCCGAGTCCTCAGGGGACGGTGTTTCGCAAGGTCCCGCTCGAAACGACCCCGTCAGGTGCGATGCGCCGCGCGTGCATCAGCGCCCAAATTCCGGGGTACAGGTGTCGGAGGCTCCGGTTAGAATCCAGATACACCCACCGAACCGGACGCACCGCGCTTCCAACGAGCAGACGAACCGCCCGCCGCACCTGGCGGGCGAGAGGAGACGACCCCGGGCGCGCCGCCGCACACGCGGCAGCGGGCCCCCGAGAGGACCGCCTTGAGCAAACCAGCAGCAGCGCCGCTCCCCGGTTGGGGCGTCTGGACGTGGCCCAACCTCGTCACCGCCGTGCGCCTCCTCGGCATCCCGCTGGTGTGCTACCTCCTCCTGGCCACCGAGTTCTACTGGCAGGCCGCGATCATCCTCGCCGTAGGCGGCGGCACCGACTGGGTCGACGGCCAACTCGCCCGCCGCCTGGGCCAGGTCTCCAAACTCGGGCGCCTCCTCGACCCCTTCGTCGACCGGCTCTACATCCTCAGCTCACTGCTCATGCTCACCTTCCTGGGCCTGCTGCCGTGGCTGTTCGCCATCGTCGTCCTCCTGCGCGACGCGGTCATGGTCTCCATGGTCATCGTCCTGCGCTGGCACGGCTTCGCGCCCCCCCAAGTGCACTTCCTCGGCAAATGCGCCACCGCGATGGTGTTCATGTCCTTCCCCGTGCTCGTCATCGCCGGCCTCGTCGCCGACGCCGACGCCTGGGCCGCCCCGCTGGGCTGGGCCCTCGCCTGGTGGGGCCTGGGCCTGTACTGGCTCGCCGCGATCGTCTACCTGCGCCAAGCCGCCGGCCTCCTGCGCGCCGGCCGCCCGCAGCCGCGCGTCGCCGCATAACGCCCGCAGCGCCGATGATCACGAGCCGCGGCCCCGCCGCAGGCCGCCCGCGCCCGGGCGATACGGTCATGATCGTCCGACCCGCCGCCCGGCGGGGTTTCCAAGAGGGGAGCGCCAGGTGATTCCGGAGCAACTGCGTTACACCGCGGAGCACGAGTGGGTCGAGGTGCGCGAAGGCAACGTGCTGCGCATCGGCATCACCGATTTCGCGCAGAACGCGCTCGGCGACGTCGTCTTCGTGCAGCTTCCGGAGGCGAACACCGAGGTGCGGGCCGGTGACGTGGTCGGCGAAGTCGAGTCGACCAAGAGCGTCTCCGACGTGTACGCTCCGTTGACCGGTAAGATTCTTGCGTGCAATGACGAATTGTCGGAATCCCCGGAATTGGTGAACAGCGACCCCTATGCGGCGGGCTGGATGTTCGACATCGAAGTCGAGGATGCCGGCTCGCTCACTGCTTTGCTCGACGCCGGTGCGTATGCGAAGCTTACGGAGTGACCAGAGGGTCCAGACTTGTAGAAGGTGGCAATCCATGACGCGTTCGAATGACGAGTTCCCTCCGCCGGATGTTACGGCCACGATGAACCTGTCGGCGCTCCAGGAGAGCGGCGAGGTCGACGCGGAGACGAACGCCGCGAACTTGGCGAGCTCGCTTCCCGCGGGAACCGCTTTGCTGCTGGTCAGGCGCGGCCCGAACGCGGGCGCGCGCTTCCTGCTCAATCAGGAGGTCACCACCTCCGGGCGGCATCCCGATTCCGATATCTTCCTCGATGACGTGACCGTCTCGCGGCGCCACGCCGAATTCCACCGCGACGCGAACGGATTCACCGTCCGCGACGTCGGCAGCCTCAACGGCACCTACGTCAACCGCGAACGCGTGGAGACCGCGGGCCTCGGCAACGGCGACGAGGTCCAGATCGGCAAATTCCGCCTCGTGTTCGTCAGCGGCCCCAAACTGGCCGCGGCCTAGCCCGCTCGAACCCCCGGCGACCGCCCCGCGGCCGCCGACCACGAGTAGGCTGAACAGTCTCGAGGACCCGCCCGGGGCCGCCCCGGCGCGGGTCCGTTCCAGTCACGGCACCCGATGGAGGCGTACCGGTGCGGATGATGACCGTAGTCGGGGTCCGCGTGGAACTCCCGAGCAACCAGCCGGTGGTCCTGCTCAAAGAGGCCGAAGGCCACCGGTACCTGCCCATCTGGATCGGCACCGTCGAAGCCGCCGCCATCGCCTACCAGCAGCAGGACGTGCAGCTCTCCCGCCCCCTCACCCACGACCTCATGCGCGACGTCCTCGACGCCCTCGACGTCACCCTCACCGCCGTCGAGATCACCGAACTGCGCGACACCGTCTACTTCGCCGAACTCGTCCTCGACGGCCGCACCCGCGTCTCCTCCCGCTCCTCCGACGCCATCGCCCTCGCCCTGCGCGCCGAAGCCCCCATCTGGTGCGCCGACGCCGTCCTCGACGAAGCCGGCGTCGTCCTCCCCGACACCCAAGAGGACGAAGTGGAGAAGTTCCGCGAATTCCTCGAAGAGGTCACGCCCGAGGACTTCGGCGAAAGCCAGTAGCGACCCCGGCGACCTGCCGAAGTTTTCTCTCGTTCAGCCCATGGTGGAGGGTCCGCCGGTTACGCTCGGCTGCATCACCGGCAACAGGGGAGGAAGCCATGGACGCCCACAGTGAACCCGCAGGCCGCCCGGTCGTCCCCCCCAACCAGATCCGCGGCTGGAGGGGCACCGCCGCCTGCCGCGTCGTCGGCATCTCCTACCGCCAACTCGACTACTGGGCCCGCACCGGCCTCGTCGAACCCTCCATCCGCCGCGCCTCGGGCTCGGGCTCCAACCGCCTCTACTCCTTCCGCGACATCATCGTCCTCAAAGTCATCAAACGCCTCCTCGACGCCGGCGTCTCCCTCCAGAACATCCGCAAAGCCGTCGACGCCCTCCGCTCCCGCGGCGTCAAGGACCTCGCCGAGATCACCCTCATGTCCGACGGCTCCACCGTCTACGAATGCCGCTCCGCCGGCGAGGTCATCGACCTCCTCCGCGGCGGCCAAGGCGTCTTCGGCATCGCCGTGCGCACCACCGTCACCGAAGTCATGGGCCGCCTCGCCACCCTCCCCGGCGAAGCCCCCGTCAAAGCCCCCACCCGCCTCCACCCGCCCGAGCAGACCCAAGCGCACCACACCGGGACCGTGCCCGGTCGCCGACGCACCGCCTCCTGACCTACCATGGCCGCAGAGCCGGAAAACCGGGCGGGAGAGATCGTGGGCCACATGCGCTCCACGGCACCGAAGGGGCAAGTCCCTCGCTTCAAACTCTCAGGTACCAGGACCGCCCGGAATTGGCCGCTCTGGAGCCCGCACACGCGCAGGTGACAGACGAGGGGACCGCTACAGCCGTCGACCTGTCACCGGAGCACCACCATGACCGACCGCACGTTCGCCACCCGCCACATCGGCACCAGCAGCGCCGACCAGGACGCCATGCTCAAGACCGTCGGCCAACCCAGCCTCGACGCCCTCATGGACGCCTGCATGCCCGCCCTCATCCGCTCACGCGACGGCCTCGCCCTCCCCGCCGCCGTCAGCGAGACCCAGGCCCAGGCCGAACTCGCCGCCCTCGCCGCCCAGAACCGCCCCGCCCGCTCCATGATCGGCCTCGGCTACCACGGCACCCACACCCCCGCCGTCATCCGCCGCAACGTCCTCGAGAACCCCTCCTGGTACACCGCCTACACCCCCTACCAGGCCGAGATCTCCCAAGGCCGCCTCGAAGCCCTCCTCAACTTCCAGACCATGTGCGCCGACCTCACCGGCCTCGACGTCGCCGGAGCCAGCCTCCTCGACGAAGCCACCGCCGCCGCCGAAGCCATGCTCCTCGCCCGCCGCGCCGCACCCTCGGCGAAGCCGGCGAGCCGTAAATCGGCACAGCAGGGCCCCGGGGACGTCTTCGCCGTCGACCAGCGTGTCCTCCCGCAGACCCTCGCCGTCCTCCAGACCCGCGCCGAACCGGTCGGCATCACCCTCGCCGTCGCCGACCTCACCGACCCCGCCGCCCTCCCCGACGGCGCCTTCGGCATCCTCCTCCAGTACCCCGGCGCCGACGGCACCGTCCACGACTGGACCCCCGCCATCGAGGCCGCGCACGCGGCGGGCGCGCTCGTCACCGTCGCCGCCGACCTGCTCGCGCTGGCGCTGCTGACCTCGCCGGGCGAACTCGGCGCCGACATCGCCGTCGGCTCGACCCAGCGGTTCGGCATGCCCATGGGCTTCGGCGGGCCGCACGCCGGGTACATGGCCGTGCGCGACCGCCTGCAGCGCCAGCTGCCCGGCCGCCTCGTGGGCGTCTCCCGCGACTCGGCCGACGCCCCCGCGCTGCGCCTCGCCCTGCAGGCCCGCGAGCAGCACATCCGCCGCGAGAAGGCCACCAGCAACATCTGCACCGCACAGGTGCTCCCGGCCGTCATCGCCGCCTCGTACGCGGTGTGGCACGGCCCCGAAGGCCTGCGCGGCATCGCCGAGCACGCCGCCGGCCAGGCCGCGCGCCTCGCCGCCTCCTTCACGCGGGCCGGCATCGCGCTCGCGGGGCCCGCGTTCTTCGACACCGTCACGGCAGTGGCCCCCGGCCGCGCCGACGCCGTGCTCGCCGCGGCCGCCGAGCGCGGCGTGAACCTCCACCGCGTCGACGCCGACACCCTCACGATCGCCTGCGACGAGACCACCACCGCGGCCGACCTGGAGGCGGTGTGCGCGGCGTTCGGCATCGACCTCGCCGCCCCGGCCGCCTCGAACGGGGTCCCGGCCGCGCTCCGCCGCGAGTCGGCGTACCTGACCCACCCGGTGTTCACCGCCCACCACTCCGAGACGGCCATGATGCGCTACCTCAAGCGCCTGGCCGACAAGGACTACGGCCTCGACCGCGGCATGATCCCGCTCGGATCGTGCACCATGAAGCTCAACGCCGCCGCCGAGATGGAGCCCATCTCCTGGCCCGAGTTCGCCGACGTCCACCCCCTCGCCCCCGCCGACCAGACCCGCGGCTGGCAGACCCTCGTCGAGCAGCTCGAAGGCTGGCTCGCCGACGTGTGCGGGTACGCGGCCGTCTCCGTCCAGCCCAACGCCGGCTCCCAAGGCGAACTCGCCGGGCTCCTCGCCATCCGCGCCTGGCAGCACGACCGCGGCGAGACCGACCGCGACCTGTGCCTCATCCCCGCCAGCGCCCACGGCACCAACGCCGCCTCGGCGGTGCTGGCGGGCATGCGGGTGGTCGTGGTGGCCTGCGACGAGGCCGGGAACGTCGACCTGGCGGACCTGGACGCGAAGATCGCGCAGCACGCGGACCGGTTGGCGGCGCTGATGGTCACGTACCCCTCGACGCACGGGGTGTACGAGGAGACGATCGTCGAGGTGTGCGCGCGGGTGCACGACGCGGGCGGGCAGGTGTACGTCGACGGCGCGAACTTGAACGCGCTGCTGGGGTGGGCGAAGCCGGGCCGGTTCGGGGCGGACGTGTCGCATTTGAACCTGCACAAGACGTTCTGCATTCCGCACGGCGGCGGCGGGCCGGGTGTGGGGCCGGTGGCGGTGGCCGAGCACCTGGTGCCGTTCCTGCCGTCGGATCCGATGGCGGCGGCGGCGGGTCCGGTGGGGCCGGTGTCGCAGGCGCGGTGGGGTTCGGCGGGGATCCTGCAGATTCCGTGGATGTATCTGCGGATGATGGGCGGTGACGGGGTGACGGCGGCGACGGCGTCGGCGGTGCTGGCGGCGAACTATGTGGCGGCGCGGTTGCGCGATCACTTCCCGGTGCTGTACGCGGGGGCGCACGGCCTCGTCGCGCATGAGTGCATCCTGGATCTGCGGGAGCTTTCGAAGGTGTCGGGGGTGACGGTGGAGGACGTGGCGAAGCGGTTGATCGACTACGGGTTCCATGCGCCGACGATGTCGTTCCCGGTGGCGGGGACGTTGATGGTGGAGCCGACGGAGTCGGAGGACCTGGCGGAGCTGGACCGGTTCTGCGAGGCGATGATCGCGATCCGGGCCGAGATCGAGGCGGTGGCGTCGGGTGCGGTCGCGGTGGAGGATTCGGCGCTGCGGGCGGCCCCGCACACCGCCGCGGTGGTGACCGCCGACGGATGGGACCGGGCGTATTCGCGCACGGAGGCGGCCTGGCCCGCGGGGGTGACTGCGCCGGCTCATGGCTCGCAAGCGTCGCCTGGAGGCGCGAAGTACTGGCCGCCGGTGGGGCGGATCGACAATGCGTGGGGGGACCGGAACCTGGCGTGCACGTGTCCGCCGATCGAGGCGTTCGGGGAGTAGCCGAACCGTAGCCCCGCTCACCACAGTGGGCGGGGCTTGCGGCAGTGGCTTTACACTGGGCGCCGACGATTCCCCCAGGAGTGAAGCTGATGGTTTTCGGTACCACGCACAAGGTGAGGTCGCACCGGCTCGGGCGGCGGCGCAAGAAGGGCGGCAACCGCATGGTGGTGGCCCCCTGGATCGTGATCACTCTCGTGTGCGTGCTCGTCGCGGCCGGTTTGACCTGGGGTTTCGTGGCGTTGATGCGGGCGGGTTGCTCGGGTGAGGTGTACCGGGTGACGATCGCGGCCGCGCCGAGTGTGGCCGGGACGCTGGAGGACGCGGTGCAGGCGTGGGAGGCGACGCAGCCGGAGGCCTCGACGGGGCAGTGCATCGGCGCGTCGGTGCGGGAGGTCGCGCCCGATGCGGCGTCGCGGGGGATGAGCGGGGTCTGGGACGAGAAGTCGCTGGGGCCGCGGCCGATCGCGTGGGCGCCGGATTCGCAGGCGTGGTCGGCGTGGCTGGCGTCGAACGAGACGACGGCCGGGATCGTGGCCGCCGAGCCGATCGTGCTCGGGCAGGCCACGTCGGTGCTGGCGGTGCCGGAGTCGAAGGCGGCCGAGCTGGGCTGGGTCGGGGGTGAGCCGCCGGCGTGGGCGGACGTGCTCGACGCGGTCGAGGGCGGGTCGATCAGCCTGGCGGCGGCGAACCCGCGGACCTCGACCGAGGGGTTCGTGGCGATGCTCAACGCTTCCGGGGACGGTTCGGGCGGGTTCTCCGAGGAGGCGATGGCCGCCTGGAAGGGCGCGACCGGCAGTGGGGCGCTCGTCGACGGTGCGCGCGAGCCGCTGGCGGCTTACGCCGAGGCTCCGGACCCGACCCGGGTGGTCACGGCGCTGGACTACCAGGTGGAGGAGTTCAACGCCGAGAACGCGCCGGCCGATCCGCTGGTGCCGATCACGCCGGCGGGGTCGAGCGTGAGCGCGGTCGCGATCTACCAGGTACTGAGTGTGGTCGAGGGCGGCTGGGTCTCCGAGTCCGACGCGAGCATCGCGGAGGCGTTCGGCGCCTATTTGGAGGACGCGGTCGCTTCGGGCGAGTTCGACGACGCCGACCTGCAGGCGGTGGACGATCCCGCGGCGGCGCTGGCGGCGACGTCCCCGGAGGCCGTCGGTCAGGCGGTGCGGACCTGGCAGGTGGGCCGGGAGGACCTGCACGTGCTGTTCCTGGTGGACCGGTCGGCGTCGAGCGAGAACGAGACGGTGACGTACGGCGGCGAGGACCTGAACGCCGGGGACGCGGCGGTGCAGACCGCGATCGCGACCGTGGAGGAGATGGCCTCGACCTATCGGGTCGGGGTGTGGGAGTACGGGGTCGGGGCGGGCGACGGCGAGCCGTACCGGCAGGTCACGGGGTTGACCGAGCTGTCCGACGAGGGCCGTGAGACGGTCGAGACCGACCTGTACGACGTCTCCGGGAACTCCTATGACGGCGGCGCGCCGCTGTACGACACGCTGCTCGCGGCCAGCGCGTTCATGAACGGCGAGGCGGCCGACGGGGCGGTGAGCGTGATCGTGGTGCTGACGAACAGCAGTAAGGACGACGTGAGTGCGGGGACCGCCGAGGAGACGGCGGGGCAGTTGGAGGGGCCGACGGTGGTGTACACGGTCGGGTTCGGCGACACCGATCCGCAGCAGTTGACGACGCTGGCGACCGCGACGGGCGGGGCGTTCATTCAGGCGCCTGACGACGGGGGCGTGCTCGCTGCGATCGGCGGCTGAGCGGGCCTGGTGAGGTGGCTCACACGGTTCGGGGAGTGGGGTCGGGCGCGGCGATACTTGGATCATGAGCGACTTCCGTGCCGTCCCGCCCGCGCCGCCGGGGGTGCCCGCGGCGTGCCGGGACCGCCTGGTGGAGGTCGACCGGTTCGAGTGGCGGCTGGGCGACGGCGGCGATCCGGCGGCGCTGGCCGCGGCGTTCCGGGCCCGGTACGCGGGGGCGCATTCGGGGGAGGACGGGTCGGTCTGCGGTGTGGCGGTGCTGTTGTCGGCGGCGGCGGGCGCGGTGATGGTCGGCGGTGCGACCGGTGCGCCGAGTCCGGTGCCGGCGGTCCCTGACCTGGTGCTGGTGGCGTATGCGCACGGGCCGGTGCGCGGGGCGGCGTCGCTGGGGGCGTTCCGTGTGGGGCCGTGGGCGGCGTCGTGGTCGTCGTCCGACCATGCGAAGGCGGTCGCTTTGGTGCAGGAGGCGATCGGGCGCGGGGACGTCTATGTGGCGAACGTGGTCGGGCACCGGCGGGCGGCGTGGTCGGGCGATCCGGGGGCGATCGCGCATGCGGTGTCCACTGTGGCCGGTGCGTCGTGGGGCGGGGTGCTCTCCGGCGAGGGCTGGCTGGTCGCGTCCGGTTCCCCCGAGTGCTTCCTGTCCGCCGATGCCGCCGCGGCGGCGACGTATCCGATCAAGGGCACGGCGCCGGCCACGCCGGAGGGCCGGGTGGCGCTGCTGGCCTCGGTGAAGGAGCGTGCCGAGCACGTCATGATCGTCGACCTCGAACGCAACGACCTCGCGCAGGTGGCCGTGCCCGGCACGGTCTCGGTCAAGGATCTGTTCCACATCGGCCGGTGGGCCGGGCTGTGGCAGGCCGAGTCGACCGTGACGGCCGACCTGGCGCCGGGGACCGGGTTCGCCGACCTGCTGCGGGCGATGTGCCCGCCCGGGTCGGTCACGGGCGCGCCGAAACTCGCCGTCCTGGACCTCGTGGGCGGCCTCGAGCCGGTGGGCCGCGGCCCGGCCATGGGCGCCTTCGGGTTCCTGTGCGGGGACGAGGTGCGCCTGGGCGTCACGATCCGCACGGTCGCCCTCGACGCCGAGCACGTCCACGTCTGGTCGGGCGGGGGCATCACGTGGCGGTCCGACCCGCGGGCCGAAGTGGCCGAAGCCGAGGCGAAGGCCGCCGGCGTGGCCGCGTCGCTCGGGGCGTTAACGACCGGGCGGAGCGCCAGATCGCGAGGGTCTGCTCTTTCGCCTGCTCGCGCAGCGCGTCGGGCCACTCGGCGCGGTAGAGGCGCAGGCGCGGCGTCGAGGAGTCGAGTTCGACCACGCAGCCGAGCGCCATCGGCGGGTCGGGATGGACGCGACGCAGCCACACGGTCCCGGCATTGCCGTCGTCGCCGCTCACTTGGATAGTGCGATGTTCCAATTGGAACTGCCCTAGGATTTTCGGCTCGCTCATGCCCGAGTCCTCACCGCTTGTGTCCCACCGTTCAAAGGAGCCGCGGCGGACTCGTGTCAGCGAATCGCCCGCGCGGGCCCGCTTCAATCTTTCCCACGCGCGTGCAGCCGTGTCAATACCCGATCCGACACCTGCGAGGGTGAACTCCATTGGGAGCGGTCCATTGCGGAGGGCGCGCACGAACCGGTACGTCACCTGACCGGGTGTGTCAAGCTGGTGGACGTGAGCGATGACGAGGATTTCAACGACATAGCCGAAGCCGCCTTCGACCTGGCCCGCGCCGGCGAGGCCGAGCGACTGGCCCGCTTCGTCGAGACCGGCCTCCCGGTCGACCTGGTGAACGGCTCGGGCGACTCCCTGCTGATGCTGGCCGCCTACCACGGGCACGCCGAGACCGTCCGCGCCCTCATCAAGGCCGGGGCCGATGTGGAGCGACGCAACGACCGCGACCAGTCCCCGCTGGCCGGAGCGGTCTTCAAGGACTACAAGGACGTCGTCGCCGTCCTCCTCGACGCCGGCGCCGACCCCGACGCGGGGACGCCCTCGGCGCGCCAGATCGCCGCCATGTTCGACCGGGACGCCTTCAAGTAGGTCAGAGGGCCTGCATGCCCTCCGGCAGCCGCCCCCAGGCGTGCAGGTCCGTCAAATGCGCCTCCAAGGTCGCCGCGAACGCCCCCGCCGCCTTCGTCAACGGCGCCTCGCGGCGCGCGGCGAGCGCGATCGTCCGGCTCGCCCCCGGCGGCGCCAGCGGCGTCGCCCGCAGGCCCGGGCGGCCAGCCGCGATCATCGCCGGCAGCAGCGCGATCCCCAAGCCCGCCTCCACGAGCGAGGCCACCGCGTCCGTCGCGCCCCCGTCGACGCCCATGCGCGGGGTGAACCCCGCCGCCTCGCACGTCGCGACCGTCAAGTCTCTGAGGTCATAGCCGTGCGCGGGCAGCACGAACGCCTGCTCTCGCAACTGCTGCAGCCCGATGTAGCCCTGCCGCGTCAGCGGCGGCAGGTGCGCCGCCGAGGCCACCACGAGCGCTTCGGACAGCAGGGGCTGCACGCTGAGCCCGGCGTCCTCGGCCATGTCGCCCACCGTGAACGCCAGGTCGAGGTCCCCGGCCGTCAGGTGGTCGGTCAACGGACCCGAACCGTCCTCGGTCAACGTCACCGTCACCCCCGGATGCGCCTCCAGGTAGCGCGTCAGCAGCGGCGCGATCAGCCACGAGCACAGCGACGGCGTCGCCCCCAGCCGCAGATGCCCCGCCCGCACCGCGAGCACGTCGTCGATGTCCGAGCGGGCCGCCGTCACCGCCGCCGTGATCCGCCGCGCGTGCGGCAGCAGGGTCTGCCCCGCGTCGGTCAACTCGATCCGCCCCCGCGCCCTCGTGAACAAGGGCGCGCCGAGCTCCGCCTCGAGCGCTTGGATCTGCTTGCTCAATGACGGTTGTGTCACACCGAGTTCTTCGGCCGCATGGGTGAAATGCCGGGTTTGTGCGACAGCGAGGAAGGCCTGGAGTTGCTGCGGACGCATCTGCATAACCTAACGGCATCGAACAGCGCCACGCCATGAATTGGACCCGTGACCCGCATCGCGTCTAGCCTCTGGACGTGTCTACGGATTTGCAGAACCGCCCCGCCGCGAGGCCGGGCACACGCGCCCGAGCGCCCCAGGGACCGTGGCGTTCCAACATCGGCCTCAAGATCGCCATGGCGGTCTCCGGCATCCTCCTCGTGCTCTTCCTCGTCGCCCACATGGCCGGCAACCTGCACGTGTTCGAGGGCCGCGAATCGATGAACGAATACGCCCACGGCCTGCGCACCTTCGGGGAGCCCCTGCTGCCCCACGAGAGCCTCCTGTGGGTCCTGCGCATCGGCCTGATCGCCGCCGCCGCCGTCCACATCTGGACCGCCGTCGTCCTCACCCGCCGCGCCCTGGCCGCCCGCCCCGTGCGCTACGCCTCCAAGAAGCCCGCCAAGGGCGAATCGCGCCACGCCGCCGCCACCATGCGCTGGGGCGCGGCCGTCGTCTTCCTGTTCATCATCTGGCACCTCCTCGACCTGACCTTCCGCACGGTCAACCCCGTCAAGGACGTCCCCGACGCCTACGGCGCCGTCGTCGCCACCTTCAGCCCCGAGCGCTGGCCGGTCACCGTGTTCTACCTGCTGGCCCTGCTCGCCCTGTTCTTCCACCTGCGCCACGGCATCTGGTCGGCCGTGCAGACCATCGCCGGCCCGAACTCGAAGTGGCGCAAGCGCACGCAGGCGATCGGCCTCGCCGTCGCCCTCATCGTCGTCCTGGGGTTCGCCATCGTGCCCCTGTCGGTCACGTTCGGACTGGTGAAGTGATATGAGCACTGACTACTACCGCGACGGCGCGGCCGTCGCGGACGCCAAGGCCCCCGCCGGGCCCATCAGCGAGCGCTGGGAGAAGCGCCGCTTCTCCGGCCGCCTCGTCAACCCCGCCAACCGCCGCAAGCTCCGCGTCATCGTCGTCGGCACCGGCCTCGCCGGCGCCTCCGCCGCCGCGACCCTCGGCGAACTCGGCTACCGCGTCGCCAACTACTGCTTCCAGGACTCGTCCCGGCGCGCCCACTCCATCGCCGCGCAGGGCGGCATCAACGCCGCCAAGAACTACCGCAACGACGGCGACAGCGTCCACCGCCTGTTCTACGACACCGTCAAGGGCGGCGACTTCCGCTCCCGCGAGTCGAACGTGCACCGCCTCGCCGAGATCTCCACCGAGATCATCGACCAGTGCGTCGCCCAAGGCGTCCCCTTCGCCCGCGAATACGGCGGCCTGCTCGACAACCGCTCCTTCGGCGGCGCGCAGGTCTCGCGCACCTTCTACGCCCGCGGCCAGACCGGCCAGCAGCTGCTCCTCGGCGCCTACCAGGCCCTGCAGCGCCAGGTCGCCGCCGGCACCGTGGACCTGCACACCCGCCACGAGATGCTCGAACTCATCATCGTCGACGGCAAGGCCCGCGGCATCGTCGTGCGCGACCTCGTGACGGGCGCGATCTCCACCGAACTGGCCGACGCCGTCGTCCTCGCCACCGGCGGCTACGGCAACGTCTACTTCCTGTCGACCAACGCCATGGGCTGCAACGTCACCGCCGGATGGCGCGCGCACCGCAAGGGCGCCTACTTCGCCAACCCCTGCTACACGCAGATCCACCCCACCTGCATCCCGCAGTCCGGCGAGCACCAGTCCAAGCTCACGCTCATGTCCGAGAGCCTGCGCAACGACGGCCGCGTCTGGGTCCCCAAGCAGAAGGGCGACGACCGCCACCCCGCCGACATCCCCGAGGACGAGCGCGACTACTACCTCGAACGCCGCTACCCGGCCTTCGGCAACCTCGTGCCCCGCGACATCGCCTCACGCGCCGCCAAGGTCGTCTGCGACGAAGGCCACGGCGTCGGCCCCGGCGGCCTGGGCGTCTACCTCGACTTCGCCGCCGCCATCGAACGCCTCGGCCGCAAGGCCGTCGAAGCCAAGTACGGCAACCTGTTCGACATGTACGAGCGCATCACCGGCGAGAACCCGTACGAGCGGCCCATGCGCATCTACCCGGCCGTGCACTACACCATGGGCGGCCTGTGGGTCGACTACGACCTGTCCTCGAACATCCCCGGCCTGTTCGTGACCGGCGAGGCCAACTTCTCCGACCACGGCGCCAACCGCCTGGGCGCCTCCGCGCTCATGCAGGGCCTCTCGGACGGCTACTTCGTCCTGCCCAACACCATCTCCGACTACCTCGCCGACGGCCCCTTCGAAGCCGTCGACGAGACCCACGAGGCCGTCGTCGCCGCCCGCAAGGAGGTCGACGACCGCATCGCGTTCTTCCTCGGCAACGACGGCGACCGCACCGTCGACTCCTTCCACCGCGAACTCGGCAAGATCATGTGGGAGTACTGCGGCATGGAACGCACCGACGAGGGCCTGCGCAAGGCCATCGGCCTCATCCGCGGCCTCAAGGACGAGTTCTACCGCCGCGTCAAGGTCACCGGGAAGAACGAGCAGCTCAACCAGGAACTCGAGAAGGCCGGCCGCGTCGCCGACTTCCTCGAGCTCGGCGAGCTCATGTGCATCGACGCCCTCCACCGCACCGAATCGTGCGGCGGCCACTTCCGCGCCGAGTCCCAGACCGAGGACGGCGAGGCCAAGCGCGACGACGAGCAGTTCTCCTACGTCGCGGCCTGGGAGTTCGGGGAGGACGGGCCCGTCCTCCACAAGGAAGCCCTCGAATTCGAATACGTCAAGCCCACCCAACGGAGCTACAAGTGAAGCTGTCTCTGCGAATCTGGCGCCAGAGCGACGCCCAAGCCCAGGGCAAGATGGTCTCCTACGAGATCGACGAGGTCTCCGAGGACGCCTCCTTCCTGGAGATGCTCGACGTGCTCAACGAACGCCTCATCAGCGAGGGCGAAGACCCCGTCGCGTTCGACCACGACTGCCGCGAAGGCATCTGCGGCGCCTGCTCCCTCGTGATCGACGGCCAGCCCCACGGCCCGCAGGCCGCCACCACGACCTGCCAGCTGCACATGCGCAAGTTCAAAGACGGCGACTCGATCGACATCGAGCCCTGGCGGGCCGGCGCGTTCCCGGTCATCAAGGACCTCGTCGTCGACCGCAGCGCCTTCGACCGCATCATCCAGGCCGGCGGGTACATCTCCGCGCCCACCGGCACCGCACCGGACGCCCACGCCGTCCCGATCCCCAAGCAGGACGCCGACGCCGCCTTCAGCGCCGCCGCGTGCATCGGCTGCGGCGCCTGCGTCGCCGCCTGCCCCAACGGCTCGGGCATGCTCTTCATGGGCGCCAAGGTCACCCACCTCGGCCTCATGCCCCAGGGCCAGCCCGAACGCCACACGCGCGTCCTCGGCATGGTCGCCGCCCACGACGAGGCCGGCTTCGGCGGGTGCACCAACACCGGCGAATGCGCCGCCGCCTGCCCCAAAGAGATCGGGCTCGACGTCATCGGCAAGCTCAACCGCGACTTCCGCAAGGCCGCCATCCGCGCCGCCTAGCCCGAAGCGCATGAAGAAGCCCCCCGGCGCTGGCCGGGGGGCTTCTCGCTTTCACCTGCCCCGCGTGAGCGGGGAGACCCCAGGGGATATCCGCCCCACGTGAGTGGGTAATGCCGCCCCATGTAAACAACGACCCGGACGCGCCGAGGTCGCGCCGCCAGGCCGTGACCCGCGTCTCTCTCTTCGGAAACCTTGCGATAGACGCGGCGTCAGCCGGTACCGGGGCGCGGCCCGATCAGGCCGCCCCGCACCGCTCCCTCCGCTAAGGTGGGCCGCATGCGCGGAACCGGAATCCTCTACGACTGGTATGCGAAGCGGTTGCGCCGCAAGCTCAGCGGCGGGCCGCTGCCGCGGCACGTGGCCGTCGCGATGGACGGCAACCGGCGCTGGGCCCGCCAGCAGGGGTTCGACGACCCCGGCATCGGCCACCGCTACGGCGCCCAGCACCTCGACGACCTCCTCGAGTGGTGCGCCGCGATCGGCATCGCCCACGTCACCGTCTACGTCGCCTCCAACGACAACCTCGTCAAACGCGGCAGCGGCGAGGTCGCCCACCTGATGGCGATGATCGAGTCCATCGTGGCAGAACGCCTCATGGACGCGGGCAACCGGTGGCGGCTGCACATCGCCGGGCACCTCGACCACCTGCCCGACTCGACCTCGCACGCCCTCAAGACCGCCTGCGAGGCCACCCGCGAACGCGCCGGCGGCCACCTGACGATCGCCATCGGCTACGACGGCCAGTCCGAGATCGTCGACGCCGTCAGGGCCCTCCTGGAGACCGAAGCGGCCCAAGGCACCACCGTCTCGGACCTTGCCGCGCGCCTGACCGCCGCCGACATCGGCGCCCACCGGTACACCCCCGACCTGCCCGAGGCCGACCTCATCATCCGCACCAGCGGCGAGCGGCGCCTCTCGAGCTTCCTGCTGTGGCAGTCGGCGGGCGCCGAACTCTACTTCTGCGACGTCTACTGGCCCGGATTCCGGCACGTCGACTTCCTGCGGGCGCTGCGCGACTACGCGCGCCGCCGCGCCTCCTAAGCCGTCCACGGCGGAATCATCTTCGCGTCCTCCTTGCCGGGCATGTACGCGCGCATCCCGGCCGGGCCGGTGCAGATCGCCGTGAACCCCTGCGGTCCGGGCGTGAACCGGCGGGCGGCGTCGGCGGCGATGACGACGGTGTCGCCCGCGGCCAGTTCGGCCGCCTCGCCCTCGACGGTCACCGCGACGGTGCCGGCCAGGACGGTCCAGACCTGCTCGGCGTCGATGTGGTGCACGGGACCGGCGGTGCCGGCCGCGGCCTCGACCTTCCAGACCGGCGCGGCCGCGCCGCCCAGGCCGGGGGAGGCGAAGGTGGTCATGACCGCCGCGGGGGTCTCGGAGCGGCGGGATTCGGTGCTGCGGACGATACGCAAGAGGAGTCTCCTAAGATGGACAACGTGGTTACCCATATAGTAAACCAGGTTGTCGATCATGGCTGAACCGACCCCCGGCTACGAACTCCCGCTGCAGCTCTTCGCCGCCTTCCGCGCCATCATCGACGCCGCCCACGCCGACCTCGCCCGCCACGGCCACACCGGCGTCAAACCCCTCCACGGCTTCGTCTTCCAGGCCATCGGCGCCCGCGGCACCACCGCCGTCGAACTCGGCACCCGCCTCGGCGTCACCAAGCAAGCCGCCGGCAAGACCATCGCCAACCTCGAGAAGCAGGGCTACGTCGAACGCGCCGCCGACCCGGACGACGCCCGCCGCAAACTCGTGCGCCTCACCCCCAAAGGCCTCGACGTCCTCGCCGTCTCCGCCCGCAGCTTCGACGCCGTCCAAGCCCGCTGGGCCGAGGCCATCGGCCCCGAACGCCTCGCCGCCCTCCACGCCGACCTGCGCACCCTCGCCCCCGGCGACCACTTCCGCCTCGACGTCCCCGGCTGGTTCGGCACCGACCGCTGACACCGCTCAGCGGCGGTCCCCGTGCACGGCGATGAACCGGGTCGCCGCGACCACCAGCGGCTCGTGGTCGGCCGCGGCATGGCGCGTGCGCAGCCGCTCGCACAACTCCGCCAGCGCGGTCGCCAGGTCGGTGAGGATCGGGCCCTGCTTGCCGGTGGCGGTGAGCGCCATGAGCATCGCGAGCCAGGCCGGGCCGTGGTCGCGGAAGTTCAGGTGGAGGTTCCGCTCGCCGAGGCGGTCGGCGGCGGTGAGCAGGTAGTGCACCTCGGTCGCGATGCGCCAGGCGAGGTTCGGGTGCGTCGGCGCGAGCGCGTCGATCGCCGGTTCGGCCGAGTGGAGGGCGACGGCGGCCAGGCCCGGGTCGCAGCGGGCGCTGATCGTCGCCGGCGCGTCCCGCCCGGCCGGGTCGGGGCAGAGCCGGTCGATCAGGCGCGGATCGAGGAACGCGCCCATGCGCATCGCCGTCTCCAGGGCCGCCCGGAGCGTCAACGGGATCGGCGCCGTGGGGGGCGCGGTGCCGGGGAAGTGGCGGGCGAGGAGGTCGGCCGCGCCTTTGGCGTGCGAGGCCCTCCCGGCGGCCGCGTGCAGTGCCGCGGCCAGGCGCAGGCTGTCGCGCAGCAGGTCGGCGGTGCCGTCGAGCCCGATGCCGTCGGCGCCGAATCCGCCGGGGTCGGCGTGGCGGGCGGCGATGAGCATGCGCGCGGCCTGGTCGGCGGCCCCGACCGCGAGATCGGGGTCGGCGGCGCGGGCGTACACGCGCGCGGCCCGCGCGATCGCGTCGCCCAGCGTCGCGAAGCCCGGGCTGCCCGGTTCGGCCGCGTCCACATCGTCGAACAGGCTCAACGCCGCGTCGGCCTCGATCGCGGCGGTCAGCAGCCGCCCGGCGGCGACGGCGGCCTCGGCCAGGTCGAGGCGCGCGGCGGCCCGCTCGACCGGTCCCGCTTGGAGTCCGGCGGTGATCGTCACCCGCTCCCGTTGCGCCGCATACGCTTCGGCGACCTCGCCGACGGCGGTGTGGGAGGCGGCGAGGTCGCCGAGGAGGTCGGCGAAGTCGCTGCGGGTGCCGCGGTCCTCGGGGTGCACGGCCAGGCAGCCGCGGAACTCGCCTTCGGCGTGCGCGTAGACGGCAAGGGCGCCTTGATGGTTGCCCGCGGCCGCCAGCTTCGCGGCATCGCGGTGCGTCCGTCGGGCGTGGCGCCGATTGGGCATGCGGGCTCCTCAATGAGGGATCGAGGCGCGCGCCGCCGGTTCGCACGGTGCCGGCGGCGGGCTGCGTCGGGCCCTTCATCCTAGACGCCCTCCACCCGGGGGCGGATCCGCCGATCAGCCGATGACGACCTGCTGGGGCCCGGGGTGGCCCAGGAACCGGTCGTGCGAGATCTCCCACCCGTACGCCCCGGCATCGGCGAACACGAGGCGGTCCCCGACGGCGATGGACGGCACGAACTGGCCGCCGTTGAGCACGTCCCGGGGCGTGCACAACTCACCGCACACCCGCACCTCCACGTCCGACCACACCGGACCCGACCGCGCCCCCGGCACGATCCGGAACGGATGTGAGTACCCCCACGCCGCCGGCAGCCGGAAATGGTGCGTCCCGCCCCGCACGAGCGCGAACGCCTGACCCCGCACCGTCTTGAGGTCCACGACCTCGGCGACGTACCAGCCGGCCGGCGCCGCCGCGTACCGGCCCGGCTCGAACACCAGCTCCGCCCCGCCGGTCCCCAGGCCCCGCAGGCCTTCGGCGAGCGCGGGCACGTCGATGCGCGCCCCGCGCGGATCCGACCCCAGCCCGCCGCCCACGTTCACGTACCGCAGATCGAACCGGCCCCGCGCCGCGCCCTGCGACCACTCGACCGAGTCGCGCACATGATGCGCGTACGCCTCGGCCTCAAGGCAGTTCGACACCGCGTGCAGATGGAAGCCGACCAGGTCCAGCCCCAGGCCGAGCGCCCGGTCGACCGCGGCCGCCGCATCGGACTCGTCGATCCCGAACGGCGTCACCGCGCCCGCCATCTGATGCGTCCCCGGCAGCGCCCGGCCCCGGTTGACGCGCAGCGCCACCGGGCCCGCGAACGCCGCCGCCGCGAGCGCGTCGAGTTCGCGCACGCTCTCGGCGTGCATCCACACCGGCACGTCGCACGCCGCCGCCGCGGCCAGATCCGCCGGCGTCTTCGCCGGGCCCGAGAACGCCAGCCGCCGCGCCCCCGCGGCCCGGGCCGCGGCGAGCTCACCGCCCGACGCGCACTCGATCCCGTCCGCCGCCGCTGCGGCCGCGGCCAGCACCGCGGGGTTGGCGCAGGCCTTCATCGCGTACATCACCGTGTGCCCCAACCGCTCCCGCAGGTCTTCCAGGTGCGCGCCGACCCCGGCGGGGTCGTAGATCCAGGCGCTGGCGGGTGCGGCGAGGGCTTTGACGTGGCGGTCGAGCGTGGGGTGGTCGTGGGCGCGGGCGAGGGGGTTGTCCACGGGGGTCTCGATCTCCTCGCCGGGGTGCAGGCGCATGGTCAGCAGGGCTTTGGTGGGCTGGCGGGGCGCGAGGTAGGCCTCGCGTTCGGCGCGGGAGAGGCGGCCGTTGAGCTCGTCGGCGAGGTCGTCCCAGAACGCGGCGCCGTCGAGTCCGAGGTCGCGTTCGAGCACGGCGACGAGGGCCGCGAAGTGGTTCTGGAAGAGCGTGTAGGCGACCTTGGAGCGCACTTGGTCCATGCTCGCGGCGTTGACCGGGCTGCCTTGCGGCAGTTCGAGGTCCCACGGGAGGGTCGGCAGGTGGATGCGGGCGCCGCCGAGGTCGCGGGAGACGGGGAAGACCGGGTCGGGGCCGCGCATGGCGATGATGCTGTTCTGCAGGTGCGCTTCGAGGCCGATGCCGGCTTCGGCCTTGGCCAGGACCGGGTGGGCGAACCGTCTTGCGTAGGTGCGGATCCACTGGTCGGGGTCGCCCGACCAGCGCGCGTATTCGGCGGCGAGGCTCACGCCGGTGACCGGGGAGGTCGCGGTGAGCGCGGTGGCGGGGACGTAGACGAGGCCGTCCGGTTCGGTCGCGGTGAGCGGGGAGCGGGCGAGCGCGGTGAGGTCGCGCGAGCCGGGCAGCCATGCGCCTGCGACGTCGGTGATGATGCGGTGCTGGTGCTCGGTGCCGTTGTCGCCGATGCGGTGGAGGGCGTTGAGGAGTGCGGAGAGGCGCGGGCCGAGCAGGGCGGTGGCGGGGGAGATGTCGCGGCGCGTGGAGGTGATGTGGATGCCGAGGGCGAGTTTGAGGAAGCCGGGGGCGGTGTGGCCGGCGAGGGTGCGGATCGCGGCGGTGGGCCAGGCGGGGACGGTCGCGTCGAGGACGCGGAGGCGTCCGGTGTCGAACAGGTCGCGGTGGCCGGGGAGGATGCGGTGCTCGAGCTGCCAGGGGTGGACGGGGAGGACGGGGTCGGGCAGGTCGAGGCCCTGGAGCATGGGGTGGTCGCGGAAGTCCTGGCCGGAGTGTTCGAGGACGCCGGCGCGGTCGGCGATGAGCCGGATCCGGATCGGCCGGGTGGCCTCGAGGTCGTACCGCTCCCGGTCGTGCCGGTCCCAGCCGAGGCGGGTGCGGGCGCACGGGTGCAGTTGGTGCCCTTCGGTCGCGAGGGTCTCGAGCAGGCGCGCGGTGGTGTGCGCGTCCCGGCCGCCGGCGGCGACGAGTGCGGCGAGGGTCGCGTGTCCGGCGCGGTCGGCCAGGGCCGCGAGGTGCCGGCCGCGTCGTTCGGCGCGCGATCTTGCGTGGGCGAGGCCTTCGTGCGCGGAGTGGAGTTCGGCGGCGAGGTGGTCGGGGACGGCGCTGCCGAGGACGGTTTCGAGGGTCTTCACCGGGTCCTCGTCGGGCCCGTCGACGTCGATCTGGTTGAACGCGTGCCGGCGGGCGCCCTCGGGCAGGGCCCGGTCGCGGGCGCCGGCGAGGTTCTCGCGCCAGGCGGCGGCCGTGATCTGCGAGGCGAGGTTCACGCCGCCGCCAGCGGGTTCTCGACGCGGACCCAGAGGTCGGCGACGGGGTCGTCGGCCAGGCGCATCGCGGTGGTGGCCTTGATCGGCCAGGGTTCGCGCAGCACGGCCCGGGCGATCCACGGCTCGAGGCCCAGGCCCCGGACCGCGTCGGCCACAGTGGACCACCATTGGCCGGGGTCGGTGTCCGACCAGGCGGCGAACGCGTCCACGACGGCGGTCAGCGTGGTGGGGAAGAGTGCGGCGAGGAGTTTCGCCAGGCGCGCTTCGGGGTCGGGTTCGGGCAGGTCGCCGATGATGTCGGGCCAGTCGTCGGGCGGGACGCGGACGCCGCCGAAGTCGCGGTACACCAGGGCGGTCGGCCGGTCGGCGGTGAACGAGGCGAGGGTGTTCTGCCCGTGCGCCTCCAGGGCGACGCCGGTCGCGGCGAACAGGCGCAGCGGCGCGAGCGCGACCGTCGCGAACGCCTCCCACCACGCCGCAGGATCGTCGCCGGTGAAGGCGATGGCGATCGGCCGGCCGTCGGCGGGGCAGGTCTCGGCGAGCGCGGCGAGCGGCACGGCGCGCGGGTGCCCCGCCCGGTGCGGGGCGGGGCGGACGACCGCGGCCAGGTGCGACAGCGGCGCACCGTCGGCGCCGCGGGCGATCGCGGCATGTTCCGTGAGCAGTGTGATGCCTTGGGTGGCGGCCGGTTCGGCGAGCCGGCGCGAGAGGATCGGCCCGTTGCGGACCGAGGCGGGCGAGACGTGCCGGACCGCCGAGGTCAGCTGCAGATCGACGGCGGTTTTGATGTGCAGGTCGCCCGTGGAGACGGTGCGCAGGCTCATGAGCGGCGCCGCGTCGGCGAGCACCCGGGCCGGTCCGGTGAGGCCGTGGCGCGCGGCCTGCCACGGGTGGACCGGCAGCTGCTCGGACGGCTCGCGCGTCGAGAGTCGCAGCGCCGGCTCGTCGACCCCCTTGACTTCATAGAGCCCCAGGTCGAAGCGTGCGGCGTGCTCGGGCGCGTAGGCGCGGATCTCGTCGTCGGTCAGCTCGCCTCGGGACCGCGCGAGCGGGTGCACGGGGTGGCCGAGCAGGACGGCCTGCTCGAACCACACCGACGGGTCGGGGTGGAAGGCCTCGGCGGCGGCCCACAGGTCGGCGGGGTGCGGCCGGGCCGCTTCGAGTGCGAGGGCGGTGCCGCGCACGGCGGCGGTGACCTCGGCGGTGAAGCGGGCCGCGTGCGGGGACCCGGCGCTGAGGGCGGCGGCGATGTCGGCGGCGGTGGCGCCTTCGGCGCGGCCGGGGAGCGGTTCGCGTGCGGCGGCCGCCCGGAGGCGGTCGGCGACGATCGCGTCGGCGCGGCGGGCGAAGGTCCCGGCGGCGCCGCTCAGGCCGGTGGCGGTGGCGTTCACAGCCTGCACTGTACTGGCGTCACGCGCCGGTGTGGAGGGTGCGATTGCTCACGGACAGGGCGGTTACGCTGCGGCGGTAGGGGTTTCAGGAGCGCACGGCGGGCGTCCGGTCGCCGGTGCGGGGGGCCGGGACGGCGGCCAGGCGCATCCGCAGCGACTGGAGCACCGGCAGGTCGTAGACCGAGCCGGCGGCGGCGAGCCACAGTCCGATGTCGGCGGCGGCCTGGGCGACGGCGACGTCGTGGACGGCTTCGGTCTCGCCGGCGCGGGCGGTCTCGGGCAGGGTCGGCCACAGCACCCAGCCCTGCACGTTCGCGTCCGGCAGGGCCGTGTCGAGGGCTTTGACCGCTTCGGGGAGGTTGACCGAGTCGACGTCGAAGCTTTCGCGGCCGACCGGGGCGCACAGCAGCGCGATGCGGTCGCCGCAGACGATCGCGTGGGGCACGCGCGTCTCCATGTCGACCGGCAGGGCGACGAACAGCCGCGCGGCGGGCAGGTTGGTGAGGACTTCGCGCAGGAGCTTGCCGGTGGAACGGTCGGCTTTGGGGCGGGTGCCCGCGGGCCCGAACGCGTTGAACTGGCGCAGTGCCCCGCCGACGGAGCGGCGCAGCGCGAGCGTGTACCGCAGCCGCTTCACCGTCCATGCCAGGGCGGTGCCGGTGAGCACGTACACGCCCAGCGCCCACCCCCACGGGGTCGAGAGCCCGGCGAGCCAGATGACGGCGGCGGCGAACAGGAAGGCGATGACCAGCCGCCCGGTGGGCGGGTTCGGTGCCGTGTCGGGCCGGCGCCGCAGTGCCCTGCTGGTCTGGACGAGGACGATGATGGCGACGGCGATCGTGACGGGGATGGCCAGGGCCAGGAACAGCCAGCCGTCGGCGGCGAGGGCCTGCCCGAGGTAGCCCAGGCCGCAGAAGGCCCACACGGCGGCGAGCGCGGCGAAGGCCCCGGCGGCGGTCCACACCGAGGGCCGGTGGACGGGCCTGGCCAGCCGCAGCCGGGCGTGCCAGGGGACGGCGACGAGGGCGCCTTCGGTGGAGAGGGCCTGCGCGGCCGGGGCCGGCGCGGGCGCGACGTTCCAGCCGCGGACTTTGCGGTGGGACGGCTTGGCGGCGGCCTTGCCGTAGCGGCGGGCGGCGCGCCGCCCGAAGCGCAGCAGGTCGTACTCGCGACGCAGCCCTGGGTGGGAGAGGGTCTCCCAGGCGCCCTGGACGAGGTGGAACTCGTCCTCGTCGCCGCCGCGGTCGGGGTGGGTCTCGCGCAGCCGGCGGCGGTAGGCCGCTTGGATGTCGGCCTTCGGCGCCTGCGGGCTCACCCCGAGGACGCGGTAGTGGTCTGGTTCGTTCACCACGCGGCTCCCGGTCGAATCGTGCGGGGACGGGCCGGTGCCCGAGAGGGGAGGCGGGCGTCGGTCTCGACGGTAATGGAGCCAATCTACCGCCGCATTGCCGCTTCGGGTGTCGCCAGGTCCGACATTTTTCCACCGATCCGTCGCATTCGGTCCCCGCCGCGACCGCGGGAGCGCCATTGTGGAGTCCCAATGCCGGATCGGGCGCGCCGGTGCGCACGTCGCCCGTCAGGGCATGCGTTTTCTTATCGGTCACCGGGGTCCGTCCGCGGCGCGGCGTGTCCCATTCAACGGCTATTGCGCGCGTTCAGGCAGAGGCGACATCGGACAGTGCGCGGATTCGCCCGCAGTCGTTACCGAGGCGCGAGGGCGCACGCGGCGCGGCCGGTGCCGCGCCCGATGCGGGGGCGGCACCGGCCGCGGTTGCTGCGGTGGCCGGGTCGGCGGCTGCCGGGCGCGCCGACCCTAGCCCTGCCAGAAGCGGGCGAGCGCGGAGGCGGCGGGGTCGTCGACGTCGGCGATGGCGTACTCGGAGGCGTCCACGGTGCTGCCGGTGTTGACCCACGGCTCGGCTTCGGCCGAGCCGAGCGCGTCCAGGTCGACCCACGGGTAGCCGTCGACCGGCTCGGGGACGTCGAGGTCGAGTTCGGGCGGGAAGCTCGGCGGGTTGTCGGCCTCGTCGACGAGGAGGTCCTCGTAGGTGGCCGCGTAGGGGGCCTCGTCGCCGCCGGCCGCTTCGTCCGCTTCGGTGTCGTCGGCCTCGTATTCGGCGGTGAAGTCCTCGTCGAGGGCGTCGTCGCCGTCGAACTCGGCCTCGTCGCCGTCGAAGGCGAACGCGTCGAGGTCGTCCTCGCCGGGAACCTCGTCGTCGTCGAACTCGTCCAATGCGGGGGCGTCCGCGCCCTCGTCGAGGTCGCCGGCGTCGAAGTCCGCGTTGCCTTCGGGATCGAAGGCGTCGAACTCATCCATCACGCATCCTCCTCGCCGGGGACGAGGGTGCGGGCCTTGGCCAGCACCTCGTCGAGCTGTTTGACCTTGGCGGCCATGGAGTCGCGGCGCTGCTTGAGCGCCGCCTGCTTCTTGGCGCGGGCGGCCTGGTCGGCCTTCTGGGCGTTCTCGGCGGCCGAGATGCGGGCGTCGAACTCGGCGGCGCGGCGCTCCAGGGCGTCGTCCAGGGTGGAGTTGAAGACGAACTCGACCTCGGTGAAGCGGAAGCTGATCTCCTCGTTGAGGTTCGCGCGGGCTTCGGCGATGACGCGCTGGATCCACTGCTTCGCGGCCTGGCGGTTGCCCTGGATCTTCCTGCGGTACAGCAGGAACGCGGCGGCGGCGAGGCCGATGCCGACACCGGAGGCGGTCAGGGCGATGGCCCCGACGCCGGCGACGGCGCCCAGGCCGATCGCGCCCGCGCCCATGGTGACCGCGCGTCCGGCCATCATCGCCACACCGGCCGAGGAGGCCACGAGGAGCGCGCCGTCGGAGTTGTCGCCGCGCCGGGCCCGCCCGGAGGCGGCCGTGCGCAGGCCCGCGGAGATCGAGTTGGTGGCCTGGCGCAGCTCGTCGTCGTTGAACACCTGCCGCAGCACGCGTTCGGCCAGGAGCACGAACCGCTGGTGCAGCTCGCCCGAGAGGCGCGCGGCGATGCCCTGCAGGGCGATGTCAACGCGGTTGGGCAGCGACTCGAGCGCGGCCTTGTTGGCCTTCTCGACCTCGTCCAGAAGTGCTTCCTCGAGTTCCTGCAGGTGGGTGCGCAGGCGGCCCTGGACTTCGATCTTGGCCCGCTGGGTCTCCACCCGCAGGGCGAGGTTCGCCTTCTTCGTCTCGGTGCGCCGCGACGCCAGGGCCTGCTTCTTCTCCTCCTTGAGGCGGTTGGCCGCCTCAGGATCGGGGTCGTAGGCCTTCATGTCGGCGGCCGCGGAGACGGCGAGGCGCTGGAACTCGGTGCGCACCGCGCGCACCACGTTCGCCGCCACCAGGGCCTTGCCGGCGGTGGCGACCTTGACCAGGGCCCGCTGCATCTTCCCGATGCCGGACTCCTTCGCCAGGGCCTGGCGGGTGGGGCCGGTGGAGTTGAGGGCGTGCTCGGCGAGCATCGCCGAGACCGGGTAGTGCGGGGCGTTGCGGAAGCGGGGCGCGTGCGCCTCGATCAGCGACCGGTTCTCCTCCATGACCGTGCGCCACCCCGGGTAGGTGTCGGTCTTGGTCAGGGCGAACACGACGAAGTTGACGCGCTTGGAGGCCTCGGTGAGGAAGTCCAGTTCGGTCTTGGCCATCGGCGACGAGGCGTCGGTGACCATGATGAGGCAGGTGGCGCGCGCGACCGCTTCGAGAGCGATCTGCGCGTGGTCGGGGTCGAGCCCGCCCGTGCCGGGCGTGTCGACCACGGACATGTGCTTGAGCAGCGCCGAAGGGTGGCCCACGAGCATGCGCCGGGGCGGGACCATGCCCGGGGGCATCGTGCCCAGCCGGGTCGCCCAGTTGCGCAGGTCGCCCACGCCCAGCAGCATCGGATCGGCGGCGCCGGGCTGCCAGGCGCGCACCGACGCCTGCTCGGCCCACGCGAACTCCAGGTACGCCGTCGTCGCCACCTGTGCGTCCACAGGGGACAGACCGGGCATGCCGAGGAGGGCGTTCACCAGCGACGACTTGCCGCGCTTGGTCTCACCGACGACCACCGCGACGGGCTTGTCGGGCTGCCAGCGCGCGACCTCGTCGACCTCGGCGGCGGCCTTGGCGTCCACCGTCCGCAGCGAGGCGTTGCCGGCCTTGGCGGCGCGGGCGCACAGCTTGTGGATCTGCTGGGCCGGGTTCGGCTTCGCGGGGGTCGCGGCGGCCTTCTTGACCGGGGCGGCGGCGGGCTTCGCGGCCGGCGGCGGGGTGGCGGTGTCGGTCATGCCCGCACCTGGCCGCGGTAGACGGTGACGATGGGGTGGCGCAGGAGGCGGCCGCGGTCGGTGTAGCCGATCTGCTCGGTGCGGGCGATGATGCCGTCCTCGGCCGGGGAGCCGGCCGCGACCGTGCCGCCGGCTTCGTGCACGGCCGGGTCGAACCGCTGCCCGGTCGCGTCCACCTGGCTCACGCCGACTTTCGCGAACGCGCCGTCCAGGTGCTGGGCGAGCGCGGGGGAGGTGGCGCGGTCGCGCATCCAGATGCACGCCTCGACCAGGGCGTTGCGGTCGGTCATGGCCTGCGCGGCCTGCGCCGGGGCCTGCAGCTGCTGCACCGGGATCGCACCCGAAGGGGCGGGCGTGAACGGCACGCCCGAGACCGGCGGCGCCGCGGGGGCCGCCGGGGCGGGGTTGATGGAGCGTCCGGTGAGGACGGCCACGACGGCGGCGACGACGACCGACCCGGCCGCGACGGCCAGGGTCATCGGATCGAACTCGTCGGTGAGGAACACCGCGCCCAGGCCGGCGGCGGCGAGGCCCACGAGGGCTCCCACCAGCGGTCCGCCGAGTCGATTCGTCACTTTGCTCTCCTTCGGTCGTGCAGGTGTCGCGGGGTGGGGGCTCATCCGAGCCGCTGGGCGAGTAGATGGAAACCACGATGCACCACGTTCGCCACCCGCGCCTGGGACGGCGTGGCGCCGCCGTTGGCGAAGGCCCGCCAGCGCGCGGCGGCCTCGATCGCGGCGCGGCGCAGCTGGGGGCGGGCTTCGCCGGGCAGGCCCAGGACGACGCCGGCGTCGTCGGTCAGCGCCAGGCGCGCGACTTCGGCCTCCATGGCCTCGGGCAGGGCGACCTGCCCGGTGGTGACTTGCGCGGCCGCCTCCAGCAGCGGCAGCCGGTGGTACTCGGGGCGGGCGACGATCGACTCGACCGCGCCGCGCAGCAGGTCGCGGTCGGCGGCGGGCCCGGAGGCGGCGGCCGCGTCGAGCCGGCCCAGCGCCCACCCGGCCTTGATGACGTCGGCGCGGACCCCGAAGATCTGGTGCAGCGTCGTGCGCAGGCGCGGGAACCCCGAGGCGGCGAACAGCAGCCGCACGAGCTCGCCGGTGGCCAGGTGCGGGTTGGCGCTCAGGTGCGCGATCGCGAAGTGGATGCCGTACAGGTCGAGCCGCTCCAACAGGCGCTGGCGCTGGTGCTGGTCGACCGGGCCCTCAGTGGACAGGAACAGGCCCGCCGAGGCGAGCATGAGCGCCCGCTTGGACTCGTCGAGCCCGGCGAGGGTGCGCAGCGCCTCGCAGTCGGCGGCGGTCAGGAGCCCGGCCTCGGCGGTCTCGGCCAGGAGCCCGACGACGGGGACGACGTCGCACACCGCGCGGCGCAGCACCGCGGCCTGGTCCCCGGCGATGGGGCCCGCGACCGGCCACGGGTCCTGGCCGGGCCCGGGGGCGAGCTTGTCGGCCTTGTTGTACAGGCCCAGCGCGTTCATGGGGGAGGACGAGAGCTGCTGGGAGGCCTTCGAGAACGCCTCGAGCGCCTCGACGTCGTCGGCGCGGACCTGCTGGGTGAACACGTAGATGATCGCCTCGGCGGACTCGACCGCGGCGCGGGAGTCGTCGTCGACGTCGTCGGCGATCGGCGCGGCGAACAGCATCTCGCGGGCCGCGTCGGAGATGTCGGTGTTGACCGACTGCAGACCGGGCGTGTCGACCACGGTCAAGTCCCGCAACCGGTCCGAGGACAGCTGCACGTCGATCATGGCCGCCTCGTCGGCGGGGATCGGCAGCGTGGTGGGGATCATCCCGTTGGCGTCCAGCGGGACCGCGTGCTTGGTGCCGTTGCGGGCCACGACGTCGACCCGGTCGGCCGGGCCGTACCGGAACTGCGTCACCACGCGCGTGCACTCGCCCGCCGCCGTCGGCGCGACCCGCCGCCCGATCAGCGCGTTGACCAGCGTCGACTTCCCGGCCTTCAAGCGCCCGGCGACCGCGACGCGCAGCGGCTGCCCGAGCCGGGAGGCCACCTCCTCGACCACGGGGCGAGACGCGCTGCTGACCTTGCCGGCCAGCTCTTCGCACATGCCCGCCACACTCGTGGTGAGTTGCCCTGCCACCATGCTCCCGCGTCCGCCCTCTCCATCGTTCCCTCGGCACCCGGCCGCCGACGCCGGTCTGCGGCATCGAAGCTTCCGCAATATCATGAGAGGCGTCGGCGTTCCGTCGACAAGACGACGATACAAACCGCAGCCGCCCGGCCGCCTCCCCCATTCGTGCCACAGCGTTAGGAGCCCCCACTTTGGCCGCCCCGCCGCCCACCCCCGGTCTGGCCCGACCGCGCGTCGACACCGTGCCCGCCGAACCCGGCCGCGGCGACCGCGACGCCGCGCTCCACGCGATGGCCGCGGCGCTGGCCGGCCCGGGCCTGGTGGTCGTCACCGGCCCGCCCGGCATCGGCCGCACCCGCCTGCTCGACCGGCTCGCGCAGGCCTCGAAGCGACCCGTGCACGCCGGCGGGGGCCTGGCGATGCTCTCGGGCGCGCCCGCGCTCGCCCTCGAACGCGCCACGCGGGCGCGCATGCCCGCCGACGACCTGCCGCTGCTGGCCGAGGCGGTCTACTCGCGCACCCGTGGCGGCCTGCTCGTCATCGACGACCTCCAGTGGTGCGACGCGGCGACTCTCGCCGTCCTCCCGGTCCTGGCCGAGCGCCTCCCGGTCGCCGCCGCCCTGCGCACTCCCAACCGCCTGAGCGAAGCCGCCCTGGAGCGGCTCCTCGCCGCCGCCACCGTCATCCCCGTACCGGACCTGACCGACGCCGAAGCGGCCCGGCTCGTCGCCGAGGCCGCCCCGGCGCTGCCCCCGGCCCGCGCCGCCGCGCTCACCGTCCGCGCCGGCGGCAACCCCCTGGCCCTGACCGCGCTCGCGAAGCGGGCCGCGCACCTCGACGCGGGCGAGGACGACCTCGACCTGGACAACCCCGGCGACCCGGCCGCCGCGGCGGCGGCCGCGATCGCCGACCTGCCCCGGGCCGGCCGCACCGCCCTGGCCGCGCTCGGGCTCCTGGGCCGCCCGGCCCACCCCAGCCTCCTGGGCGAGGGCGCCGCGATCCTCCACGAGGCCGGCCTCGCCGTCCCCGACGGCGTCCACCTGCGCGCCGCCAGCCCGTGGATGGCCGAGGTCGCCGCGGGCATCCTCGAACGCGACGCCCGCATCTCGATGCACGAGCACCTGGCCGACGCCACGCTCGGCGTCGAATCCGCGCGGCACGCGCACGCCGCCGGACTCGCCGGCCGCGCCCTGGCCACCGCGCTCGAAGCGGCCGAGCACGCCGGGCCGCAGGCGAAGGCCGAAGCGCTCCTGCTCGCGGCCGAACTCGACCCGGCCCACGCCGTCGCCGCCGCCCGCGCGGCCCTCGCGGCCGGGCGCACCCGCGCCGCGCTCGCCGTCCTCGACCGCGCCGGAGGCGGCCCCGAGACCGCCCTCGCCCGCGCCTGGGCGCTGCTGGCCCTCGGCGAGACCGCCCGGGCCCGCGCCGCGCTCGCCGACGCCCCGGCCGGTCCCGAGACCGACCAGCTGCGCCTCCTCACCGCCCCGCCGTCCGAAAAGGACCTCCTGGCGGCGGAGCTGCGCGACGCCCACCCCGACCTGGCCCACCCGGGCCTGGCCGCCGCCCTCGCCGGCGACGACCCCGACGCCCTCGCGTTCGCCGAAGCGCTCGCCCGCGACGCGGGCGACACCACCACCGCGTTCTGGTGCGCCTGGTCGCGCGTCATCGCCCTCGCCGACGCCGCCCGCCTCGTCGAGGCCGAAGCGGTCGCGCACGAAGCGGCCGACCGCGCCGGCGCCGCCGGCGCCTACTCGTGGCAGACCCGGTTCCTCGCCGCCGCCGCCTGGTGCCTGGTCCTGTCCGGCACGGGCCTGGACAACGTCATCGCCGCCGCCCAGTCCCTCGCCGACCACGCCCTCCCGGCGGTCGCCGACACGCTCATCGACGCCGCGATCGCCCTCGCCGAAGCCGACACCGGCGCCCTCGGCGCCGCCCGCAACCGGATCACCCGCCTCAAAGACGCGCCCGCCGCCCTCGAAGGCCTCGTCGCCTGGCTCGAACACGAGACCGCCTGGCTCGACGGCCAGCCCGGACCCGAAGCCCCCGAAGCCCGGCCGGGCCTGGTCGGCGGCCTCGCCCACATCACCGGCCGCTGGATCGCCTACGACACCGGCACCGAACCGGTCGCCGCCGAACCCGCCCCCTGGCCCGTCCCCGTCGCCTCCACCCTCGCCGCCTGGGACAAGGCCGCCCCCGGCCCCTTCGCGCAGGCCGCGACCGCCTGGGACGGCCTCGCCGCCCGCGAGCAGGTCCGCTGCCTGCTCGCGCTGGCCGCGCACGCCGGGGACGCCAAGGCCGCCGTCGCCGCCCTCGAAGCGGCCGAGCGGATCGCCGACGAGCACGGCCTGATCGTCCTGGCCGGGCGCGCCCGCCGGGGCCTGCGCAAGCACGACGTCCGCCGCGACCGCCGCTCGGCGCGCGGCGGCGGCGGCCTGACCGACCGCGAGAGCGAAGTGCTGCGCCATGTCGCCTCGGGGCACCCGTCGCGGCGGATCGCCGAGATCCTGGGCATCACCGCCGAGACCGTGGAGACCCACATCCGTTCGGGCATGCGCAAACTCGGCGCGAAGACCCGCACCGAGGCCGCCGTGCTCCTGACGGCCGCCGAAGGCGGTGAGGCGTGATGGGCGAGGCGGTGCCGCTGCACGTGGTCGGCGCCGCCGGTGACGCGGACGCGATCGTGCGCCGCTGCGCGGCCGCCGGCTGGGCCGCGCACCGCGGCTTCGCGCTGCTGGAGCCCGCATGGGACCTGGCCGAGCGGCGCCTGGTGTGCCACGGGCAGGTCAGCGACGACCACACCGCCTCGCAGGCGGTCCTGGCCGCGGCCCGCGGCGCCGGCATCGTCGCGGTCGCCACCGGCGCCCTCGCCTTGAGCCTCGCGGCCGACCTGCGCCGGGTCGGGCCCCTCGGCCTCACCCCCGGCAAGGCCGAAGCCGCCGACGGCCTCGACCTCGACGCCGAGCAGCGCGCCCTCCTGGGCCGCCTGGCGGCCGGCTCGACGATCGCGGCCGCCGCCGAAGCCGAGTTCGTGTCCCTGCGCACCGCCAACCGCCGCATCGCCGCGGCCCGGCAATCCCTGGGCGTCAAGACCACCCGCGAAGCGGTCATGATCTACATCAAGCACGCCCGCGACTGACGCCCGCCGGCCGCGTGCGGTATCCCCGTGCAGGAAGCGGCGGCGCGCCCCGGCGTCCCGGCAGGCCCGCGGTCCGGTGGATCACCCGCGTGCGGAACCGCCTTCGCCGTCCACGGCCGGTCTCACGACACCTGGTGACTCCGGCGATGTCGGCGCCGCCGTCGGGCCGGAACCGTTCACCTGCCGCACGAACACGACAGCGGCCTCCAAGGCGGCGGTGAACGCGGCGTGCTCCGTCCGAGCGGCCCCGATCCTGCGATGTCCCCGCTCCGACGCGTCCACGTACGCCCGCCACGCCCGGTGCACCTGGGCGACATGCGAGTACACGCCGAAGAGCTCCGCGACCGCTTCGTCGGCCGATCGGCGCGGACCGGTCGCGCGCCCGGCCTTCACCGTCTCCGCGTGCCACTGGTAGCGGTGGTATTCGGCCAGCAGCTCGCCGAGTCGCACCAGCACGCCGTTCCCCACGAGCATGCTGCCGAGTATCTGGATCGCGAGGTTGTCCAACGGGATCTTGGACGGACCCTCGATGTCCTCGAGCTCGCCGAGTTCGCCTTCGTGCCGCTCCAGCGCCGCCTGCCATGCGTCGATGCGCTCCGCCATGCCGTGCCCCTCGATCGTCGAGACGTGAACCCGATGCCGCACTGCCACCACTCGCCATGCGAGGCAAGCGGACCGGTACCGGTGGCGCGCCCGCGGCCGAGCGTGTCCGAACCGCAGTCCCCCGTGCCGATGATGCCGCAGGGGTGCGACACGCGGCCGCCCGGCGCCGCACCGGCCGGTGTGCGGCGCCGACGAGAGCGACGCCGCCGCCCGCACCGGGGGACCGGCCCGGGCACACAGCCGGGCCCGGTGCGGGAAACGCACCGGGCCCGTCGGCTTCCTCTGGCGCTACTTCAACTCGGCGAGGCGCGCTTCGGCCTCCTCGAGCTGGCGGCGCAGCCGCGACGCCTCCTCGGCGGCCTCGGAGCGGATCTTCTCGACCACCTCGTCGACGACCTCGGCGACCTCGTCCGAACCCGACGCCTGGCACATCGCCAGCGCGTTCGAGTGCGCCACCTTGGCGCCCTTGACGACCGCGCGGGCCCCGCGGGTCGCCGCGACCGACCACTCGCCGTCCTCATAGGTCAGCGTGATCGACAGCTCGGGGTGCTTCGCGGCGGCGGCGCGCGGCCGGGCCGCCTTCTTCTTCGGGGCCGCGGCGGGCTCGGCGGCGGCCTGGGGCGCCTCGGGTGCGGTCACGGTCTTCCTCTCACTCACAGCTGGTTGGTTTTTCGGCGCCGGCTCATCCGGCAGCAGGCCCGGGCCCGAAGGCGCGACCGGCTCGTTCGAACGCTGGCGGGGCGCGCGGCGCGCGCCCTCCCCGGGCGCGGGCAGGCGCAGTTCGGCGGCGGAGAACGACAACTCGTCGGATCCGAACGCGACATGGACGAAGTCGTCGACCCCGCCCGGGTCGAGGGCCACGACCTTCCCGGTGCGCCCGGCGACCTGCCCGGCGGCGTCGGTGAACACCACCTTCGGCTTCTTTCCTTGCGCCAGCACCGCTTCGAGATGAGCGATGTCGGCACTCGACAGTGACATCAGGGGCTCCTTCACAAGGTTGCGGCGGGCACCGCTGCACAGCGGGCGCCCGCGGGCCGGCTGCGGGCCGACCGGTTGCTGCATCCTCCAATACCTATCCCGCGGGTACGACACCACCCCGCGCAGAAGTCGCCCACGCCCGCCCCGCGCCCCGGACCGCCACCGCCCCAACACCACCAGCGAACCCTCCACCACACCCCACCGGTCCGGGCCCCGGCTGCACCGACCCGGCCACACCGCCCGGCCCGGAATATCGGCTGCGGTTCAGGCCCGGGCCATGTCGGGTTCCCCCACCCGCCCAACGGGCCGCCTACGCTCCGACCATGAGAGTCGCACTGGTCACCGAGTCATTCCCGCCCCAGATCAACGGCGTCGCCCGCTCCGTCGCCCGCGCCGCCGCCCACCTCGCCGCCCGCGGCATCGAACCCGTCGTCATCGCCCCCGCCCCCGGACCCGGCCCCCGCCCCGTCTTCGACTGGCCCGTCGTCCACGTCCCCTCCATCCAACTGCCCGCCTACAAGCACTTCCGCGCCGGCCTGGCCACCCGCGTCCTCGACGACGCCCTCGACACCCACCGGCCCGACATCGTCCACCTCGCCAGCCCCTTCGGCTACACCGCCCGCGCCGCCGCCTGGGCCGAACGCCGCGGCGTCCCCACCGTCGCCGTCTGGCAGACCGACCTGCCCGCCTACACCCGCGCCTACCACCTCACCGCCTTCGAACAGCTCGTCTGGCACCGCCTGCGCTCCATCCACTCCCGCGCCCGCGTCAACCTCGCCCTGTCCGAATGCACCGCCGAACTCCTCACCGCCCAAGGCATCGGCGGCATCGCCGTCCTCCCGCACGGCGTCGACACCGACCGCTTCCACCCCCGCTACCGCGACCGCACCCTCCACGACGCCCTCACCCCCGAGCGCGAACTCCTCGTCGGCTACGTCGGCCGCCTCGCCCGCGAGAAGCAGCTCCACTGGCTCGCCGACCTCGCCGCCGCCCCCGGCATCCGCCTCGTCATAGCCGGCGACGGCCCCCGCCGCCGCGCCCTCGAACGCCTCCTCCCGCGCGCGACGTTCCTCGGCGCCCTCCACGGCACCGACCTCTCCCGCCTCTACGCCTCCCTCGACCTGTTCGTCCACACCGGACCATTCGAGACGTTCGGCCAGACCATCCAGGAAGCCCACGCCTCCGCCGTCCCCGTCGTCGCCGTCGACGCCGGAGGAGCGGCCGAACTGGTCGACCCCGGCGTCGACGGCACCCACTTCCCGCCCGGCGACCCCGCCGCGCTGGCCGCCACCGTCACCGCCCTCGCCGCCCGCCGCGACCTGCTGCGCCAGTGGGGCGAACGCGGCCGCCGCAAAGTCCAGGCCCGCACCTGGGAAGCCGAAGGCGACGCCCTCATCGCCCACTACGAGCGGGCACTGGCACTCGGACCCGCGCGCGCGAGCCTCGCCGTCCCCACGGCTTGACGTACGACAGCACCACCGCGCCCACATACACCGAGGAGGACACGATCGGCGCCGCCAGGACCTGACCGTCCAGCACCTGCAGCCGCACCGGATCCAGCGAAGCGGCCGTCTCGGCCAGCCCCGGCCGCAGCGAGAACACCGTGAGCGCGAACGTCACCGCCGTCGCCACCAGCTTCACCAGCACCCACGTGTACGCCGGCGTCCACTTCGTCCCCAGCATGAGCACGACCCCCGACGCCAGCGCCGCCGCGCCCAACGGCACCGCCAGCGCCCCGGCGAGCACCGCCATCGCCGAACCCGCCGCGTACTGCGCGGCCGCCTCCGAAGTCCCCGTAGCCCACAGGCCCAGCACGAGCAGGCACAGGCTCAGGCCCAGCCACGCGACCGACGAGACGACATGGGTGATGATCAACGCCCGGTACACGGGCCTGCGAAGCTTGAACATGCCACCAGCGTCACCCCCGGACCCGCCCCCGCGCATCAGCGCCCGAACGTACCCGCGCCTACGCCCCCGCGCCGAGCCCCGCTAGATCGCCTCCGCGGTGACCGCCTTCGTGTCCATCCGCGCCCACCGCAACCCCACCAGCGGGAACACCAGCACCGACAGCATCGCCGCCCCGATCATCGCCGCCGCGACCGACTCGTCCACCAGCCCCCGCTCCGCCGCCGTCGACGCCGCCACCACCACGATCGGCAGCTGCGTCGCCGCGAACGCCGCCAACGCCCCCCGCGGCGCCCGCCCCAGCACCCGCCGGAACACCGCGAACGTCACCACACCCCGCACCAGCGCGAACGCGGCCAAGAACACCGGGATCAACGCCAGCGCCACCGGCGAGGCCAGCAACTGGTCCAAATCGAACGTCACCCCCGTGTACACGAAGAACACCGGCACCACCGCCCCGAAACCGATCCCGTCCAACTTCGACTGCACCAGCGCCTCCTCCCGCTCGTCCAACGCCGACAGCAGCACATGCATGCACACCCCCGCCGCGAACGCCCCCAACGCGATGTCCACCCCGATCTCCGCCGCCAGCAGCACCGCCGACAACAGCACCAGCACCGACAACCGCACCGCCAACTGCGCGCTCGTCCCCAGCGTCGCCGACAACAGCCGCGACACCCGCGCCGAACGCCGCAACGACCCGAACGCCGCCGCCGCCACCGCCAACCCCACCACCGCGATCACGAACGTCGTCCGCCCCGAATGCGCACCCTCCGAGAAGAACAACGCCAGCAACGCGATCGGCGCGAACTCGCCCACCGCCCCCACCGCCATCAGATGCGGCCCCACCGGACCCGCCAGCAGCCCCGAATCCCGCGCGATCGGCAGAATCGTCCCCAACGCCGTCGAACACAACCCGATCGCCACGATCAGCACCGCCGCCCCCGCACCGAACACGAACAGCCCGCCCGCCGCCACCGCGAACGACACCACCCACCCCACCGACGCCAGCGTGATCGGCCGCCCCCGCACCGCCCGGAAATCGATCTCATACCCCGCCAAGAAGAACAGCATCGCCAACCCCAGCTGCGACACCGCCTCGAACACCGGATGCTCCGCCACCAGACCCAGCACCTGCGGCCCGATCACGATCCCCAGCACGATCTCCACGACCACACTCGGCAGCCGCACCCACCGCTCCAACCGATCCACCACCAGCGGCGCCGCCACCGCCGCGACCGCCAGCACCACCAACTGGATCGGCACCGTCCCGTGCATCACGTCCACCGCGCGAGCGTAACGACCCCACCAGCCCAAACAGGCCACTTCGGGGCTTAACCCCACCCCCGATCGGGGGAGCAGCGACACTACCGACAAGTAACCGATGGCGATACCGTCAAGACATGGCACTGGCGATCACCGAACCCAAACCCCGACTGCGCGGCTGGCTCCACCTCGCCGCCTTCCCCACCGCCGTCCTCGCCGGACTCGTCCTCATCGCCACCGCCCCCACCCTCACCGGCCGCCTCGCCACCGCCCTCTACGTCGCCACCTCCGCCGCCCTCTTCGGCATCTCCGCCCTCTACCACCGCACCAACCTCACCGAGCGCGCCACCACCCGCCTCAAACGCCTCGACCACGCCAACATCTACCTGATCATCGCCGGCACCTACACGCCCATCGCCGCCCTCGCCCTCACCGGCACCGCCCGCACCGCACTCCTGGCCGCCATCTGGACCGGCGCCCTCGCCGGCGTCGCCTTCCGCACCCTCTGGCTCGCCGCCCCGCGCTGGCTGTACACGGTCCTCTACATCGCCCTGGGCTGGGCGGCCCTGTTCGTCATGCCCCAGCTCCTCGAAGGCGCGGGCACCGCCGCGACGGTCCTGATCATCACCGGCGGCGTGCTCTACACGGTCGGGGGCGTCATCTACGCCCTCAAGCGCCCCAACCCGTCGGTGCAGTGGTTCGGGTTCCACGAGGTCTTCCACGCCTTCACCGTCGCCGCCTACGCCGTCCAGTTCACGGCCGTCGCCCTCGTCCTCCACGCCGCCTGACACGCCCGCCGCCCGGTTATCATTGGGCCCCTAGCGAGGAGGCCGCGATGAGCGACAGGCAGGCACGAGGCGTCGACCGCCAGATCCAAGAGGCCGAGGCCCGCGGCGAGTTCAAGAACCTGCCCGGCGCCGGCAAGCCCCTCCCGGGCATCGGACAGCCCCTGCGCGAGGACTGGTGGCTCCACTAGCAGGCCACCCGCGAGAACATCGGCCTCGACGCCCTCCCGCCCGCCCTCAGACTCGCCCGCGAAGTCGAGGAGCTGGACGCCGCGCTTGACGCGCTCGAGGACGAAGCCGCCGTACGCGACGCCGTCGCAGCGCTCAACGTGCGCATCCGCAAGGCCCTCATCGGCCCGATCGAGGGCCCGCCGCTGCGGTTCGGCCTGCGCGACGTCGACACCGAAGTGCGCGCCTGGCGTGAGCGCCGCGTCTGAGGCCGAGCCCACACCAGCAAGACTTGACGCTGTCAAGATCAGTGCTGCATCATGAACTTGACACTGTCAAGACGCGCGCCTAGCCGCGCACCCCGGAAAGGCCCGCCCCATGGTCCCCATCATCACCCTCACCGCCGCCACCCTCCTCGCCCGCCTCACCGGCCTCCTCGGCGTCGACGCCCTCGACTGGCAGACCTCCCTGCGCATCGGCCTCGCCGCCATGTTCACCATCACCGGCATCGTCCACTTCGTCCCCAAATTCCGCGACGACATGATCCGCATGATCCCCCAACGCCTGCCCCGACCCGCCGCGCTGGTCGCCCTCACCGGCGTCCTCGAACTCGCCGGGGCCGCCGGGCTCCTCGTCCCCGCCACCGCGCCCGCCGCCGCCGTCTGCCTGGCGCTGCTCATGGTCGCGATGTTCCCCGCGAACGTCTCCGCGGCCCGCCGCGGCATCCCGCTCGCCGGGAAACCCGCCACGCCCCTGGGCATCCGCACCGCCGAGCAGATCCTCTTCATCGCCCTCGCCGTCCTCGCCGCCCTGTAAACGGGCCCGGGGGAGCAGCCGGCACGCCGAAGGCCCCGAACCGATGCGGTTCGGGGCCTTCGGCACACGTCTACTCGACCGGGCGTCCCAGCGTCAAGTACGCGAACCCCAGCAGCCCGCGGTGCCCGCGCAGCCACCAGTTCCGGTGCGCGTCGGCCTTCTCCCGGACCGCGGCCGCCTCCGGGTGGTCAGGATTGGCCAGCAGCCACACTTCCTTGTCCGCCAGGAACTGCGACTCGAAGTCGTCCCATTCGTGCTGCTCGATCGCCTCCACGCGCAGCGGTCGGAATCCGGTCGCGATCGCCGTGTCCACGAACTCCGGCAGCAGCTGCCAGTCCCCGGCCGACGTCTCCGGCCACAGCGCGGCCAGCTCCGCCTCGGTCGGCACCCGGTTCCACACGCCGTCGCCGATCAGGAGCCGCCCGCCGGGCTTGACGATCTTGTACAGCTCCCGCAGCGCGTCCGCGCCCGTGCCGAACGCGTGCACCGACCCGATGCAGATCACCAGGTCCGCCGGCTCGGTCCAGTCCTCGCCCCGGTACTCCACGAACTCGAGCCGGTCGGCGATGCCGCGCGAGGCCGCGCCCGCCCGGCCCCGCTCCAAGAGCTCCGCATCCGAGTCGATCCCGTACGCCTTCGCGCCCGGCACCTTCGCGGTCACGCGCTGCAGCAGCTCGCCCCAACCGCATCCGATGTCCACGATCACCCGAGGATTCGCGGCGGCGCACTCCTCGACCTGCCGGTCGAAGCGCCATGCGGCGATAGGGGAGTTGCAGTCCAGATGGCCGTACCGTGTCGGCCCGTCATGAGAAGTCATCGGACGCCACGGTAACAACACGCGCCCACGAGGCGTCAACCGAATACCGCCCCAGCGAGACCAACACTGCAATCGGCCCCCATCGGCCACTCCCGCCGCACCGCAGTGGGACACTCGCCGCATGACCGACCTCAAGACACACCTCAACCGCTACCTCCAATCCGGCCGCGACGCGGTCCTGTGGAAGCTCGAAGGCCTGGGGGAGTACGACATCCGCCGCCCCCTCACCCCCACCGGCACCAACCTCCTCGGCCTCGTCAAACACCTCGCCAGCGTCGAGATCGGCTATTTCGGCGAATGCTTCGCCCGCCCCTTCCCCGAGACCCTGCCCTGGCTCGAAGAGGACGACGCCCACGCCGACCTCTGGGCCACCCCCGACGAGAGCCGCGACTACCTCACCGACCTCTACCGCCGCGTCTGGGACCACTCCGACGCCACCATCCGCGAACTCGACCTCGACGCCGAAGGCAACGTCCCCTGGTGGCCCACCGAGCGCGCCACCGTCACCCTCGGCCAGATCCTCACGCACATGATCGCCGAGACCCACCGCCACGCCGGCCACGCCGACATCGTCCGCGAAGGCATCGACGGCGCCATCGGCATGCGCCAGGGCAACGACAACCTCGGCCGCGACGACGAGCAGTCCTGGACCGAGTACTTCGACCTCGTCGAGCAGAACGCCCGCAAAGCCGCCGGCCGCTGACCCGCCGGGCCGGGTCCCGCCGCGGCCCGGCCCGATGTCGCACCCTCCTGCCACACTCGGCCCATGACCGACCCGAAGACCCACCTGCACCGCTACCTGACCAACGCCCGCGACGCGGTCCTGTGGAAGCTCGAAGGCCTGGGGGAGTACGACATCCGCCGGCCCCTCACCCCCACCGGCACCAACCTCCTCGGCCTCGTCAAGCACCTCACCTGCACCGCCGCCGACTACTTCGGCACCGTCTTCGACCGGCCCTTCCCCGACCCCCAGCCCTGGTTCGACCCCGACGCCCACCCCGGCGCCGACATGTGGGCCGCCCCCGACGAGCCCACCGCCCACCTCACCGACCTCTACCGGCGCGCCTGGGCCCACGCCGACACCACCATTACCAGCCTCGACCTCGACGCCCCCGGCCGCGTCCCCTGGTGGCCCGCCGACACCGCCGACGTCACCCTCCACCAGATCCTCGTCCACATGATCGACGAGACCAACCGCCACGCCGGCCACGCCGACATCATCCGCGAACTCATCGACGGCGCCGCCGGCCTGCGCCCCGGCGCCACCAGCCTCCCCGCCGAAACCCCCGCATGGTGGACCGAACGCCGCGACGCCATCGAGCAAGCCGCACGCCGAGCCGACGGGCACCACTGACACAGGCCCCGGCGGTGTGCCGGGGCCCGAAACTCCAAAAAGGACAAAACACGCGCCGCAGCGCGGGGGAGCAGGAGCCTAGGCCCCGCCCTCGCGCCCGGCCCACCGCGCCTCCGCGGACAGGGCCCGCTCACGCCACGACTCCACCGCCGCGGACGCCGCCGCACCAGCGGCCTCGGCCGCCTCCGCACGCGACGCCGACACCCGCGCCTCGGCCACCGCACCGGAGAGCTCACCGCGCAGCCGCTCCACATCCGCCGCGAGCGCCGCCGCCCGCGCGCCGGCCTGCTCCGCATCCCGCCGCGCCACCGCGACCTCCGCCACCAGCGACTCCACCCGCGCCCGCTCCGCATCCCGCTCACCGATGAACCCCAGCGCCCGCGCCTCGGCCCGCTCCAGAGCCGCCTCACCGGCCCGCAGCGCCTCCGCCGCCTCCGCGGCCACCTCATCCGCCCGCTCCCGCGCCGCCGCCGCCTCGCCCCGCGCCGCGACCGCCACCCGCTCGGCCTCCTCACGGCCCGACACCGCCGCCTCCCGCTCCGACACCGCCAGCGCCCGCGCCTCCTCAGCCGCCCGCGCCGAAACCTCCGCCTCCGCCCTGGCCGCCGCAGCCGCGACCGCCTCAGCGACCGCCGCGCCCGTCTCCTCCCGAGCCGCCTCCGCGGCCCGCACCGCCGCCAACCGCGCCGCGACCGCCTCCTTCGCCCGCGCCTCAGCCGCCGCCACCGCACCAGCGGCCCGCTCGATCTCGTCCCGCGCCCCGGCCAGCTCCTCCCGCAGCGCCGCCGCCGCCGCGGCCACCTCGTCACGCTCCGCCCGCGCCGCCGCCACCGACGACGCCGCGTCCGACCGCACCTCCGCCAACCGGGCCTCCACCTCGGCCGGATCGGTCTCCGCCCGCAGTGCCTCCGCCAGCGGCGCCAGTGCCGACGCCATCGACTGCTCGATCTGCTCGTACAGCTCCTCGGCCCGCGCCAGCGCCCCCTCGAGCCCCGGCGTCGACCGGCGCAGCTCGCGCTGGCGCTTGGCCTGGGCGGCGCAGTCGCCTTCGGCGCAGTACAGGCGCGGGCGCCCGCGCCCGGGCTGCTGCGGGATCGGCGTCCCGCACCGCTTGCACAGCGTCGCGCCCTTGGCGGGCGTCCGGGTCGCGGGAACGGCGGTCGTGGTCGTACCTGTTTTCGTCATGCCCACACCCTATCATTTTTAATTTCCGTTTTTATTATTTAAATAACGTAAAAACATCCGAGTCCCGTCGGGATATATAACTCACGAGAAGTGCCGTTCCCGCAAGTAATGTTGATCCGGGGCCGGACCCGACCTCCCGCGAACCGAGGGCTCATTCGTCGGGTCGGTGGCCCTATTGACGCGATCGGGCCCGGCGGCACGGTGCGGGCGGAAATCGGCGCTGGCGGGGCCTGGCGGGCGTCTGGTAGAAAACGTGAGTGCTTAAGGGAGACAAGGTCGGGCTGCGCGCCCGTCATGAAACGGACATTCCAGTCTTGCAGGAGGAACTGGGCGGAGACGTGCTCGTCACGGCGCGCGCGACCGGGATGCCGTGGCGGCCGTTCACCCCCGGGGCCACCGAGGCGCCGTTCGTCGTGGGCGACGCGAAGGACGGGGTCGCGCACTTCTCCGTGGTCGACTTGGAGAGCGGCGATCTCGTCGGCGCCGCGAACCTCTGGGGCACCGACACGTATCTGCGGTCGGCGCATGTCGGGCTGGGGCTGCGGCCCTCGGCTCGAGGCAAGGGGTACGCCACCGATGTGGTCGCGGTCCTGTGCCACTACGGGTTCGTCGTGCACGGCCTGCACCGGCTGCAGATCGAGACCCTCGCCGACAACTTCGCGATGCTGCGCGCCGCCGAACGCAACGGCTTCGTGCGCGAGGGCGTGCGGCGCGGTTCGCACTGGGTCATGGGCGAGTTCTTGGACGAGGTGATCCTGGGGCTGCTCGTCGACGAGTGGCAGGCGGCCGCGGCCTAGCCCGGTTCTTCGGTTCGGCCCCTGGTGGCGGCGGCCGCTGCGAGTATGGCGGTATCGCCGCGGCGAAGGAGGCTGCCATGGAGACGAACCTCTACCCGTACCTGTTCTTCGACGGGAACGCCCGGGAGGCGATGGGCTTCTACCAGGAGGTGCTCGGCGGGGAGCTCAACGTCATGACCTACGGCGAGACCGGGGCCACCGGCCCCGAGGCCGACCAGGTCATGCACGCGACGCTGACGAGCCTCGCGGGGTACACGATCATGGGATCGGACACCGGTCCCGGCCAGGAGTACCGGCCGGGCGCCAACGTCGCCCTCTGCCTGGGTGGCGACGACGGCGACCGCCTGCGCGGGTACTGGCAGCGCCTGGCCGAGGGCGCCACCGTGACGATGCCGCTCGAGAAGCAGTTCTGGGGCGACGAGTACGGATCGCTGGTGGACCGCTTCGGCGTGTCCTGGATGGTCGACATCAGCGCCGGTTCCTGACCCTCCCGGCCGGATCGGCGAATCGGGGACCCGCCGCGGTGTCGCCTGCGACGATGAGCGGATATCGCAGCGGTGACGAAGGGAGCTTGCGATGGGTTCGACGATCCTCAACCCGTACGTCCAGTTCGACGGGAACGCCCGGGAGGCCATGGAGTTCTACCACAGCGTGCTCGGCGGCGACCTGAAGGTGATGACCTTCGGGGAGTCGGGCATGCCCGGGCCGGCGTCCGACAAGGTCATGCACGCCCAGCTCACCTCGGAGGCGGGCTACACGATCATGGCCTCCGACACGCCGCCCGGCATGGACTACGAGCCGGGCCGGAACATCTCGATCAGCATCTCCGGCGACGACGGCGACCTGCTCCGCCGCTATTGGGAGGCCCTCGGCGAGGGCGCGACGGTCACGATGCCGCTGGAGAAGCAGATGTGGGGCGACGAGTACGGCGCGCTCGTGGACCGGTACGGCGTCAACTGGATGGTCGACATCACGAGCTGACCCGCCTCTCTCTTTATTGCTTGCGGGAATCGCGGACGTCAGTTGAGGCCGCGCGGCAGGCGCCAGAACGCGACGCCGATCAGCACCGCCGAGAGGCCGGCCGCGATGCCGAACTCGATCCACTGGAACGTCCAGTACCGGTCGGCGGGCTGGTAGTTGACGGTGAAGGTCGCCTCGAGCGCGGTCAGGCACTCGTCCGGTTCGATCCCCAAACCGCAGGCTTTCAGGTCCGCCTCGGTGACCTCGGTGCCGTCGCCTTTGTAGACGATGATCTCGTCGTCGAGCACCCAGGCGCCGGTGAGCACGTAGTTCTGGATCCGCGCGCCCTCGGGGCCGACGCCGAACGAGTCGATCGATCCGATCGCCCTCGCCTCGGTCCAGGTGACCGTGGTGCTGACGGGCTCGGCGAGATGGGGACGAACCAGGTTCGCCATGGCCAGCTGGAAGCCGGTGAACACCAGGAGCGTCACGGCCATGGCCACGAGGGTCTTGCGGGTCAGGACGCCGACGGAGAGGCCGAGGGTGAACGCCAGCAGCGCGTAACCGAACGGCGCGAGGTCTCTGGCCGCGAACGTCAGCGGCTCGAACCGGCTGTCGACCAGGTTGTCGAACGGTCCGGCGGCCCAGGTGAGCAGGAGGCTCAGCGCGCCGGTGAACAGGACGCTCACTCCCCCGACGACGGCGAGTTTCACCGCGAGCCAGCGCTTGCGGGTGACGGACTGGTTCCAGACCAGGCGGTGGGTGCCGGCTTCGAGTTCGCGGGTGATGAGGGGTGCGCCCCAGAACGCGCCGATGAGGGCGGGTCCGGCGATGAGGAGGAGTCCGATGAGGAGGAGGCCGGGTCCGAACTCCTCGGCGAAGGCGTGCCGGGCGTCGGCGCATGCGGTCGTGCAGTCGGTGATGGTGAGTCGGTGGGTGTCGCGGATGTCGGCGGCGAGGTAGAGCAGGTAGGCGGCGGCCGCGGCGACGAGGGCGCCGGTCCACAGTGTCTGGGCGCGCATCTGGCGCCAGGTCAGCCACATCATGCGCGGGTCTCCTGGAGGGTCGGGGCGGTGAGGCCTTCGGCGCGGTGGAGGTAGGTGAAGACCATGTCCTCCAGGCCGATCGGCTCGGCGCCGTCGAGGGCGCGGCCGGTGGTGTTGTGGACGATGAGGGTGGTCTGGCGGTCGGTGTGGTCGGCGGCGATGACGTCGACGCCTTCGGGCAGGGTGTCGAGGGAGCCGCGCGGGCCGACGAGGCGGAGGTGGTCGGCGGTGAGGTCGTCGATCTCCCCCGCCACTTGGACGCGGGATTCGGCGAGGACGATGAGGTGGTCGCAGACGCGTTCGACGTCGCCGATGAGGTGCGAGGAGAGGATCACCGAGACCTCGAGTTCGGCGACGAACTCCATGAGGTTCTGCAGGAAGGCCCGGCGTGCGAGGGGGTCGAGGGCGGCGACGGGTTCGTCGAAGATGAGCAGTTCGGGGCGTTTCGCGGCGGCGAGGGTGAGTGCGAGCTGGGCTTTCTGGCCGCCGGAGAGCCGCCCGGCCTTCTTGGCGGGGTCGAGTCCGATCTGCTTGACGCGGGCTTCGGCGAACGCGCGGTCCCAGCTGGGGTTGAGGTGCTCCCCCAGGCGCAGGTGGTCGGCGACGGAGAGCCCGGCGTAGACCGGGGTGTCCTGGGCGACGAATCCGACGCGGGCGAGTTGGGCGGCGTCGGCGGCGGGGCGGCGGCCGAGGACGTGGATGCGGCCGCTGGTGGGTCGGATGAGTCCGGCGGCGAGGGCCAGGAGGGTGGATTTGCCGGCGCCGTTGGGGCCGACGAGGCCGACGATGCGTCCGGCGGGGATGTCGAGGGTGGCTTCGGTCAGGGCCGTGTGCCTGCCGTAGCGCTTGGTGAGTGCGTGGGTGCTCAGGACTGGGGTGCTCATGGGGTCACCTGCGGTGCCTTTCTGATGGTGGTGTCGAAGAGGGCTTGGATGGCGGCGTCGTCGAGGCCTGCTCGGCGGGCCTGGGCGATCCATTGCTGCAGTGCGGTCTTGAGTTCGGCGTGCGCGTCGAGGCTGGCGTCGGCGAGCGTGGCGGTGACGAACGTGCCGCGCCCGGGCTGGGGTGCGACGAGGCCTTGGCGCTCGAGTTCGCGGTAGGCCTTGAGGACGGTGTTGGGGTTGATGGCGATCTTGGCGACGACCTGTTTGACCGTGGGCAGCTGGTCCCCCACTTCGAGCATGCCGAGGCGCAGGGCCTGCTGGACCTGGTGGACGAGCTGCATGTAGGGGGCGACGCCGGAGCGCGGCTCGAGATGGAAGTCGATCACACGAAAACTCTATTTCACTAGGATGTTAGTACTATAGGACTATGGGGGTGCGGCCGTTGATCCCGGGGGGTGTTTCGGCCTATCGCCCCTGGTTGCGGGGGTGCTGGCGGGCCTGGCGCTCGTTGCCGAACTTGTACGCGCCGGTCCAGCGCGCCATCACCAGCTGCTCGTCCCCTGCCGTGATCTCGCCGAGGAACTTCGCCGCCCGCGCCCCGCGCAGGGTCGCGGCCGCCTTGCCCCGGTGGATGATGACGACCGTCCCGTCGCCGCGCTGGCGGTAGGAGAATCCGGTCGGGGCGCTCACGCGTTCACGCGGGCGGCGTTGCGGACCATGAACGCCGAGGCCACGCCGCCGAGGAACCCGAACAGGTGGGCCTGCCAGGAGATCTGCGGTTGCGAGGGGAAGATCCCCCACACCATCGACCCGTACACGCCGACCAGGACCACCGCGATGAGGAGGTCCCCGATCTTGCGCATGACGATGCCGCTCGCGAGCAGGTACCCGAAGACGCCGAAGACGACGCCCGAGGCGCCGACCGTGACCGAGTGCGCCGGGGAGAACAGCCACACGCCGATTCCCGAGGCCAGCAGCGAGACGACGAGCGCGACCCACATGCCCCGCCAGTCGCGCAGGGCCGCGACGGTGCCCATGACGATGAGCGGCACCGTGTTGGACGCGAGGTGGCCGGCGCCGGCGTGCAGGAACGGCGCGGCCGCGATGCCGGGGAGGCCGTCGAGGCGGCGCGGGGTGATGCCGTAGGCGGTGAGGTGTCCGGGGGTGACCCAGTCGATGACGAGCAGGAGCCACATGAGGCCGATGACGGCGCCCCAGAAGGTGAGGGCGCGGCGCAGGGGGTGCATGGGGGCGGGGGTGTTCGGGTCGGTCATCGTCGTCCTTGCGGTGGCGCGGGGTTCGGGGTCTCGTTTGAAGGGTAGTCGGTGGGGGCCTTGTGCGTCCGGCCGCTCGGTTCGGGCAGCGGGCGGTCCCGGCGGCGGGCGGGTGGTAGGTTCCCACGATGGCCTCTAGCCTGCTGAGTCGAGTTTGGAAGCCGGTCGTGTTCGCGTCGTTGTGCGCGGGCCTGCTGGCGGGTTGCGGCGTGGAAGACGGCGCCGCCGAGGAAGGGAATGCTGACGTGGTGCAGATCAGTGACGGTGTCGAGGTGTCGGTCTCGTCCGAGACGGACGCGAAGCCGGTCGTGACGGTGCCGAGCGGCGAGGAGCCGCCGAAGGCGCTGTTCACCTTCGACGTGGTCGAGGGCTCGGGCGCCGAGGCGAAGGCCGGCGACTCGGTCGCGGTCCAGTACGCGGGGTTCAACTGGTCGAACGGCAAGGAGTTCGACGCGTCGTGGAACCGGGGCGCGCAGCCGTTCTCGGTGTCGCCGCTGGGCTCGGCCCCGGTCATCCAGGGCTGGAACGACGGCCTCATCGGCGCGCAGGTCGGCGACCGCCGCCTCATCGTGATCCCGCCGGAGCTCGGTTACGGCGCCGCCGGCGCCGGCGGCGTGATCGGCCCGAACGAGACCCTCGTGTTCGTGGTGGACGTCGTCTCGATCAACGGCCAGTCCTAGCCGGGAGAGCCGAAAGGGGGCGCCGCGCATGTCGCGCGGCGCCCCCTTTGCGCGTGGTCTCATCCCCCGGCGATGGACGGGAGGATCTGGACGTCCTTGCCGTCGATGGGGGTCGCCAGGCCCTGGAGCCGCCGGGACTCCTCGTCGCCGATGTAGACGTTGACGTAGCGGCGGAGCTTGCCCGCTTCGTCCCGCAGCCGCCGGCCCAGCCGCGGGTGGGCGGCGGCGACCTGGTCGAGGACGTCCGCGAGCGTGGCCCCGGGCGGGGCGTCGACGTCGAGGTGGCGGGCCCCGCCGCATTCGGAGGCCAGCGCGGCGGGGAGTTTGACGTCGATGATCACGGGGTCTCCATGGCGCGGACGCAGAGGACGTCGGGCAGGTGGGCGGCGATCTGGTGCCAGTGGCCGTCGTCGGCGGCGGCCCAGACGTCGCCGCAGCGGGTGCCGAAGTACCAGCCGGGGTCGGTGGCGCCGTCGGTGCAGGCGCCGTCGCGCATGACGGTGCCGAAGTAGGGTTCGTCGGGCAGGCCGGTGCCCCAGGCGTGCCAGGTGTCGCCGCTGTCGGTGGTGCGCCAGGCGGTGATGCGGTGGCCGGGTGGGGTGCGGTCCATGGATTCGCCGACGGGCCAGGCCATGACGGTGCCTGCTCGGTGGGGGTGGGCGACCATGGCGAAGCCGAAGTTGGACGGGAGTGTGGCGGAGATGTTGGTCCAGCCGCCGTCGGGGCGGGTGGCGCGGTAGGCGGGGCCGTGGGATTGGGCGTAGAGGGTGCCGTCGGCGTCGCGGGTGACCTTGTGGATGCATTGGCCGGAGTCGGGTTCGGGGTCGGGGCCGTAGTCGACGGTGATGCCTTTGGTGATGCCGGTCCAGGTCTTGCCGTCGTCGTCGGTCTGGTAGATGCCTCCTGAGGAGATGGCGACGGTGAGGTGCTGGGGGTCGGCGGGGTCGGGGACGATGGTGTGGACGGCGGGTCCGCCGGCGCCGGACGCCCAGGTGGTGTGGTCGGGGTGTTCCCAGAGGGGCCGGTTGAAGGTGAAGGTCTCGCCGTCGTCGTCGGAGGTCCAGAGGCTGGTGGGTTCGACGCCGGCCCAGACGCGGCGGCCGGGGCCGAAGGTGAGTTGCCAGATGCGTTTGACGGTGTTGGTCTGGTCGGTGTCGGGTTGGTCTTCGCCGGCGGTGTCGGAGAAGTCGAGGGGCCGGTAGGGCAGGTCTTGGGGGAAGGCCATGGGGGCGTTCTCGGGTTCGGACCAGGTGCGGGCGTAGTCGGTGGAGCGCCAGATGCTGGGGCCGAAGAAGGTGGCGGCGCCGACGAGGATGCGGCCGGTGGCGGGGTCGCAGGCGGCGGCGTAGATCTCGGCGACGGCGGTGAAGCCGTCGTCGTCGAGTTTGGCGGGGCCGTCGACGGACCAGTGGACGCGGTCGTCGCTGGTGGCGGTGAACAGGCCTTTGCGGGTGCCGATGAGGACGAGGTAGGCCATGGCGGGCTCCTTTGCCGTTCGTTGTGGCTACGTCGTCCCCATCGTCGCGCCCGGGTGTGACGTTTTCTGGGAGTTACGCGTTTAGGGCGGCCTTGATGTGCGCGGCGACTTGTTCGGGGGTGCGGTGGGTGGTGTCGACGACTTCGGTGGCGTCGCGCATCCATGCGTCGAGGGCGGTCTCGTAGGCGGGGCGGTGGTCGAGGCGCCATTGTTTGGCGGTGGGTTCGTCGGCGTCGTTTTCGACGCGGTGGCGGAAGGTGTCGGGGTCGGTGTGGAGGGTGAAGGCGCGCAGGGGGATGCGGGCTTTGGTGAAGCCGTCGGTGAGTTCGGTCCAGTACTCGTGCTGGAGGACTGATTGGGGGATGACGAGGGTGCCGCCGACGTAGTCGAGGACTTGGCGGGCGGTCTCGATGGTGAGGCCGCGCCAGGGGTCCCATTCTTTGAAGTCGTAGCAGGGGACGTCGTCGATGATGCCGCGCAGGAGGTAGCCGATGTGCTCGGAGTCGAAGACGCGGGCGGGGAGGGTGTCTTTGAGGAGGCGGGCGGTGGTGGTCTTGCCGGCGCCGAAGTTGCCGTTGAGCCATACGATCATTCGGGGGAATCTAGCAGGAGCGGACCTGTTGGGGCGCGGGTGTTTGTGTTACGTTGCGAACACCCCGCTCGTCCTTTGCCCGAATGTGTCCCGTTAGGACTCTGCTCATGCGCGCTCCCCGTCTGCTCCTGGTGCTCCCGCTGCTGTTCGCCGCCGGCTGCGCCGATCTGGCCGATCTGGCCGACGATGCGGCCTCGTCCGATGCGGCCGGTGCGGGATCGGAGGTGTCGAACGAGTTCAGTGCGACCGCGCCGTTCACGGTCACCGTCGACCCCGCGGCGTTGACGGCCGCGATCGAGGCGCTGGAGGTCGCCGAGGAGCGCGACGACGGTTATGACCGGTCCCTGTTCCCGCACTGGAAGGACGACGACGGGAACGGCTGCGACGCCCGTGACGACGTCCTGGTCAAGCAGGACCGCACCGGTGGGCTCACTGAGGCCGACTGCGACGGGGCGATGACGGGCGAGTGGATCTCGATGTACGACGGCGAGACGGTCACCGCTTCCGGTGATATCGACATCGACCATTTCGTGCCGCTCAAGGAGGCGTGGGGGTCGGGCGCGGTCGACTGGACCACCGAGGACCGGCAGGCGTACGCGAACTGGCAGGAGAACAACTGGCACCTGATCGCGGTGACCGCGTCCTCCAACCGGTCCAAGTCCGATCAGGACCCGGCCGAGTGGATGCCCGTCGACGAGCCCGTGTGGTGCGCCTACATCTGGGCGTGGGTCGAGGTCAAGACCGAATGGCATCTCAGTGTCGACCAGGCCGAGAAGACCGCGCTGCTGGACTACACCGCTTCGTCCTGTTAGCCGAGTGCGAGCCAGGTGATCGCGCGCGCTTCGACCGCGGCCTGTTCGGCTGCGGTGAACGCGTCGCGGCCGGTGGCCTTGGCGATGAAGGCGACCTCGTCGAGGCCGAGGGCGGCCAGCGCGGTGTCGTGGTCGGGGCCGAGGAGGAGGTCGGTGATGTGTGCGGCGGCTTCGGGTGTGGTCCAGCGGGGTCGGTGGAGGGCGTCGGCGAGGTCGATGCCGTGGACGGCGGTTTCGACGACGCGGGTGGTGAGGAAGTCGTCGAGGGTCATGGGGTCGCCGTGGCGGGTGGTGACGCGGCGTCCGGGTGCTTGTTCGGCGCAGCGGGTGAGGATGCGGTGGCAGGTGGTGTCGAAGTCGGCGGTGAGGGCTGCTCCCCCGGCGCTGGCGGCTTCGGTGGCCGAGTCGATGCGGAGGTCGTTGACGGCGGGTGAGAAGCGTTCGTCGGGCCGGTAGTAGCCGGCGGCGTCGACGGTGGCTTCGGGGGGTTCGGGGGCGTCGAGCATGGCGTCGAGGCGGGCGAGGGCGCCGGTGATGTGGGCGAGGAGTGCCTTGGCGTCCCAGGGGGCGCAGCGGGTGGGTGCGTTCCAGTCGGTGATGTCGTTGAGCGCCAGAGAGAGTCGTGCGGTTTCGGCGGCGAGCGCGGTCAGTGGCGCGGGTGGCATCATGGGGGCTGATCCTATCCGCTCCGCCTTGTGGAGGCTGTCATGTCGCATCCGCTCGCTTCGTACGCCGCTGTGATCCGTCCGGTGGTGGACCGTCTTCATGTGTCGCTGCGGCACGGTGCGCGCGCGGAGGTGAAGGCGTTGTACGCGGCGCGGGGGCTGGTGCCGGGGGTGGAGGTCGACGCGTTCGCGGCGCTGCTGGACCATCCGGTGCCGGAGGCGGCGCTGGCGGCGCGGATGGTGTACTTCGATTTCGATCCGGAGGCGACGCAGGCGCAGGGGCTGGTCGAGCTCGTGGACGGCTGCTGGCGTTTGACGGGGACCGGCCGTGAGCTCGTGTCGGCGGTGGACGGGGTGCTGGGTGCGGCGGCGGAGCGGTGCTGGTCGTACCGGCCGAGCCCGTCGCTGCCGGGTCTGGCGGCGGTCGAGGCGGCGCTGCCGTTGGTGGAGCGGCTGCTGGAGGCCGGGCAGGCGTCGGGCGGCCCGGTGTTCCGGGCGTTGACGCCGGTGTGGGAGCGGCCGGGCGCTTCGGCGGCGGCGCGCTTGGCGGTGCGGTTGGAGGCGCTGCGCCATCACCGCGCGGACGCGCACCGGGCGGCGTGGGCGGCGGCGGGTTTGACGGTGGACGAGATCGCGGCGATGGGGCCGGGGCCGGAGCGGGCGGCGATCGAGGCGGCGACGAACCGTCTCGACGCGCCGGTGTACGAGGCGCTGGACGCCGAGGAGCGGTTGGTGCTGCTGGGCTCGCTGGGGGCGCTGCCGGACGGGATCCGGGTGCCCGCGTAGGGTTCGCGGCTATGACTGATGTGGCGTGGGAGGCGCGGGTCGCGGCGTTGTGGGAGCGGCTGGACGCGATGGGCCGCGACGCGTTCGTGCAGGCGATGCTCGACTTGGCCGCCGAGTGTGACCCGGAGGATCCGGTGGCGCTGTTCGAGGTCGGGTCCGCGCACGACTCGACCGGGTACACCGAGGCCGCCGTGGGCTACTACGAGCGGGCGGTCGAGGCCGGGCTCGGCGGCGTGCGGCGCCGGCGGGTGTCGATCCAGTTGGCGTCGTCGCTGCGCGAGACCGGGCACCCGGAGCGGGCCCTCGCGATGCTCGCGGAGGAGCGGGAGCGCGGCTCGGACGAGTACGACGACGCCCTCGCGATGTGCGAGGCGCTGACGCTCGCGAAGCTCGGCCGCGACCGGGAGGGCCTGTCGGTCGCGCTCATCGCCCTCGCCCCGCATCTGCCGCGCTATCAGCGGTCCACGGTGAACTACGCGCGCGGCCTGGTCGGCGAACCCCCGATCCGGTAGGCCCGGCGCCGTTTCGGCGCGAGCCGCTCCCCCGCCCGGCGGCGGGCGATAGGTTCGATGGCGTGGACGAGCGTGTGACGGTGGCCGAGCTGGTTCCGGACCGGTGGCCGGACTTCCTGGCGCTGGCCCGGCAAATGGGCGGCAACCGCTCCTGCTACTGCATGTGGTGGCGCGAGGAGCGCGGGGAGCGGCTGCGCCGCCCGCGGGCCGAAGCGGCCCGGGAGGTAGTCGAGGAGGGGCCGCCGGGATTGATCGCCTATGCGGGCGGGACCCCGGTCGGATGGTGCGCCGTGGCGCCGCGCGCGGCGTATCCGCGGCTCAACACCGCCCGTGACACCCGGCCGCTGCCCGATGCCGGGGATCTGGACCGCGTGTGGGTGGTGTCCTGCTTCTTCGTGCCCGAGCAGTGGCGCGGGCGCGGCGTGTCCCGCGCGCTGCTGGAGGCTGCTGTGGACTTCGCCTACCGCAGCGGCGCCACGGTCGTCGAGGGCGTGCCGATCGACCCGGCGGTGGTCGACCGCAGCCCGGGCGGCTCGTACACCGGGACGCTGCCGATGTTCCTGGCCGCCGGGTTCGAGGAGGTCGCCCGCCCCACGCCCAAGGCGCGGGTGACCGTCAGGCATCGCCGCCGAAGCTGACCGCCGCAGGGGGTCGGGATGTGGTTCTCGGCGGTTCCCGGGCGGGGCGTTCGCTAAGCGGCGCACCGGCAGTGCGAGCGGGTGTCGCCCGGGCTCGACGCGGATGCGCCGGGGCGCGGCCGTGGTCGACGCCGGGGGCGGCGAGGGTCCAGGCGCTGGCCGGCCGGGAAGACGGTGGTCGCCGGTGTCACCCGGTGACCGGGTCGGCCAGGACCGCGGCGAGGTTGCGGGCCTGGGCGCCGTCGCGATCGGTGCCGGAGATCCCGGCGATCATGATGAGGGCCTTCCAGAGGGTCCAGGCGCGGGCGCGCGCCCAGGTGGCGTCGTCGAGTCCCGCGGCGGCGCGGAAGCGCCGCCGTTCGTCGCCGGTGAAGTAGGTCCAGGCGATCTGCAGGTCGCAGGCGGGGTCGCCGACGCCGCAGGTGCCGAAGTCGATCAGGGCCGAGAGCACGCCGCCGGTGGTGAGGAGGTTGCCGGGGGCGATGTCGCCGTGGAACCACACCGGCCCGCGCGCCCACGCGCTGCGCATCCCCGCATCCCAGACCGCTTGGCACGCTTCGGTGTCGACGGCGCCGTCGAGCAGCCGCAGCGACTGCTGGACCTGGTCGGCGTAGGCGCTGGGGTGGCAGCCGCGGTAGAACGAGTGCTGCCCGGCCGCGGGTCCGCCGGCGGCGGGCGCGGCGCGCAGGACCGTCAGGATCCTCCCGAGGTCGTCGGCGAGTCGGCCCCGGTCCACGTCCGGGGCGTCGAGGAGGGTCTCGCCCTCGATCCAGCGCCGGACCGACCACGGGTGCGGGTACGCCTCGCAGGGGCGGCCGGTGGCGACCGGTTCGGGGACGGGCAGCGGCAGGTGCGCGGCGAGGGCGGGCAGGCACTGGTCTTCTTTGGCGACGGCCGCGACATAGGCCGCGGCGCTGGGCAGGCGCACGGACAGGTCGGGGCCGAGGCGGAAGGTGCGGTTGTCCCAGCCTTGCCGGGGCACGGGCGTCACGGGCAGGTGCGCCCAGTGCGGGAACTGGTCGGCGATGAGGGCCTGGACGATGCCGGTGGTGGGTGCGGTCACGGCGTGTCGTTCGCGGTGTGGGCGAGAAGCGCGGCGAGGCGCTCGGCCGGTGCGAGCGCGGGGATGCGGACGAGGGTGTAGCCGTGCTCGGTGTAGGCGTCGACGTGGACGTGTTCGAATCGGCGGGCCTCGTCGATGCCGATGCGCCGCACCGCGGTCGCTTCGATGAAGCCGAGGAGGTCGAACAGGAACGCCGTCGGCCGGTAGACGGCTTCGGCTTTGATGCGGTCGAGTTCGGCGGTGAGGACGGGGCCGACGGGGGTGCCGGTGAAGCGGGCGAGGGCGAGGGCGCAGACCGGGGACCGGTCGAACCATTGGACCGGCCCGGGCCGGGTGTTCGCGGCGATCTGGCGGTCGCGTTGGAGGGCGGCGGTCCGTTCGGTGAAGTCGGGGCGCTCCCAGGGTGCGTCGTCGCCGGCGGCCTGCGCGGCTTCGATGAGGTCGGTGGCGGCTTCGGGGATGACGGTGTGCCCGGCCGCGGCGAGCAGGCCCAGGACGGTGGTCTTGCCGGCGCCGGGGGCGCCGGTGAGGAGGTAGCGGCGCACGAGGCTCCTTTCAGGCGGCGAGGGCGCCGGCGGTGTCGACCACGGCTCGTTCGCCGGCGTCCAGGTGCGGTGTGAGGCGGCCGGCGGCGTGCCGGTACAGGGCCAGGGCGGCGCGGCAGCCGGTCTCGTGGTCGGCCGGGAGGATGCCGGCGGCCGCGTCCCAGGCGGCGGCCCAGTCGGGGCCTTCCGCGTCGGCGACGGCGTCCCAGAGGTCGTTCTCGGATTCGCAGGTGAGGCGGCCTGAGACGGCGAGGGCGTACCCGAGTTGGAGGACGAGGACGGCGCGGTTGGCGGCGGCCGCGCGAGGCCGGTCGAGTACGAGCATGCCGTGGATCTTGTGGACCTCCTCGGCGAGGCCGACGAGTTCGCGAGCCGCCCACCGGTCGGCTTCGGGGCCGATCGCCTCCCATGTCCAGGCGCGGGCGCGGGCCTGGAGGGCCGCCATGCGCCCGTCGGGGTCGTGGAGGATCCGCGCGCGGCGCCAGGCGCCGACGGCGGTCACGGCCTCCCAGGGGTGGGCGAGCCCGCCTTCGAGGTCGTCGCGGGTCTTGCGCGAGAGGGTGACCATGCGGCCCTCGACCTGCCGCACCTCGGTCCCGGCACCGGTGTCGACGACGAGGAACAGGTCGATGTCCGACTGCGGATGGTCGGTGCCGGCGGCGACGGACCCGAACAGGCCGATCCCGAGCGTCCCGGGGGCGAGTTCGGCCGCGACCCGTTCGGCGATCGCCAGCGCCTGGGTGTGGTGGTGCATGCGTCGAGTATCGCCACGGGCCCCGTTGGTGTCGAGGGGTTTTCAGACGGACCGGTAGTAGTCGATCTTCCCGCAGATGTAGTCGCGTTTCGCGGCGAGGTCGGCCATGCGGTCGTCCACGGCGACGCGGTGGGCTTCGAGGAGGCGGATGCGTTCGGGGATGGTGTGGTCGCCGTCGCGGACGAGGTCGGCGAAGCGGGCCATCTGCTCGACGGGCATGCCGGTGTCGCGCAGGCATTTGAGGGTGCCGAGCCATTCGAGGTCGCCGTCGGTGAAGCGACGCTGCCCGGTCGCGGTGCGGCCGACGGCGTCGATCAGGCCGATGCGCTCGTAGTAGCGGAGGGTGTCCATGGTGAAGCCGGAGCGGCGCGCGCATTCGCCGATGGTGTAGGTGGGGGCCGTTGCATTGTCTGCCACAAGCAACGACGATACCCCAGTGCCGCTGCCTGCGGGTTTGCGCTGGAGTCCACTCCAAGCCCTAGCGTCGGAGTCCGGAAGAGAGGAGACCGCTGTGGAGCGGATCGCATTGGGACCGGACCGGATCGGCGTCTCGCGCCTGTGCCTGGGGGCCATGGCCTTGGGCGGGGTGCAGGACGAGGCCACGAGCTTCGCGATTCTGGACCGGTTCGTCGAACTGGGCGGCAATTTCATCGACACCGCCAACTGCTACATGTTCTGGATCGACGGCGGCACCGGGGACGAGTCGGAGCTGCTGCTCGGGCGCTGGCTGGCCGCACGCGGCAACCGGGACGACCTGGTCATCGCCACGAAGGTCGGGCGTCGCCCGTCCTTCCCGGGCGGGGGCCTGGAGCATTCGGAGCCGCTGACGCCGGAGCGGATCGCCGCCGGGCTGGAGGAGTCGCTGGCCAGGCTGGGCACCGACCGGGTGGACCTGTTCTGGTCGCACCGCGACGACCGCGACACGCCGCTGGAGGCGACCGTCGCGGGCTTCGACGCGGTCGTGCGGGACGGGAAGGCGCGCATGGTCGGGGCCTCGAACCACACCGCGTGGCGCGTCGAGCGCGCCCGCGGCATCGCCGCGGGGACCGGGGCGGCGGCGTACACGGCGATGCAGAACCGGTACTCGTATGTGAAGCCGCGGCCCGAGGCGGTGCTGCCCGAGGGCGGGCACGTCCACGCCGCGCCGGCGGACCTGGATTTCATCGCCGCGACGCCGGGCGCGGCGCTGCTGGCGTACTCCTCGCTCCTGTCGGGCGCGTACACCAACCCGGCCAAGCCGCTCGGCGACCACTACGAGCACCCCGGCACGACCGCGCGGCTGCGCGTGCTCGACGAGGTCGCGGCCGAGACGGGCGCCTCGCGCAACCAAGTGGTGCTGGCGTGGCTGGCCGGGCACGAAGCACCGGTCATCCCGCTGGTCGGGGTCTCGTCGGTCGCGCAGCTCGACGAAGCCGCCGCCGGACTCGAGCTGAAGCTCGACCCCGAGCAGTGGGCGCGGATGACCGACGCGGCTTAGGGCCCGTCCTGTGGATCAGACCGGTCGCTGTCCGGCCCGTTCGCCGCGTTGTCGGCCCTCCCGATACCGGGGTGGTATCGAGAGGGCCCTGCGCCTTGCGGGCGCACCAACGGACGCGGATAGCTCCCTAATGCACAGGCCCTAGCCGAGGAAGGACAGGCGCACGGTCCGGTCGGGGTTGTCGCGGTTGGTGTCGACCAGCAGCACCGACTGCCACGTGCCCAGGGCGATGCGCCCGGCCACGACCGGGAGCGTGGCGTGCGGGGCGACCAGGGCCGGCAGGACGTGGTCCCTGCCGTGCCCGGTCGAGCCGTGCTGGTGGCGCCACCGGTCGGTGCGCGGCAGGAGGTCGGCGAGGGCGTCGAGCAGGTCCTCGTCCGAACCCGCGCCGGTCTCGATGACGGCGATCCCGGCGGTCGCGTGCGGCACGAACACGTTGAGCAGGCCGTCGCGGGCGCCCACCTCGGTCAGGAACGCCTCGCAGGCGCCGGTGAGGTCCTTCACGGTCTCGCGGCGTCCGGTGTGGACGGCGATGGTGGTGGTGTGGAACGCCGAGCTCATGACGCGATCTTGCCACGCCGGCCCCTGCCGTACCGTCGGGGTACGTGGCGTCCATTGCGGCGAGAGGGGACATCGTGACGACCTATGCGGCACTGCTGCGGGGCGTGAACGTCGGCGGGCACCGCAAGGTGCCCATGGCCGGCCTGCGCACCGCGCTCACCGAGGCCGGATTCGCCCGGGTGCGCACCTACATCCAGTCGGGGAACCTCGTCCTCGACGCCGACACCGCCGCCCCCGCCGTCGCCGAGGCGATCGCGGCAGTGCTCGAGACCGAGTTCGGGCACCGCGTCCCGGTCATGGTCCGCACCGGCGCCGAACTCGACCGCCTCCTCGACGCCGACCCGTTCGCCGGGCGCGGCCTCGACGAGGCGAAGGTGACCGTGACGTTCCTGTCCGGGCCCGCGCCCGCGCTGGCCGTCCCCGCAGGGCGGCCCGAGGAGGCGGTCGTGGCCGGCTCGCACGTGTGGGTGTACTACCCGGACGGACTCGGGAAGTCCACACTGGACCGGTCGGGGTTCTGGAAGCCCCTGGGCGACACCGCGGCCACGACCCGGAACCTTCGCACCGTCCGCCGGCTGCGGGACATGGCCGCTGAGACGCCAGAATGACTGCGGGGCTTGGGTTATGGTGGGACGCATGGCCGCTGAACTCATAGGTGTCGACTGGTCCGCCGCCCCCGCCCCCGCAGGGCCGGGCGCCGACCCGTACCGCGCCTACCTCGACACGCTCGGGTCGGCCGAGTCGCGGCGGACCATGCGCGGCTGCCTCGACCGCATCGCCCAGCTGCTCTCGGGCGACCCCGAAGCGGTCGGCGAAGGCCAGCCGTGGCACCTGCTGCGCTACGAGCACACGTCGCGGCTGCGGGCGGCGATGATCGACGCGGGCTGGTCCGGCGCGTACGTCAACAAGCACCTCGCGGCCCTGCGCCGCGTCCTCAAAGAAGCGTGGCGGCTCGACCTCATGGCCGCCGAAGACTACCAGCGCGCCTGCGACCTGCAACCGGTCAAAGCCCAGCGGCTCCCCGTCGGCCAGCAGGTCGACGCCGAAGCGCTCGGCGCGGCCCTCTACGCGTGCGACGCCGACCCCGGCCCGGCCGGCGCCCGCGACGCCGCCGTCCTCGCCACGCTCTACTCGACCGGGTGCCGGCGCTCGGAGATCGCCTCGATGCGCCTGGCCGACTACGACCCCGCCGAGCGGTCCATCCGCATCGTCGGCAAAGGCAACAAGGAACGCGCCGTCTACGTCACCGAGGCCGCCCAGGCCCGCATCGACCGGTGGACGCACGTCCGCGGCAACGACCCCGGCGCCCTGTTCTGCCCCATCAACAAGGCCGGGCGGCTGCGCCGCACCGGCACGCACCTGTCGGGCATGACCGGGCAGGCCATCGCCGACCTGCTCATGAAACGCCTGGTCGAGGCCGGGCAGCGCCGCCACACCCCGCACGACTTCCGCCGCACCTTCATCGGCGAGCTCCTCGACGCCGGCGTCGACCTGGCCATCACCCAGTCCCTGGTCGGCCACGCCTCCCCCGCCACCACCGCCCGCTACGACCGCCGCCCCGCCCGCCGCTCCCGCGAGGCGGTCGACCGGCTCCAGCTCCCCGAATCGTGATGTCGATTTCTGGCTAGCCGTTGTCGCACCCGGGAGGCAGTCTTGGGGGCATGGACTTCCACGCGATCCTCGGCGACACCGACCGGCTGCAGGCCGCCGTCGCCGGCCGCGACGCCCGCTTCGACGGCTGGGTGTTCCTGGCCGTCACCTCCACCCGCATCTACTGCCGCCCCTCCTGCCCCGCGGTCAAACCCAAACGCGAACACCAGCGGTTCTACGCCTCCGCCGCGGCCGCCCAGGACGCCGGCTACCGGGCCTGCAAACGCTGCCGCCCCGACGCCTCCCCCGGCTCCCCCGCCTGGGACTGGCGCTCGGACGTGTGCGCCCGCGCGATGCGCCTCATCGGCGAAGGCGTCGTCGACCGCGACGGCGCCGCCGGCCTCGCCGCCCGCCTCGGCTACTCCCTGCGCCAACTCGAACGCCTCCTCATCGCCGAAGTCGGCGCCGGACCGGCCGCCCTCGCCCGCGCCCAACGGGCCCAAGTCGCCCGCACCCTCATCGAATCCACCGACCTGCCCATGGGCCAGGTCGCCTTCGCCGCCGGATTCGCCTCCATCCGCGCCTTCAACCGCGTCGTCGCCGACGTCTTCGCCTGCTCCCCCACCGAACTGCGCACCAAAGCCCGAGGCCGCACGACGACCGGCGGCGGCGCCATCACCCTCCGCCTCGCCTACCGCGAACCCTTCGAACCCTCCAACCTCTTCGGGCACCTCGCCGCCGCCGCGGCACCCGGCGTCGAAGAATGGCAGGGCGGCGCCTACCGGCGCACCCTGCGCCTGCCCCACGGCCCCGGCACCGCCGCCCTGCGCCCCGCACCCGGCTACATCGAATGCCGCCTGCGCGTCGCCGACCTGCGCGACGTGACCGCCGCGGTCGCCCGCTGCCGCCGCGCCCTCGACCTCGACGCGGACCCCCACGCCCCCATGGAAGCCCTCACCGCCGACCCCGCCCTCGCCCCCCTCGTCGCCAAGACCCCCGGCCGCCGCGTCCCGCGCAAAGCCGACGGCCCCGAGTACGCCCTGCGCGCCGTCATCGGCCAGCAGATCGCCACCGCCTCAGCCGCCACCGTCGCCGCCCGCCTCGCCGAACGCTACGGCGAGCCGGTCGACGACCCCGACGGCGGCCTCACCCGGCTCTTCCCCTCCCCGGCCGCGCTGGCCGAGGCCGACCCCGCGCACCTGCCGATGCCCGCCCGCCGCAAGGCCACCGTCCTGGCGCTCGCCGCGGCGCTCGCCGCGGGGCGGGTGGAGGTGGGGCCCGGCGCGGACTGGGCGAAGGCCCGGCAGGACCTCGCCGGGGTGGCGGGGGTGGGGCCGTGGACGATCGAGATGATCGCCATGCGCGCCCTGGGGGATCCCGACGCGTTCCCCGTCAACGACCTCGGGGTCGTCAAGGGCGCCCGGCATCTCGACCTGGGCGCCGGGAAGGCCTTGGAGGCGAGGTCGCAGGCGTGGCGGCCCTGGCGGGCCTACGCCGTCCAGTACCTGTGGGCCTCGAGCGAGCACCCGACGAACCGCCTGCCGACCGACACCGAGAAGGAGACCGCAGCATGACCACCGCGATTGATCCCACCGCAAGGCATCTGACGATGGAGTCCCCGCTGGGGCTCATGGCCGTCTCGGCGGTCGACGCGGGCGTCACCTGCGTCCACATGGGCGTCGAGGAGATGAAGGACGCCTGGGGTCCCGAGGAGGCCACCCCGGTCCTGGAGGCCGCCGTCGACCAGCTCGAGGCGTATTTCGCCGGGGACCTGCGGGACTTCGACCTGCCGCTCGCCGCCGCCGGCACGACGTTCCAGCACCGGGTGTGGAAGGAGCTGTGCCGCATCCCCTACGGCGAGACGGTGTCGTACATGGACATCGCGGAGCGGATCGGGGACCGCAAGGCGGTGCGGGCGGTCGGGCTGGCGAACGGGCGCAACCCGATCGCGATCGTCGTCCCCTGCCACCGGGTGATCGGCGCGAACGGCAAGCTCACCGGCTACGCCGGGGGCCTGTGGCGCAAGGAGCGGCTGCTGTCGCTCGAGCGGGGCGAGCCGGCCCTGTTCGGCTAGGGCCCGTCTGTGCATCAAGGATGCGGCGGTGTCCGAGTCCGTTGGTGCGTTCGCGAGGCGGAGGGCTTTCCCGATACCGGGGTGGTGTCGGGAGGGCCGACACCGCGGCGAGCGGGCCGGTCTGATGCGCAGGACAGGCCCTAGAGGAGGGTGACGTCGAGTTCGACGGTGACGGCGTCGTTCTCGACGATGATGGTCGCGGCCCAGCAGATCTCGTCGTCGCATCCGGCCGGGATGACGCCCGTGGCGGTCCCGCCCGGGCTCGTCCCGGCCAGCAGCGGCGCGTCCATGCCGTTGTCGGCGAGGAAGTCGTCGAAGCCGTCCGAGGGGATCTCGACGGTGACTTCGGCGCGGTCGCCGGGGGTCGGGGACTCCATGGCCGTCAGGTCGGCGTCGGTCACCTCGGTGTCCTCGGGGAAGTCCAGGCGCGTGGCGCTCTGGACGGTGGCCAGGCTCGGCTGCGGGCCGCCTTCGAGCGCCCAGGCCACACCCCAGACGGCGGCGAGGAGTCCGGCGGCGACGCCCGCGAGCCAGACGGCGGCGATGAGGGCGCGGCGGACCGTCGGCTGCGGCTGGGGTTGCATGGGCGCGACCCTACCCGAATCCCGCGAGTGACCGTCACATCCACTCGTGCCCCGCACCGGCGGGGCACGAGTGGGTTCAGTGTCCGGCTTCCATGCGGTCGACGGCGTCTTTGGCCTCTTTGAGGCCGGTGCCGGTGATCTCGCGGTAGGCCTTGATCGCCTGGATCTTCTTGCCGCGCCGGGCCAGGTCGCGGACCTCGGTGAACGGGTCGGGCTCGGGCGGGGCGTGGTCGGCGATCGCGAGGTGGCGCATGACGAGGTCGAGTTTGCGTTCGATCCGGGCGAGGGCCTGCAGGGTCGGGTCGTGGCGCATCGGGTTCCTTCCGGTGGTGCGGTGGCGACCATGCTAGGCGGTCACTGCCGCCAGGCCCGCCATCCGCCGGCGGCCGTGACGTCCTCCCCCGCGGGCTCGGCCGCGCAGAATCCGGTGGCCCAGGTGCCGTCGTCGAGCTCGACCTTGCCCAGGGTCATGGGTGCGGGCAGGCCGTCGAGGAACCGCCCGAGCGCGGCCGGGCTCAACTGCCAGCGCTCGCCGGGCAGGCTCGCCCCGCCCGCGGCGGTGCGGATGACGAGGGGTTTGGGCGGGTCGGTGTCGAGGGCGTGCATCCGGTAGGCCGGGGCGGTGCGCACCGCCCCGACGAGGCGGGCGTTGAGGCCGGTGAGCTGGTGGTTGAGGGGCATGCCGGTGAGGTGGGCGCCGAAGACGACGAGGTCGCAGCCGCCGGGCGCGTAGGCGGGGGCGGGGGTGCCGGTGAGGCGGGCGGCGAGGTCGAGGGCGATCTGGTCGGCGAAGGCGGGGACGATGAGGCTGACGCCGAACCCTTTCGCGCCGGCCCGCCCGGCGGGGACGGCGACGGCGGCCATGTCGAGGAGGTTGACGAAGTTGGTGTAGGTGCCCATGCGGGCGTTGACGCCGACGGGGTCGGCGGCGACGTCGGCGAGCGAGGGGTGGAGGGGCGCGGTGGGCAGGACGAGCGCGTCGAACCCGGCCAGGAGCGCGGCGGCTTCGAGGCGGGTGGCGCGCAGGCGCTGCTGGTCGGCGGCGAGGTCCGCGCCGGAGTATTGCAAGGCGCCGCGCACGATCGCGGCGACGGTGGGGTCGGTGTCGTCGGCGTCGAGCCGGTGCCCGAAGGCCGCGTACCGTTCGGTGACGAGCGCGCCTTCGTAGAGCAGGAGTGCGGCGTCCAGGAGCGGCTGCACGTCGATGACGGCGGTCTGGGCGCCGGTCGCCTCGAGCCGCGCGACCGCCTCGGCCCACAGCGGCCTGAAGTCGGGGTCGAGGGCGGTGAGCGCCCCCGGGTGCGGGAGTGCGATGCGCGGTGCGGGCGGGGCGGCGAGGGGGGTGTCGGCGGGCCAGGGCCGGGAGGCGGGGTCGGCCGGGCTGGGGCCGGTCATGGTGCGCATCGCGGCGGCGGCGAGGTCGAGGCCCGGGGCGAAGACGGTGAGGCAGTCGTAGGAGGCGCAGGCGGGGACGACGCCGTCGACGGGGACGAGCCCGAGGGTGGCTTTGACGCCGATGAGCCCGTTGAGGGCCGCGGGGACCCGCCCGGACCCGGCGGTGTCGGTGCCGAGCGCGAAGTCGACGACGCCGAGCGCGACCGCGACGGCCGAGCCGGAGGAGGACCCGCCCGAGATCAGGGTCTCGTCGTGGGCGGAGCGGACCGGCCCGTAGGGGCTGCGGGTGCCGACCAGGCCGGTCGCGAACTGGTCGAGGTTGGTCTTGCCCAGGCAGATCGCGCCGGCGGCGCGCAGGCGCGCGACGGCGGTGGCGTCCCGTTCGGGTTCGTACGCGAAGGAGGGCGCGGCGGCGGTGGTGGGGAGGCCGGCGACGTCGATGTTGTCCTTGGCGGCGAACACGGTGCCGGCCAGCGGCAGTGCCGCCCCGGCGGCGGCGCGGGCGTCGACGGCGGCGGCTTCGGCGAGGAGGTCGTCGAGGCCGCGCACGGCGATCCACGCTTCGGGCCTCTCGGCTTCCTGCATGCGGGCGTAGGCGTCCCGCACCCGCTGGGCGGCGCTGGTGGTGTTCACGGATTCCCCTGTCTGATGGTCGGTCGTCTACCGGTCGGCGATCACGAGCAGCGGTGTGCCGGGCGCGGCCTGGTCGCCGGGCCGGGCGAGGACGCGGGTGACCGTCCCGGTGACGGGTGCGGTCACGGGCATCTCGAGTTTCATCGCTTCGAGGACGACGACGGTGTCCCCGGCGGTGACGGTGTCGCCTTCGCGGAGGTCGATGCGCCAGACGCTGGCGGCCATGGGCGCTTCGACGAGGGTCTCGCCGGCGGCGAGGTCGACCGCGGGCCCGGTGTGGGGGGCCGGTTCGGTGTGGTCGCGGTCGAATTCGCCGGCGTCGGCCCACCGCTGCCGTTCGGCCTCGAACGCGGCGGCCTGGCGGGTGCGGAACGCGTCGATGCTGTCGGCGTTGTCGGCCAGGAGCCGCCGGTAGTCGGCGTAGGCGAAGGTGCCGGGGCGGATGTCGAGACGGGTCCGTCCGGCGGCGAGTTCGCGGCGGGTCTCGGCGAGCTGCTCCTCGCTGACGCGTTCGAAGACGACGCGGTCGAAGAACCGCAGGAGCCAGGGCAGGCCGTCGTGGAAGGACGGGAGGTCGCGCAGGCCGGCCCAGATGGGGGCGGTGCGGCCGACGAGCTGGTACCCGCCGGGCGAGTCCATGCCGTAGATGCACATGTAGGAGCCGCCGATGCCGACGGTGCCTTCGGCGGTCCAGGTGCGGGCGGGGTTGTACTTGGTGGTGACGAGCCGGTGCCGGGGGTCGACGGGGACGGCGGCGGGCGCGCCGAGGTAGACGTCGCCCAGGCCCAGGACGAGCCATTCGGCGCTGGTGGCGATGCGGGCGACGTCGTCGATGGTGTCGAGGCCGTTGATGCGGCGGATGAATTCGATGTTGGAGGGGTTGAACAGGGCGTCGTCGCGGACGTTGGTGGTGTAGCGGGCGATGGCCTCGTCGACGACGGCGTCGTTCCAGGAGATGGGGAGCCGCACTTCCCGTGAGGGGACGGTCATGTCGTTGATGTCGGGGAGGTCCTGCTCGAGTTCGACCAGGAGCCCGGTGAGGGTGCGGATCGGGAGGAGGTCGGGGTCGACGTGCAGGTGGAGGGACCGCACCCCGGGGGTGGTGTCGATGAGTCCGGCTGGTGCGGCGGCGGCGAGGGCGTCCATGAGGGCGCCGACTCTCATGCGCAGGCCCAGGTCGAGGTGCATGGGCCCGTATTCGAGGAGGACGGCGTCGTCGCCGGCCCGCCGGTAGGCGACGGCGGGCCGGTCCTCGCCGGCGTCGATGGCGGCGAGGGTCGCGGTGTCGTGTTCGGCGCGATCGAGGGGGCGGGGCGGGGCGAGGGGGCGGGCGCGGAGGCGGTCGGCTTCGGGTTCGTCGACGGGCAGGAAGCGGACGGTGTCGCCGGGGCGCAGTTGCCCGAGTTTCCACCGGTCGGCGGTGGTGACGGTGAAGGGGCAGGCGAAGCCGCCGAGGCTGGGGCCGTCGGGGCCGAGGAGGGCGGGGGTGTCGCCGGTGAAGTTGACGGTGCCGACGGAGTAGGGGTTGTCGTGGAGGTTGGAGGGGTGGAGGCCGGCGTCGCCGCCGTCGGTGCGGGCCCATGCGGGGCGGGGTCCGTCGAGGCGGACGCCGGAGCGTCCGGCGTGGACTTGGACGGTCCATGCGGCGTCGTAGATCCGGGCCATGTCGCCGGTGGTGAAGTAGTGGGGGGCCGGCTGGGGCCCGGGGGTGACGGCGAGGGTCCACGCGTGCGTGAATTCGGGCCGCTCGGCGACCGGGACGGCGTGTGCCGCTTCGAGTCCGGTGGCGGCGGGGAGGAGGCGGTCGCCGGCGCGGAGCTGGTCGCCGGTGTAGCCGCCGATGCGCCCGGGCGGGAACGTCGAGGCCGAGCCGAGGAACCGGGGGACGTCGAGGCCGCCTTGGAAGAGCACGTAGGTGCGGGCGCCGGCGTCGGTGACGGCGCCGACGGCGAGGACGCCGCCGGCGGGCACGTGGAGGGGCTCCCATTGGGGTGCGGGCTCGCCGTCGAGGGTGACGGGCGCGGGGGCGCCGGTCACGCAGACGATCGCGGGGGCGCTGAAGCGCAGGGTGGGGCCGGCGATGGTGCATTCGAGGCCGGGGGCGCCCTCGGGGTTGCCGAGGGCGCGGTTGCCGGCCCGGAAGGAGTGGTCGTCCATGGGCCCCGACGGGGGGACGCCGACCTGCCAGTGCCCGAGCCGGCCGGGCCAGTCCTGGACGGTGGTGAGGACGCCGGGGGCGATGACGTCGATGCGCGGGGAGGTGTCGGTGATGGTGGCGATGGTGCCGGTGTCGTGGGCGACGGCGGCGACGCGGGCGTCGACGGCGGCGGCGGCGAGCTGCCCGAGGTTGGTGTGGACGCCTTCGATCCGGGTCTCGCCCAATGCGTCGGCGAGCGCGGCCCACGCGGCCTCGCGGGTGTCGCCGGTGGTGATGATCTTGGCGAGCATGGGGTCGTAGGCGGCGGGGACGTCGAGGCCGGGTGCGATCCACGTGTCGACGCGGGCGGCGGCGGGGAGGTCGACGCAGGTGAGGAGCCCGGCGGAGGGGAGGTGGTCGCGGGCGGGGTCTTCGGCGTAGACGCGCGCTTCGACCGCGGCGCCGGTCACGGCGGGGCCGGTGTCGGGCAGGCCGTCGAGGAAGGCCGTGTCGCCGGCGGCGGCGCGGATCATCCACTCGACGAGGTCGATGCCGAGGATCTGCTCGGTGACCGGGTGCTCCACCTGGAGGCGCGTGTTGCACTCCAGGAACGAGGCGGTCTCGCGTTCGGGGTCGTAGATGAACTCGACGGTGCCGGCGGACCGGTAGTGGGCCGAGGCGGCGAGGGCCCGCGCGGCGGCGTGCATCTGCCCCCGGACGAGGGCGGGCAGGCCGGGGGCGGGGGCTTCCTCGATGACTTTCTGGTGGCGGCGCTGCAGGGTGCAGTCGCGGTCCGACAAGGACACGACCCGGCCCAGGCCGTCGCCGAAGACCTGCACTTCGACGTGGCGGGCGCGCCGGACGTACTGCTCGAGGTAGACCGCGTCGTCGCCGAAGTTGTCGGCGGCGAGGCGCTTGACGGTGGCGAACACGTCGGCGAGCTCGCGCGGGCTGTGGGCGACCCGCATGCCGATGCCGCCGCCGCCGGCCGAGGCTTTGACGATGACGGGGTACCCGATCCGCTCGGCCGCGGCGACCGCGGCCTCGGGGGTGGGGAGGGCGCCGGTGCCGGCGGCGAGGGGCACGCCCGCGGCGGTCGCGGCGGCCCGGGCGGTGACCTTGTCGCCGAACAGTTCGAGCTGCCCGGGGGTGGGGCCGATGAACACGAGGCCGGCTTCGGCGCAGCGGCGCGCGAACTCGGCGTTCTCGGCGAGGAACCCGTACCCGGGGTGGATCGCCTGCGCGCCGGTGTCCTTCGCGGCCGACAGGATCGCATCGACGTTCAGATAGGACTCGGCCGGCGCGGCCGGGCCCACGCATACCGCCGCGTCGGCGTCCCGCACGTGCAGGGACGCGGCGTCGGCCTCCGAGTAGACGGCGACGGTGGCGGCGCCGAGCCGGTGGGCGGTGCGGGTGATGCGCCGGGAGATCTCGCCGCGGTTGGCGATGAGGATGCGGTCGAACACGACAGGTCTCGCTTCCAGTTCAGCTTCGGTTCAGGGGCGGACGGCGTTGGCCAGGTGCGCCCAGGTCAGGGCCGCCTCGGCGCGGCCGACCACGATCGACCGGGAGGTCTCGATGTGGCGGGTGAGGATTGCCGTCGCCTCCGCGTACCGGCCTTCCAGGGCACCTTCGGCGATCGCGATGTGCTCCTCGATCGTGTCGGCCATCCGCTCGGCGGTGAAGTAGTCGAACATCCGCGCCGGCCGGATCCGGTTGTTCACCGCCTTCAACGACTCGGCCAACTGGGCGTTCCCGGAGGCGGCCAGGAGCGTCAGGTGGTAGCGCTCGTCGGATTCGACGAACCCGGCGTCGGGGCCCGGCGGGGCGTCCCGCAGCCGGTACCACCGCTCCAGTTCCGGCCCCAGCAGATCGGCGTCGTGCGTGGTCTCGGGGTCGGCGGCGGCGCGCGCGAGGCCCCGCAGCTCGAGGGTCAACCGCACCTCGTACAGGTCGTTGAGCTGGTCGATCCGCGGCCGGTACGGGTAGAGCCCGTCGACTTCGCGCGAGACGAGCCCGTCGGCGGACAACCGGCTCAAGGCCTCGCGCACGGGCGTGCGCGAGACGCCGTAGTTCCCGGCGAGCCGTTCTTCACCGAGGCGCTTGCCCGGCTCGTACCGCCCGGCCATCAAGTCGGCGCGCAACGCCACGTACACGCGCGCCGCGAGGGGCTCGTCCACCTCGGGCAGGGGTGTGAAGGCGGTGTTCATATGGCCATCGCCTCCCGGACCCGCTCGCCGGCGCCGGCGCCGGTCGCCCCGTGCGACGCGATCCGGCCCGATCGCAGGACGGCGTATCGGGCGGCGGCTTGGAGCGCGAACCCGAGGTGCTGTTCGACCAGGAGCACGGACAGGCCTCCGCGGGCGAGGTCGATGACGGCCGCCTCGATCTCGGCGACGACGTTGGGCTGGATGCCTTCGGTGGGCTCGTCGAGGATGAGCAGGCGCGGCTCGGTGATGAGCGCGCGGGCGATGGCGAGCTGCTGGCGCTGGCCGCCGGAGAGGAGTCCGGCTTGGCGTCCTTGGAGGGGGCGTAGGGCGGGGAAGCGGTCGAGCTGTTCGTCGATGAGGGTCTTGCCGTGTTTGCGGCCGTCGGCGACGAGGCGGAGGTTCTCGCCGGCGGTGAGGTGCGCGAAGCATTGCTGGCCTTGGGGGACGTAGGCCATGCCGTGTTTGACGCGCTGGTGGGTGGGGGTGCGGGTGAGGTCGCGGCCGTCGAGTTCGATGGTGCCGGTCATGGCGGGGAGGAGGCCGACGACGGCGCGCAGGAGGGTGGTCTTGCCGGCGCCGTTGTGGCCCATGACGGCCACGACCTGGTCGGTGCCGACGTCGAGGTTCACGTCGTGGACGACGGGGGTGCGTCCGTATCCGCAGGTGAGGTTACGCAGTGTGAGCATCGGCGGTCTCCTTCGTGCCGAGGTAGACGGCTTGGACGCGCGGGTCGGTCGAGACGTCGTCGACCGTTCCGGTGGCGAGGACGGCGCCGGCGTGGAGGACGGTGACGCGGGAGGCGAAGGCGCGCATGAAGTCCATGTCGTGTTCGACGACGGCGACGGCGCGGTCGGCGGCGATGTCGTGGAGGAGTCGTCCGGTGGTCTCGCGTTCGTCGTGGCCCATGCCGGCGATGGGTTCGTCGAGGAGGAGGACGTCGGCGTCGCCGACGAGGAGCATGCCGATCTCGAGCCACTGCTTCTGGCCGTGGGCGAGGATGCCGGCGGGGGTGTGGGCGTGGCCGGTCAGGCCGATGCGGTCCATGGTGGCGGTGACGGTCTCGGGGAGGTGGCGGCGGCGGCGCAGGAGGGTCCAGGGGCTGCGGTGGGCGCCGGCGGCGATGTCGAGGTTCTGGGCGACGGTGAGGTTGTCGAAGACGGTGGCGGTCTGGAAGGTGCGGCCGATGCCGGTGCGGGCGATGTGGTGGACCTTTTTGCCGCGCAGTTCGACGGCGCCTTTGCCGGGCGTGTCTTTGGTGACGGATCCGGTGTAGGGGGTGAGGCCGGTGACGGCGTCGACGAGGGTGGTCTTGCCGGCGCCGTTGGGTCCGATGAGGAAGTGGACTTCGCCGCGGGCCAGTTCGAGGCAGACGCCGTCGACGGCTTTGAAGCCGTCGAATGCGACGTGGATGTCGGTGCAGGTCAGGGCGATGGTGCTCATGCTGCGGCCTCCGCGGGGGCTCGTTTGGTGGGGAATCGCTTGGCGAGGGCGGTGATCGAGGCGATGCCGCCGGGGAGGAGGGCGATGACGAGGACGAACAGGAGTCCTTGGGCGTAGACCCAGCCGGAGGGGAACTGTTCGGAGAGGGTGGTCTGGGCCCAGTAGACGGCGAGGGCGCCGAGGACGGGGCCGAGGAGGGTGGCGCGGCCGCCGATGGCGACGCCGAGGAGGAACATGATGGAGGGGACGATGCCGATGGAGGCCGGGGAGATGATGCCGACGATGGGCACGAAGACGGCGCCGGCGACGGAGGCGAAGAGCGCGGCGGTGGCGTAGGCGACGGTCTTGATGTTGGCGGCGTCGTAGCCGAGGAAGCGGACGCGTTCTTCGGCGTCGCGGACGGCGAGGAGGAGTTCGCCGTAGCGGGAGCGGCGCAGTTGGAGTGCGACGGCGACGACGGCGAGGAGGACGCCGGCGGCGATGTAGTAGAGCATCTGCTGGTTGACCGGGTCGTCGAGGTTGTAGCCGAAGAAGTACCGGAAGCGTGAGAGGCCGTTGAACCCGCCGAGGGACTGCTGTCCGATGAGGAGGATCGCGAAGGCGCCGGCGAGGGCTTGGGAGAGGATCGCGAAGTAGGCGCCTTTGACGCGGCGTTTGAAGACGGCGAGGCCGAGCAGGACGGCGAAGCCGGTGGGCAGCAGGAGGATCGCGGCGATGGTGAACACCGGCGAGGCGAAGGGCGCCCAGTAGGCGGGGAGTTCGCGGATGCCGGCGAGTGCCATGAAGTCGGGGACGGCGCCGGGGCCGCTCCGGAATGCGGCGTCGGCCATTTTGAGGTGCATGGCCATGAGGTAGGCGCCCATGCCGAAGAAGACGCCTTGGCCGAGGGTGAGCATGCCGCCGCGGCCCCAGGCGAGGCCGATGCCGACGGCGACGACGGCGTAGCAGAGGAACTGGGCGAGCAGCCCGAGCCGGAATCCTGACAGGACGAGGGGCGCGAGCCCGAACAGGACGGCGGCCGCGGCCGCGAACCCGGCCCACGTGCCCAGGCGCGAGGCGAAGAAGCGGTTCATGCGAGGCTCCTGGTCCGCAGCGTGAACAGGCCTTGGGGGCGCAGCTGCAGGAAGACGACGATGACGATGAAGACGCCGACCTTGGCGAGGGACGCGGTCGAGTAGGTCTCGAAGACCGCCTGCGTCGCGCCGAGGGCGACGGCGGCCACCACGGCGCCCTTGATGCGGCCCAGGCCCCCGGCGACGACGACGAGGAACGCGTCGACGAGATAGGACTGGCCGGTGGTGGGACTGGTCGAGCCGATGAGGGTCAGGGCGACCCCGGCGACGCCGGCGAGGCCGGAGCCGATGAAGAACGTGCCGGCGTCCACGGCGCGGGAGGAGATCCCGGCGGTCTCGGCGAGGTCGCGGTTGCCCACGACCGCCCTGATGCGCCGCCCGGCGGGGGTGAACCGCAGGACGAGGGCGACGGCGGTGACCGCGACGACGGCGAGGCCCATGATGAACAGGCGGGTCTTGGGGACCGTGACGCCCAGGAGGTCCACCCCGCCGCGCAGGGCCTCGGGAACGGACACGTTCACCGCCGGAGCGCCGAAGACGTCCCGGGCGACCTGCTGGAGGATGAGCCCGACGCCGAAGGTCACCAGGAGCGTGTCGAGGGGCCGGTGGTAGAGGTGGCGGATGAGCAGGGCCTCGAGGACCAGGCCCATGACGCCGCCGACGGCGAAGCCCAGCGGCAGGGCGATCAGGAGGGACACGCCGGCGTCCCCGGCGAGCTGCTGCACGACATAGGCGGTGTAGCACCCGGCCATGATGAACTCGCCGTGCGCCATGTTGATCACGCCCATCTGGCCGAACGTGAGCGACAGGCCCAGCGCCGCCAGCAGCAGGATCGATCCGGTGCTCAGCCCGGTGAACAGCTGTCCTACGAGCAGGTCCATGGTGTCTCCTTCCTGATCGCCCGCACGGCTACTGGCTGACGGTGAGGTCGGCGGCCCAGTCGTAGCCGTCGAGGAACGGGTCGGGCTCGATCGCGCCCTCGGACTCCCACACGGTGTAGAGCAGGCCGTCGGCGCTGATCTCGCCGATGCGCGCGGTCTTGGTGACGTGGTGGTTGGCCCCGTCGATGACGACCGTCCCTTCAGGGGCGTCGAACGAGACGCCGTCGGCCGCGCCCTGGATGTCGGCGACGGCGAACGACCCGGCCTTCTCGGCCGTGGCCGCCCACAGGTGCACCGAGGTGTACGCGGCCTCCATCGGGTCGGAGGTGACGCGGTCGGCCCCGTACTCGGCCTTGAACGCCGCGACGAACGCCGCGTTCGCGGGCGATTCGACGGTCTGGTAGTAGTTCCAGGCCGCCAGCTGCCCCTCGATGTTCTCCACGCCGATGCCGCCCACTTCCTCTTCGGCGATCGAGACGCTCATGACCGGCATCTGCTCGGCCGTGAGCCCGACGTTGGCGTACTCGCGGAAGAACGCGACGTTCGAGTCGCCGTTGAGGGTGTTGAACACCGCGTCGGCCCCGGCGGACTTGACCTGGTTGACGATGGTGGAGAACTCGGTCGAACCCAGGGTCACGTAGTCCTCGCCGAGGACCTCGATGCCGTGCGCCTCGGCGTAGGCGTTGATGATCGCGTTCGCCGTGCGCGGGAAGACGTAGTCGGACCCGACCAGGTACAGCGACTTGACGCCGGTCTCGGCGAGGTAGTCGAGCGCGGGGATGATCTGCTGGTTCGTGGTCGCCCCGGTGTAGAAGATGTTCTCGCTCGCCTCCAGGCCCTCGTACTGGACCGGGTAGTACAGCAGCGAGTCGTTGTCCTCGAAGACCGGCAGCATCGCCTTGCGCGAGGCCGAGGTCCAGCCGCCGAACACGGCCGCGACGCAGTCCTCGCGGATGAGCTTCTCGGCCTTCTCGGCGAACACGGTCGGCTCGGAAGCGCCGTCCTCGGCGACGATCTCGATCTGCTTGTCCAGGACGCCGCCGGCGGCGTTGATCTCGTCGACGGCGAGGTAGATCGCGTCGCGCACGGTGGTCTCGGAGATCGCCATGGTGCCCGACAGGGAGTTGAGCGCGCCGACCTTGACGGTGTCGCCGGAGGTGTCGACACAGGACTCGGCCGCCTGGGTCTCCTCCCCCGCCCGCGAACCGCACGCGGCGGTGGCGAGGAGGGCGCAGGCCGCCGCGGCGGCGCCGGTGGCGCGGGCCAGGCGGGTGATCGTGGAACGCTGTGGCATACGGGGGTTCGACCTTTCACGCAGGGAAGCCCGGGCGGATGGGGACCCGGGCCCGCAAGGGGTGTCGCCGCAGGCAGCGGCGGTGTACAGGTGCGTATACAGCGTCGTATCCGCTATGGGTTCAAGCTAGGGGCGCGATGTTTCGCCGCCGTGCGCGTCAAGAACGGCCCGGTGAACTCCCGTTGCCGGGCCGTAAAAAAGCGCGCACGACCCCACGCCCCGAGAGTGAGAACAATCGAAATACATCGATACCTAAGCGAGTTCGGACGACCCCGCAAACAAACTTTGACCAGCCCCCCCACTCCCCCGATATGCTTCCCCCACAACGCAACGCGTGACCAAAGGAGAACTGCGCATGCGCAAGAACCCCCAAGCCACCGCCAACACCCGCCGCCTCAAATACCTCGCCCCCGCACTCGCCGCAGCCGCGATCCTCACCGCCGCCACACCCGCGGCAGCCACACCCGCCGACACCACCACCACCGCCGACGAATGCCCCCTCACCGACACCCTCTGCCTCTTCGAAGGCGACAACTACACCGGCGAACGCTTCACCGCCAGCTCACTCGTCGAACCCGGCACCTGCGTCAGCCTCGTCGACCACGGCTGGGCCGGCCGCGCCAACTCCGCCATCAACACCAACGACAACGCCGCCGCACTCTTCCCCAACGACGACTGCACCGGCGGCCCCTACCTCGTCCCCGGCAACAGCGCCATCCCCGACCTCGGCATCCAACCCCTCAGCGTCTGGGTCCCCGCCTAACCACACACAAAAGGGGCCGCCGGTAAACCGGCGGCCCCCGCCTCCCACTAATCCCGCAACCGCGCCAAGAAGAACGCCCGCACATCCCCCGCCAACGCCTCCGGCACCTCCATCGCCGCGAAATGCCCACCCCGCCCGAACTCCGACCAATGCCGAACATCGAACAACCGCTCAGCAAGCGGCCGCACCGACAACGTGATGTCATGCGCGAACACCGCCACCCCCAACGGCACCCTGCACTCCACCCTCGCACCGCGCTGGCTGTCGCGATGCAACCGGGCCGACGACGCGGCGGTCGCGGTCAGCCAGTACAAGGAGACGTCGGTGAGCATCCGCTCATCGCTCACCGGCGTCGCCGGATCCGTCCACTGCGCGAACCGCTCGGCGATCCACGCCAGCTGGCCGACCGGAGAATCCGTGAGCGCGTACCCGATAGTCTGCGGCGTCAGCGCCTGCAGCGCCTGATACGGCGGACGATTGGCCATCAACGCCCGCACGGTGTCGAGCCGGGCCTCGTCCGACGCGGACAACTCGAGCCCGGCGTCCGGGTCGGGCCGCGTCGGCAGGTAGTTGACATGGACCCCCACCACATGCTCAGGCGCGAACGCGCCCAGCGCGATCGACACCCCCGAACCGAAATCCCCGCCCTGCGCCCCGTACCGCTCGTACCCCAGACGACGCATGAGCTCGGCCCAGGCCCGCGCGACCCGCGGCACACCCCAATCGCGCTCATGCGTCGGCCCGGAGAAGCCATAGCCCGGGATGGAAGGGATGACAAGGTGGAAGTCCCGCGAGAGCGGCTCGATCACATCGAGGAACTCCAGGAACGACCCCGGCCAGCCATGCGTGAGCACCAGCGCGAGGGCGTCGGGGTTCGCGGACCGGACGTGCACGAAGTGAATGCTCTGCCCCTCGATCTCGGTCGTGAAATGCGGCAGCTCGTTGAGCCGCGCCTCCTGCTCACGCCAGCTGAACTCGGTGCGCCAATACTCGGCCAGCGCCCTGAGCCGGGCGAGGGGGAACCCGTAGTCGGTCCCGGCGTCGGCCACCTCGTTGGGCCAGCGGGTGCGCGAGAGCCGGTCCTCGAGGTCGTCGAGGTCGGCCTGCGGGACATCGATGCGGAAGGGGCGGATGGCGGTGTCATTGGCGCTCATGGTGATGCACTCCTGGGGATGGCGATCGCCCGACGATTCGAGCAATTAACGTTCGTGAGGCTAACGATAACACATTCGTTAGGCCAACGAACGATCATGTCGCCGCGATCACCGACAAGCGCGCTGGCCGTCTTCGGCAGCGGGGGCCAATGCACGCACCGACCGAGGTCCGGTCGGTGCCGTCCTCATACGTCGAGGACCGGGGCGCAGGCGCTCCGGTCCTCGTACGATCAGCTCATGACCAACCGCCCCACCGCCGCTGAGATCGCCGCACTCCCCCGATCAGAGTTCGCCTTCCCCGGCCCGCTGCGCGACCGACTCGTGGCCGCCATCCTCGACGGCCGCAAGACCGCCACCACCGGCCTCGCCGTCGAATACGAGACCCACCCGCTGCCCGAACCCGGCGAGCAAGAGGTCGTCATCGACTCCGACGGCCGGCCCGTCGCCCTCATCGAGACCACCGACGTCCGCATCGCGCCCCTCGGTGCAGTCCCCCTCGAACACGCCATCGCCGAAGGCGAAGGCGACCGCGCCCTCGACACCTGGCGCGCCAACCACGAAGCCTTCTGGACCAGCGACGACATGCGAAACGAACTCGGCGACCCCGACTTCACCGTCGACGACGCGACGCCAGTCGTCCTGATGCGGTTCCGCCTCACCGCTGATCTCCGCTGATCCACCGACCAGCGCGTCAGTCGCAGGTCAGCCCTTCGCGCCTCGGCATTCGAGAATCCCGCTGTGGCTGGTGATCCGCAGGACCTCGTGGTCGGCGAAGTGCGCCTCCAGCCGTTGCTCGATCGCGCCCATCAACCGCTCGAAATCACCCTGCGGCAACCCGATGAAGTCCTCCTCGGACCGGAACGCCGCCATCAGCGGCCCCGGCCCGGGCACCTCGATCACACCCGGAAGGTCGTGCAGCGCAACCGTCTCGAACCGCTCGGCCAGCATCGACTCCGCCGTCTCCAGAGAGAAACGCTCAAGCAGCGTCGTCAACGCCATCCGCACCTCGCCCCCGAGCACCTCCCGTGCCGCGTCCTGCCAGATCGGCACGTACTCCCGCTTGTCGTCCGCAGCGAGTGTCGAGACGAACAGGACCCCGCCCGGCGCGAGCACGCGCTGCAACTCGTCGAGCGCCGCCGGAATGTCGGGCACGTGGTAGAGCATGTGCATCGCCAGCACCGCATCCGCCGAACCGTCCTCGAACGGCAGCTCGGCGACATCGGCCACCACCGTCGGCTCCGGCACCGACGCCAGAATCCCCTCCGCGAGGTCCACCCCGATCACCTCCGCGCCAGGGAGCGCCTCCCGCAGCCGCCCCGTGTAGCGCCCGTTGCCGCACCCGACATCGAGCACCCGCCCCGGCTGCCGGCCGACCCTCGAGACCACGACACCCGGCAGGTCGTAATCCGGGGTCTTGAAATGGTAGAGCCCCTGACGGGCCGCGAGACCATCCTCGCTGCGGTAGTTGTCGACCTTCTGGAACCGCTCATCGGTCGTCTGTCCCTGCATCGCATGGTCCTTCCGCGTTCTTGTCGAACCCCGGACTTCACCCGAGGCTCACTGCTTTCGCGTACGGGTACACCACGCCTCACCTCACACTCCGGTTGCGCCCCAAGCACAACCGCGGCCGTCGATACGCGGTTGCGAGCGGGCGGCGAACCTGCTGAGATGACTCCCGACTCCAGCCGAGGAGCCCGCTTGCCACCCGCCCCCTACACCCAGGCCATGCACCGCGCCGCCGAAACCGCGCTCGCCGCCTACGACCTCCCCCGACCCGCCACCGTCGCACCCATCCGGCTGCTCAACAACGCCGTCTACGAAGTCACCGCCGCCGACGGCCGCCGCTACGCGCTCCGCGTCCACTGACCCGCCTCCCGCGCCCCCGCGCACATCCGATCCGAACTCGCCTTCCTCGACACCGTCCACGGCGACCTCGCCGCGGCCGGCATCCGCACCCGAAGCCCGTGCCCGCCAACGACGGCGCGCTGTCCCTCGCCGTCACTTCGCCGGGCGACGGGCGCACCCTCCACTGCGACCTCCTGACCTGGGTTGAAGGCGACGTGCGCCGACCGGGCACCGGCCTCGGGCGCAGCGGCGTCCGCGAGACCGGCCGTGCGCTCGCGCACCTGCACCGCGCCGCGGCGTCCTTCACGCCGCCGGCCGGGTTCGACCTCCCCGTCTGGGACGCCCGCGCACTGTTCACCGAGGACTCGCCCTACCGGCCCGGCCCGTTCCGCGACCTCCTCGCGCCCGCCGACCGATCGCGCTTCGACCACGTCGCCGCCCGGACCGCCGCGATCCTCGACCGGCTCGGCGACGACCCCGAGGCGTTCGGCGTCGTCCACCATGACTTCATCCTCGGCAACTGCCACACCCGCCGCACCCCGCAAGGCTGGAGCATCGGAGTCCTCGACTTCGACGAGACCGGCTGGGGCCACTACCTCGCCGACATGGGCCCCGTCCTGGGCAACCTCAGCGACTACCCGCATTTTCGGCGACTCCGCGCCGCCTTCCTCGCCGGATACCGTTCCGTCCGGCCGCTGCCGGTCGACCTGGAAGCGCACTTGCCGGTGCTCATGGCCGCCCGCCACACGGCCCAATGCCTCTGGGCCGCAGGACTCGTGCACAGCAACGGCAGCGAGGAGGTCGACACCGCCGAGCACATCGCCTACCGGATGCGGGAAGTCCGCCGCTGCCTCGATCTGTCGCCTTGAGACGAAGTAGCGGGGGCCGCGCCGTAGCGCGGTGGGAATAGGATCGGCGGTGGTCTTATGCCCGTCCCCGCGACCCGCCCGATCCGGTCGTGCACCGTGCTTTGGAGGTTCGGAGCCCCTTGTCGACTTTCGTGAAGGGCCTCGCCTGGATCGTCGCGTTCCTGTCCGGCGTCGCGACCATCTTCGCCCTGTTCGGCGGCCAGCAATGGCTCGAGCAGCAGGGCTGGACCCTCTCCCCGAGCACCGCCCAGACCACTGAGACCGAACCGGACGCGGAGCAGACCGCGTCCGAGGTGGCACAGGATGCGACCGCCGATGAGGGCGACAGCGCGCAGGAGCCCTCGGACGAAGGAGCGGGCTTCTCATGGGACGCCGTACTCGCCTGGTCCGAGGGCACCTTCGACAACCTGCTGTGGGGCATCGCCGCGATCGGGGTCTCGATGCTCATCGCGGGCGCGGCGGGCGCGGCCGCGCTGCACGCGACGGTCGAGGCCACCTATGTGCTCCTCGTGCTGCCGTGCGTCGCGGCCGTCGTCCTCATGGGCGTCCTGCTCCACGCGGCCGACCCCGGCTACCTGCTCTGGTTCATCATCCTGACCGCCCTCAGCGCACCCGTGGGCTTCCTCGCCTCCGTCTACGCCGACAGCTAGCGGCGCGTGTAGACCACGCCCACCTTGTCCACCGCCGTGCCAGAGCGGCCGTGGAAGCCCGCGATCTGCCAGCCCGACGGGGCCGTGAACGTCGCGCACTCGCCGGTCGAGGTCCCGCCCTCGAGGGTGCGGCCGGTGCTGGTCGTGAAGCGGGCGTAGAAGATCCGCGTGTGACCGTCGTGCTTGGCCTGGCACAGGCGCAGCGCGACCGAGTACTCCCCCGCCGCCATCGTCAACTCCTTGAGCGTGCCGCCGGAGCCGCCGTGGTCGAGGACCGTGCCGTCGGCGAGCGTCACGCCCACCTGGTCGACCCGCTCCCCCGCGCGCAGGCGCAGCACGCGCGCCGCGTCGCCCGCGTCCAGGTCGTCCACATCGGTGAAGAACGCGCCGTGCGGTCCCCCGAACTGGTCGCTGAGCATGAAGTCCCCGCCCGTGGTCCACGAGAAGTCCACCGCGATCGGGTAGTGGTCGGAGAGGTTCTTGCCGTTCGCGTCGCGGAAAGCGGCGTGCTCGTTGCGGTACTGGCCCGCGTCGAGCTTCACGTGGTCGCCCGAGCGGTACAGGACCTTGTCGACGACCTCGCACTGCTCGCTCACGGTGGCGTCGTCGCAGACGATCGCCGGGTCGCCTTCGTTCGGGGCGTCGCCGCCGCGAACGAGCTCCACCCAAGCGTCGGTGAGGCCGTTGCCCGCCGCGAAACCGGCGATGCCGTCGCCGGTGCGCGTGTAACGGGTGTTGGTGTCGCCGTAGACGATCACGGCGTTTCCGGCCGAGTGCTCGGCCATGAACGCCGACACCTGGGCGAGGTTCTTCGACCTCGCGGCGATGTCGGCCGGCTCGCTCCCGGCGTCGGTGTGGAGGTTGTACAGGTCGACCCAGACGCCCTCGGCGAGGCGGGCGCGCATGAACGTGAAGCCCTTCGGGGTCAGGCAGTCGCCCGAACCGGAGGCGCAGTCGTTCCACTTGACCCGCTCGAAGTCCTCGAACGGCAGGTCCGACAAGGTGTTGAGGCCGTCCCCGAACGGGACGCCGCCGCTGGTGGGCGTGCGGTGCGGGTGGTCGTCCGCCGCGTACAGCGCCGCGTGGTAGTTGAAGTCCTCCTGGACGTGCACGATGTCGTATGAGCCCAGGCGGGATCCGATGATCGGCGTGTTCGTCTCGGGGTCGCCGTCGCCCAGGCCCAGCGGCAGGCCCGCGACGTTATAGGAGAGGACGGACAGGTCACCGCTCACGGCGGCCTCCTGCGCCTCGGCCGGTTCGGGTGCGGCGGCGAGGGCGAGGGCGGCGAGCGAGGTCAGCGCGGTGAGCGCCGCCAGGCGGGGTGGGAGGTGCATGGGGCTCCAGTGGTCTCGCGGCCGAGAGGGCTCGGCTTCGGTTATGGCGCAATCAGATTGCCCGAATAATGCGAAATGTTCAAGACTGCTGGGGAAACCGCGCCCCGCCCGGCGGTGAACGCTCGCGCTCAGGCCGCCAGATCGAGCGCCAGGATCGCGATCGAGGAGGCGAGGAACGTGAAGGTCAGGATCGTCTCCTTCGGCCAGTAGTTCGCCAGGATGTGCGTGTGGACCGCGCAGGTCCAGAACAGCACCAGGCCCGCCGCGGCGGCCGTGCCGACCGGCTCGTACGCGAGGCCGGCCAGGAGCCCGATCCCGCCGGCGGCCTTGAGGACGCCGATCGGGAAGACCAGCATCGAATGCGGCACCCTCGCACCGTCCATGAGCGGCAGGATCTGGGGCAGCCGGACGATCGCGCCGACCCCCGAACCGAGGTTGAGGACGCCGAAGGCGACGGCGAGGACGAGGTGAAGCGTGGACATGGGTGTTACTCCTTCGTGCAGTAGGTGATGTCGAAGTGCATGGGCGAGCGGTGCACAGCGCGGCCGGCCCGCTCGCGGTCGCGAGGACGCGTCGCGCTCGGATCAGCGCAGGGTGGTGAGCTTCCGCGGGTTCGTGACCGCGTAGACCGCGGCGACCCGGTCGAGCGCCGGAGTGAGGTCGAGCATGAGGACGCCTACGACGCGGCCGTCGCGCCACATCAGCGCCGCCGGTGAGCCGTTCACCGGACGGAAGTCGACCTCGAGCCCTTCGTGGCGGCGGAAACGGCGGCTGACCAGGAACGACGCGATCCGCGCGGCATCGCGCATCGGCCGCGGCCCCGCCGCCGGCCCCAGACCGCCGCCGTCGCAGGTGAGCACCACATCCGGGGCCATGAGCCCGAGCAGCGCGTCGATGTCGCCGCCCGAGACCGCGGCCATGAACCGCTCGGTCACCTGCCGGTGCACCGCCGGGTCCACCTCGTACTTCGGGCGCCGCGCCTGCACATGCGACCGGGCGCGGTGCGCGATCTGCCGTACCGACGCCGCCGAGCGGCCCAGCAGCGCGGCGATCTCCCCGTGCGCGTAACCGAACACGTCGGCGAGCACGAACACCGCCCGCTCCGCCGGGGTCAGCGACTCCAGGACCACCATGAGCGCCAACGACACCGACTCGGCCCGCAGCGCGGGCTCGGCCGCGTCCGGCGCCGTCTCGGTCATCACCGGCTCGGGCAGCCACGGCCCGATGTACGTCTCCCGGCGGCGCTTCACCGCCTGCTGTCGCCGGATCGCGGCGTTGATCGCCACCCGCACCAGGTACGCCCGGGCGTGCTCGATCGGATCGCCGTGCGAGCGGCGCTCCCAGGCGAGCCAGACGTCCTGGAGCACGTCCTCGGTGTCGGCGACGGTGCCCAGCATCCCGTAGACGATGCCGAACAGCAGCTCGCGCTGCTCGGCGAACACCACGGCCGGTCCATCAGGCACTGCGTTCACGGCGGCCCTCCTCGAAGTCTCTCGGCTGCATCGCAATCCAAGAGCCGAACAGGGCCGCCGTCTGTGACACCCGAGCCGCGATCGTGACCGGGCTCGCAGTCGTTCTCTTGATGAGAGCGCGGCGAAGCCGCGCACGTATCAGTCTTTTTGTCTGGTTCTCAAGGAGAGGTTTTAAACCTCGGAACCGATATATATCAGAGATTTCAGCACGTGCTTGCCCGGTTCGAGGACCTCTCTGAGCACCGGCAGTACCGTTGCGGGCCAGTACAAGTGCGTGCCCGGCATCGGCTCGATGAGCGCCGCCTCCCGCTCCCCCGTGCTGTCGATCAGCTCCGAGCGCAGCCCCTGCCCCACCACCGCGACGCGGGCGTCCCCGACCTCCGCGACATGGCCGGGCTTGGGCACGCACCAGCCGCCCTCCCCCGTATGCAGCACCCGACCGGTCTCGATCACGTGGACGCGCGCGTGCCAGCCGTCGACGGCCGCCTCGAGCGAGGTCGTGATCGTCACGTCCTCCCACGGCTGCCAGTTGACCGTCAGCACCCCGTTCTCGTCGATCGCGCCCTCGTCGGAGTCCTCCCGGCCCCGCCAGTGGCGCCCGTCCTCCGACAGCAGCAGCGCCCCGTCGGGCACCGCCGACTCCAGGCCCGGCCCGCCCGTCGCATGCGAGAACCCCGCCAGCGTCGAGTACGCGAGCTTCCCGTACGCCGCCTCGCCCGTGCGCGCCCACGGCAGCCATGCCTGGCCGTTCAGCCGCGTCACGTTCCCGCCCCGGTCGCGCACATGCACCGCCCTCGCGGCCTTGTGCGGCTCCACCACCGGACCCGGCAGGGCGGCCTCTGCCGTCCAGAACGGGTGGTCCTCGCCCGCCAGCAGGCCCGCGAAGACCTTCGTCGCCCACCACGGCGAACCCGCCGTCAGGTACTGCTCGGCCACGGCGTCGTTGGGGTACGCGTACCCCACCGTCAACCGGCCCTCGGGGTCGAGGATCGGCTTGTCCCACCACCACTCGAGGTGGCGGCGGCTGAACCCGGCGGCCTCGGCCCACGGCACCGCCTCCACGTCGGCGGCCGCCAGCGCGCCCCACAGGCAGCCCTGCGCGAACCGGTAGCCGAGGCTGCGCCCGTAGGGGACGGCCGCGCCGTCGGCGGCGAACCAGGAGCGGAACTTGCGGGCGAACGCGGCCGCGTTCGCGACGTACCGGTCGTCGCCGGCGAGCTTGTAGTGCAGGAGCGCGTACGTGTGGAACGCGAAGGGGTTGTAGTAGTCGACGCGGCCGCCGGGGCCGTCCTCGAAGACGCTGTCGCCGAGCGCGAACTCGCCGATGCGCTCGAGGTGGCCGTTCGCGACGGCCTGGTCGTGCGCGATGCCGAGCCGTTTGAGGCCGTGGCCGGCGAAGACCGGGAAGTAGTGCCAGTTCATGTCGGCGACGGGGCCGTTGTAGGCGGCGGTGAGCCACGCGGCGGTCTTGTCCTTCGCCTTGGGGTCCAAGGGGTCCCAGAGCTTCTCGGGGGCGAGGTGGAAGGCCCAGCCGACGGCGGCGGCCTCGACGATGCGCTGCCCGCCTTGGGCGACGTCGCCGACGTACCAGGGGTCGTCGGGGTCGAGGGCGCGGGCGAGTGTCGCGGCGAGGGTGTCCCAGAGGTCGGCGGGGACGGCGTCTTTGGCGGGGGCCAGGCCCCACAGGGGGCGGGTCAGGAGTTCGAACCAGTCTTCGGGGTGGGAGTGGTTCGACATGGTGACCGGCATGGCGTCAGGCCCGGCGGCGGCCAGTTCGGCGGCGGGCCTCCCGATCGCGAGTGCGGCCGAGGCCCACCCGGTGCGGCTGTGGTCGAGCGGTCCGAAGGTGCGCAGCGGTGAAGTCACGGTGGCAGACGCTATCAATGCCGGTGGGATACGGCAAGGGGTCCAGGCGATCGGGCGGCGGGCGTGGGTCTTTCACGGTGCGATCGGCGATGAAACGGGGTGGTTCGAACCTATCGGGATCTTGCAGGATGAGTTGCAGCACCGGTTGCGGCTCAAGGAGGTTCAAGGGAATGGCGCTATCCCTTACACGACCGAGGGCGTGCTCACTTCTCCAACGGCGGCGGCATCTACCTGGCGCCACCGCCGACGCGGTGGCCGAGTCCACCGTATGCTCGCCATCCCCCATCGCATCCGCGACTTCGATACCGGCGACCTCGTCGCCAGCACCTCGGCGGACGCGGCCCAGGTCGGGGCGCCGGCGGCGCTGCCGCCGGTGGTGGGCTCGCGATGCTGCTGTGGCTCGACTGCGGCTCGCGGCGGCGTTCGCGCTCGGCCTCGCGCTCGTGGCGGTGGTGTTGCGGCTCTTCGCGAAGGAGACGGCTTGTCGCCGCGACGGCCTGCCAGCGGGCGCAGGGTGCGATGGCGGCGCGGCTGACCGAGGCGATGGGCGGCAGGCGCACGATCGCGGCCGCCGGGACCGTGGACGCGAGATATTGACACATCGCAATGCCGCGAGCAGGCACGGCAGGGCCCGTCCGAGTTCGTGGACGGGCCCCGCCGCTGTGTCACATGTGATATGCCATTGGTCGTTTCAAGCGGCCCGGGCCGCCGTTCCGCCCGTGCCGTCAGGCTCACCGGCCGACGGCGGGAGCACCGCGTCGGGTGCGGGCGCCGCCGCGAGGGCCACCGCACCGGTCGCGGTGTTCACCACGCCGTCGGGGTGGGTCCGCTGCCAGCGGCGGGCGAGCCAGCCGAGGAACAGGCCCACGGCCGCCACCGTCACCACCGAGCCGACGAGCGACTGGAGTCCCGGACCGGCGATCCAGGCGATCACCAGGCCGAGGCCGACCGAGTACACCGCCCACAGGACGCCCCCGAGGGCGGCCATGCGCGCGTACGGCGGCCTGGCGGTGCCCGCGGCCGCCCACGCCAGCGCGGTGCGCCCGGCCGGCAGGAACCGCGCCACCATCGTCGTGCGGTACGGGTGGTCGCTGATGGTGCGCTGCAGGAGCGCTTCGAGTCTCGCGACCGTGCCGGTCACGAGCCCGCGCACGACGCGCGGGCTGCGGCGGGCCAGCCCGGCCCGCAGCGACCGGAACAGCCGGTAGCCGAGGAACTCGCCGAGCCAGGAGGCCACGGCGGCCCCGACGAGCAGGACGCCGATGAGGAGCGGATTGCCGAAGACGAGCCCGGCGGCGGCGGTCACGAGCGTCGCGCTCGGAAGCATCGGAACGAAGAAGTCCGCGACCACCATGCCGATGAGGATGAGCATCGCCCAGAAGAAGACCGTCATGGGTCCCCCGTTCGCCGAACGCCGGAGGGGACCGGGCCGGGGGTGGGCCCGGTCCCCTTCAGGCATCGGCTACTTGGACGCTCCGACGAGCTCGCGCTCGTCCTCGTGCGGGGCGTCCTTGGCGAGGTGCTGCTGGAGCTTGTCGCCTTCGACGTCGACGTTCGGCAGGATGCGGTCGAGCCACTTGGGGATCCACCACGACCCGCGGCCCATGAGGGCCATGATCGCGGGGATGATCGCCATGCGGACCACGAACGCGTCGAAGATGACCGCCGCGGCCAGGCCGAAGCCCATCGCCGCGATCATCGCCTCGCCGCTGAAGATGAACGCCGCGAACACGCTGATCATGATGAGCGCGGCCGCGACCACGACCCGCGAGGAGTGGCCGTAGCCCTCCACAATGGCCTGCTTCGGGTCGGCGCCGTGCACATACGCTTCGCGGACACGCGTCACCAGGAAGATCTGGTAGTCCATCGCGAGACCGAACACGAGGCCGATCATGAGGATCGGCATCATCGACATGATCGGACCAGGCTGGTCCACATTGAACAGCTCCGCCATCCAGCCCCACTGGAAGACCGCGACGAGCGCGCCGAGCGCGGCGAACACGCTGAGCATGAACCCGAGCGTGGCCGTGATCGGCACCAGGATCGAGCGGAACACCAGCAGCAGGATGAGCGCAGCAAGGCCGACCACGATGAGCATGTACGGCAGCAGCGCGTCGTTGAGGTTGTCCGAGATGTCGATGTTCAGCGCCGTGGCGCCGGTGACGGCCCAGTCGGCGTCCGCGTCGTCGGCGAGGACCCCGCGGATCTCGTGCACGAGCTCGTTGGTGGCGTGGTCGGACGGCCCGGTCCCCGGAATGAGGGTGACCATGACCGTGTCCAGATCGGCGTTCGGGAACGCCTGGCCCACGACGGCGATGCCGTCGATGCCGTTGAGCTCGTCGGTGATGTCCTGCGCGGCCGTCATCGCGTCGACGCCGTCCTCGAGGTCGCCCACGATGATCAGCTGCCCGTTGAAGCCTTCGCCGAAGCCCTCGCTGATGAGGTCGTACGCCTGCCGCTGAGTGGTCTCCTCACCGGAGGACCCGGCGTCGGGCAGGCCCAGCTCCAGGTCGAGCGCCGGATAGGCGAGCGTGCCGAGGCCGACGATGCCCACGAGGGCGACCAGGATCGGGTGGCGGGTGACGAACCCGGCCCAGCGCTTGCCGCCGTTGGGCTTCGCGTCGTGCAGCCCCTCGGCGATGCGGCGGCGCTGCCGCCTGGTGAAGATCCGCTTCCCCGCGAACCCGGCGAAGGCCGGGAGCAGGGTGACGGCGATGAGCACGGCGATCACGACGGTGACCGCGGCGGCCACGGCCATCTCGGTCAGGAACGGGATGTTCACGACCGACAGGCCCAGCAGCGCGATCACGACCGTCAGGCCCGCGAAGAACACGGCCGAGCCGGCGGTCCCCACGGCGCGACCCATGGCCTCGGCGCGGGCGCGCTTGTCCTCGACCCGGCCGTCCTTGGCGAGTTCACTGCGGTAGCGCGAGAGGATGAACAGCGCGTAGTCGATGCCGACGGCGAGTCCGATCATCGAGGCCAGCGTGCCGGTCGACTCGCTGACGTTCATGAACGAGGTCGCCGCGAGGATCCCCGCGGTGGTGAGCATGACGCCGAGCACCGCGGTGATGATCGGCAGGCCCGCCGCGATGAGCGCGCCGAAGGTGACCACGAGGACGATCAAGGCCACGGCGATGCCGATGAGCTCCGTCGTACCGGTCTCGGGCATCGCCTGGAGGACGTCGCCCCCGACCTCGACGCGGACGCCCGCGCCCTCCGTCTCGGCCACGGCGTCCTCGAGGTAGTCCACCGTGGACTCCTCGAGCTCCATGGCCGGCTCGGCGTAGGTGACCTGCATGACGGCGATGGTCTGGCCCTCGGCCGAGATCATCCCGACCGGGTTGCCGGCCTCGTCGGTCGCGAACGGGCTCGTGACCGCCGCGACCTGCGGCGAGTCCTGCATGATGGCCGCGAGGTCCTCGATGGCGGACCGGTTCGCGCCCTCGGTGAGCGGTTGGCCGTTCTCGGACTCGAACACGATCTGGGCGCTGCCGCCGTCGGCGCTGGCCTCGGGGAAGCGTTCTTCGAGGAGGTCGAACGCCTCCTGGGATTCGGTGCCGGGCAGGACGAACTCGGGGTTCGTCTCCTGCTGCATGGTCGCCGCCGCGGCGCCGACGCCGCCGACGATGAGGATCCAGACGGCGAGGACGAGCCATCGCAGTCGGAAGGACCCTCTGCCGAGACGGTAGAGGAAGGTGGCCACGCTGGGTGCTCCTTACAGGGTTCGCCTACCGGCCCCGCCGCACGCGCTGCGCAGTGTGGACGCAGTGGGTGTGCGGCGGCGGAGCCGGTCGGCTCGGGTGGTGTTCGCCGACGGTTTCGACGGCGGGGTTTCCTGGATTTGCTGTTCAGTTGTGGACTTGGCTCACGGGCGGTTTCAATTCCCGGGCAAGGTGGGCGGCTGGGTGATGCCGCGTTCGAGGACGGCGAAGCCCTCGGTGATCGCCTCGGGGAGGGTGCGTTCCCCGGGATCGGCGAGCCAGTGCTCGGTGGTGGTCTTGATGCAGACCAGGGCGGTGCCGAGCACAAGGCGGGGGTAGAGGTCGGTGGCGGCGGTCCCGGTGCCCTCCGCGACGATGCCGATCGCCTCGGAGAACAGCTCCATGAACTGCCCGGACTGCTCCTTGATGAGCGAAGGCGAGTTGTGGATCAGCTGCTCGCGGCAGCGCATCATCTCGAGGTCGAACTTCTCGTCGAGGTGCATCTCGATCGCCGCGTCGCGGATCGCGTCCCAGATCGGCTGAGTCGCCGACTTCTCGCGCAGGTCGGAGAGGAACGCGCTGGTCGTCTCGTTGAAGTCGTGCAGGAGCGCGGCTTCCTTCGAGGCGAAGTAGTTGTGGAAGGTGCGGGTCGAGACCCCTGCTTCGGCGGCGATCTCGTCGGCCGTGACGTTCCCGATGCCCTCCTTGGCCATAGCGAGCCGGAAGGTCGCCGCGGAGAGGGCCGCCTTGGTGGCGGCCTTCTTGCGTTCGCGGAGTCCGGAGTGGTCGGCCATGAGAGCAACCCTAGTGGGGGTTACTCATGTTTACAAGATGCAAATGAAGAAATTTTGCAGGAGGCGCAAAGTTTCCTGGTAGGAACGTTCTATGTGAGCGGGGCCACGCAGGTGACGCCCGGAACGGTCCACTCCGTCACCGGCTCCGACACGCCCTCGGGGTCGACCCGGTTGACGACGCCCGAGTGCTGGCAGGCCACCAGCAGCGTCCCGTCGGTGGTGAGCACGGCGTCGCGCGGCCAGGCGGCGCCGACCGGGACCGAGCGCACGAGCGTGCCCCCGACCGGGTCGATCGCCACGAGCTGGTCGGTGCCGCGCACCGTGACGTACACCAGGCCGCGCTCAGGGTCGGGGACCACGGCCGCGGGCAGCACCTGCGGCGAATCCTCTTCCAAGCCGATGTCGGGCAGGGCCGCGAGGTCCGCGACACCGCCGCCGGGCAGCGGCACCGGGACGCCGAACGAGAACACGCCCGAGCGCTCGTCGAAAGCGCCGACCGCGACCGCGTTCGCCAACTCCCCCACGATGACCGCGCGGTCCCCCAGGAACGCGAGGTGGCGCGGGCCGAAGCCCGGCTCGAGCTGCGTGGTCGCGGCCGGGGCGAGCGTGCCGTCCTCGCCGAGGTCGAACGCGTGGATGCGGTCCGAGCCCAGGTCCACGGCCAGCACGCGTCCCATGTGACATACCACCTGGTGCGCGTGCGGCCCGGACTGGCGCTCCGCGTCGGGACCCGACCCGGAGAGCTTGAAGACGTCGGCGGCCTCGCCGAGCGTCCCGTCCTCGCCGATCGGCAGGACCGCGACCGAGGCGCCGCCCCCGTCGCCGTTCCCGTAGTTGGCGACCAGCAGCCAGCGCCCGGACGGGTCCACAGTGGCGTGGCAGGGGTTGTTGCCGCCGGTGGACCGGCCCTGGCCGACCCGGTCGAGCGCGAAGTTCTCACCGAGGCGCCAGGCCGCGGCGAAGCCCGGCTCGGTCTCGGTGAGGGTGTAGACCGCTTCGGGGCCGACGTGGACCCACGACGGATTGACCACCGCCGCGGCCGCGCCGAGGCCGTCGGGGCCGGCCACGACGAGGCCCGGGCCGCCTTCAGTGGTGTAGTCGCCAAGGAGGTACCGCATGCGCCGATCCTAGCGGCCCCCAGTGCGGGCGACGCGGGCTCGGGCGGCTCTGCGGCCGCGAGAGGGGACGACGCGGACCCGGGCTCCTACACTTGAGGCATGGCCGAGGACCGCAAGACCGACGCGCAATGGCGCGAGCAGCTGAGCCGTGACGAGTACAAAGTGCTGCGCCAGGGCGGCACTGAGGCGCCGTGGACGGGCGAGTACGTCGACGAGAAGCGCCGGGGCGTCTACCGGTGCCGCGCGTGCGGCGCCGAGCTGTTCGCCTCCGACACGAAGTTCGACTCCCGCTGCGGGTGGCCCTCGTTCTGGACGCCGATGGCCGGCGACCGCGTGCGGCTGCTGGAGGACGACAGCCTCGGCATGCGCCGCACCGAAGTGCGCTGCGCCAACTGCGACTCGCACCTGGGCCACGTGTTCTACGGCGAGGGCTGGGACAACCCCGACGACGCGCGCTTCTGCATCAACTCGATCAGCCTGACCCTGGAGCCCGCAGAGGGCGCCGAGTAGCGCGACCGGTGCGCGCCGGACTGAGCGGCGCGGCGGTGGTATGTCACGCGTGACGCATTTGCTACCGAATCGCGCCGCGCCGCCGAGGCGGTGATATATCACATGTCACGCATTGCGACCGGGTCAAACCGGTCCGGACTGGCCCGGACGCCCTCCGGCGGCCTCGCGCCGCCCGACTAAGCTCACCCTCGTCCCCTGCTCCCCGATTCAGAAGCGAGGCCGAGGGTGGAACCCGGGAACCTGATCGCTGGCCGTTACCGCCTGGACCAGCGCCTTGCCGCGGGCGGCATGGGCGCGGTGTGGCGCGGCACCGACACCCGGCTCAACCGCACCGTCGCCATCAAGCTCCTCCATTCAGGACTGTCGGGCAACGACCGGTTCCGCGCCCGCTTCCACCAGGAGGCGCAGGCCGTGGCCCAGCTCCAGTCGCCCGGCATCGTCGGCCTGTACGACTACGGCGAAGAGCACGCGCCCGAAGGCCTCGTCTCCTACCTCATCATGGAGCTGGTGCGCGGCCAGGCGCTCGACGGCGTCCTGCGCGAGCGGGGCCGCCTGTCCCCCAACGAGACGCTGAAGATCATGGCCTCGGCCGCCGAAGCGCTCGACGTCGCCCACCAGGCCCACATCATCCACCGCGACATCAAGCCGGGGAACATGCTCGTCGGCTCCGACGGCACCGTCAAGATCGTCGACTTCGGCATCGCCGCCGCGAAGGGCGGCGCCGGGCTGACCGAGACCGGCACCGTCATGGGCACCCTCGCCTACGCCTCCCCCGAGCAGCTGCAGGGCGCCCAGCTCACCGGCGCGACCGACCTGTACTCGCTGGGCATCGTCGGCTACGAATGCCTCGCCGGGCGGCCCCCGTTCGCGGGCAACGAGCCGACCGCCGCGATCGCCGGCCACCTCACCGGCCAGCCCGGGCCGCTCCCGCCCGACGTGCCCGGCCCGGTCGCCCAGATCATCATGCGCTGCCTGGCCAAGGACCCGCGCCAGCGCTTCGCCTCGGCCGCCGAGCTCGCGCAGGTCTGCAAGTCCGGCGGCGTGGGCGGCGGCACGACCGCGATCCTCGCCCCCGCGCCGAACCCGTACCAGTCCGGCCCGTCGCCGCAGTCGTTCCAGTCCACCCAGGTGATGACGCCGGGTGCGGCCCCGGCGATGGCCGCCGGCAGCGTCGCCGCCCATACGTCGGCGCAGCCGGTGCAGCACGACGGGTACGGTGCGCCCGGGACCGGCCAGTACCGGACCGGCGGCGCCCCTGAGCGTCCGCTGCCGCCGCCGCGCGAGGCCGAAGAGCCGCGGCGCAACCCGACCGGTCCGATCCTCGTGGTCATCGCGGGCATCTTGGTCATCATCGTCGCCCTGGTGCTGCTGAAGCCGTGGGACCGGTCCGAAGACGACAAGGACCTGACCGCGGGCGAGGACACCGGCACCTCTCAGGCCGAGACGAGCGCGGAGGCGACCGAGGCCGCCGAGGAGGAGTCCAGCGACGACTCCGGGGAGGACTCCGAAGAGGACGACTCCAACAGCGGCAGCGGCGACAACGAGGAAGAGTCGCACCCCGACGAGGAGACCTCCGAGGAGGGGCCCCAGCATCTCGAGCTCGACGACTACACCGGCTGGGACGTCAACACCGCCGTCGCCGACCTCGAAGCCAACGGCTTCTCCAACATCTCCGTGGTCACGACCGCCCCCGAGAGCGCCGAACACGAGACCTGCGAGGTCCTGTACCAGACTCCCGAAGGCGGCGTCGAGGCCGGCGAGGACACGCAGATCGAACTCAGCTACGTCGCGAACGACGACTCCTGCCCGGACGGCAACCAGATCTGACCGTCCCGACGCCCTCGTTCGCCCCGGCCTCGGTCCGGGGCGAACGCGTATTCGGCGACAATGGTCGGCATGCCGCAACCGCCCGCGCTGCCCGAGCTGCCGATCCGCGCCGCCCTGCCCGACCTCCTCGAGGCCGTGGCGCGCACCGGGACGGCGGTGCTCGCCGCCCCGCCGGGTACCGGGAAGACGACGCTCGCACCGCTCGCCCTCGCGGGCCTCATCCCTGCGGCGGGCGAACGCGGCGATGACGCGTCACGCGTGACACGTGACATGCCACAGCGCCGCGTCCTCGTGGCCGAGCCACGGCGCATCGCCACCCGCGCCGCCGCCGTGCGGATGGCCGCCATCCTCGGCGAGCGGGTCGGCGAACGGGTCGGGTACCAGATCCGGGGCGAGACGCGCCGGTCCGCCGCGACCCGCGTCGAAGTGGTCACCACCGGCGTCCTCCTCAACCGGCTCATCGCCGACCCCGAACTCCCCGGCGTCGACCTCGTGGTGCTCGACGAATGCCACGAGCGCCACCTCGAGACCGACACCGCCTGCGCCTTCCTCGCCGAGACCCGCCAGATCCTGCGCCCTGAACTCGGCCTCGTCGCCGCCTCCGCGACCGCCGACATCGGCCTGTGGACCGCCCTCCTCGGCGACGGCGCGCCCGCACCCGCCGTGAGCTCCGAACCGATGCGCCATCCCGTCCAGATGCACTGGGCCCCACCGAGGGAGCGCGTCAACGCGCCAGACGGGCTGCGCGTCGACCCGAGGTTCCTCGCCCATGTCGCCCGCACTGTCGAACGCGCCCTCGACGCCGACGACGGCGACATCCTGGTCTTTCTTCCAGGCGCCGCCGAGATCCGCAGGGTGGCCGACGGCCTGGCCCACCGCGAGACGGAAAGTCTCGGAGTCGATATATATCAATTGCACGGCTCGATGTCGTCGGCCGAGCAGGACCGCGTCATGCGCGCCGGAGACCGCCGCCGGATCATCCTCGCCACCGACATCGCCGAGTCCAGCCTGACCGTGCCGGGGGTGCGGATCGTGGTCGACGCCGGCCTCGCCCGCCGTCCCCTCATCGACCATGCCCGCGGCCTGCCGGGGCTGACCACCTCCTACGCGTCACGCGCCGCGGCCGATCAGCGCGCGGGGCGCGCCGGTCGCGAAGGCCCCGGCGCGGTCTGGCGGTGCTGGAGCGAAACCGAGCACGCCCGCCGCCCCGCCCAGCCCGCCCCGGACATCGCCTGCTCCGACCTCACCGCGTTCCGGCTCCAAGCGGCCTGCTGGGGCACGCCGGTCGCCGACCTCGCCCTGCCCGGGCAGCCGCCCGCGGGCGCCGTGGAGGCGGCCGAGGCGACCCTGCTCTCCTTGGGCGCCATCGACGACGACGGTGCCGCGACCGAACGCGGCCGCGCCCTCGCCCGGATGGGCGTCCACCCGCGGCTCGCCCGCGCGCTCGTCGACGGCGCCGCCCGCGTCGGCGCCGAGAAGGCCGCCGAGGTCGCCGCCCTCCTCAACCTCGACCGCCGCGCCCGCGGCGACGACCTCCTCGCACTGTGGCGGCAGCTGCGCACCAGCCGCGACCGCCAGTGGGAGAACGAGGTGAAGCGCCTGACGCGGTCGCTCGGCGCCGCAGGCGCGTCAGGAGGGCGAGCCGAGGGACGCTCCGCGGTCGGCGACGACGAAGCCGCCGCCACCGTCATCGCCCTCGCCTTCCCCGAACGCGTCGCCAAGCGCCAAGCGAGCGCCGCCCCCGCGGCAGGCCGGGGACGCACGGGCGAGCCGGGCCGGTCCGGTCCGCCCGTGAGCGCCGGGCAGTGGCGCACCGTCGCCGGCACCGGTGCGGTGGCCGCCGAAGGCTCCCCGCTCGCCGGGAGCGCGTGGCTGGCCATCGCCGACGCCGACCGCTCCCCCGGCCGCGCCGCCGCGCTCATCCGCGCGGCCGTCCCGATCGACGGGGAACTCGCCTGCGAACTCGTGGGCGACAACGTGAGCGAACGCGTCGAGTGGGACGCCGAACGCCGCGATGTCGCCGCGCGCCGGGTGCGGTCGCTCGGCGCGATCGAAGTGTCGTCGCAGCCCCTCAGGGAGGCCGATCCTGCGCTCGTCGCCGCGGCCCTCGCCGAAGGGCTGCGGCGCGAAGGCCTCGGTCTGCTGCGCTGGTCGGAGGAGTCGAAGCGGCTGCGCGAGCGCATGGCGTTCTGCCACCGGGCCGTCGGCGCGCCGTGGGCCGACGTCTCCGACGCCGCCCTCACCGCCGGCACCGACTGGCTGGAGCCGTGGTGGTCCCGGGCGCGGCGGCGGTCCGATGTGGAGCGCATCCCGGTGGGACAGGCACTGCGGAACCTGCTGCCGTGGCAGGCCGGGATCGACGAGACCGCGCCCGAAGCGCTCGCGGTCCCGACCGGCCGCGAGGCCCGCGTCGACTACTCGGGCGAGGCCCCGGTGCTGGCCGTCAAGCTCCAGGAGATGTTCGGCGCCGTCGCGACGCCGCGGATCGCGGGCGTGCCGGTGCTCCTGCACCTCCTCAGCCCCGCCGGGCGCCCGCTCGCGGTCACCGCCGACCTCGCGTCCTTTTGGGAGGGCCCCTATCAGGACGTGCGCAAAGAGATGCGCGGCCGCTACCCCAAGCACCCCTGGCCCGAGGACCCGTACTCGGTCGCGCCGACCGCGAAGACGAAGCGGCACCTGCGCTGATCGCGCCGCAGCGGGCTAGGCGGCGGCGAACCACTCGTCAGCGGGGAGCAGCAGGTACGTGCCCCACAAGGCGGCCGCGATCGTCGCGACGGCGAACAGGAAGACCCATCCCCCGGCGGGCATCGCGGTGATCCCGGCGAGCTGGTCGGCGTCCGACTGGCCCGCCCCGTGGCGGCGGCGCCGGCGGCGCGAACCCAGTTCCAGGACCGGCTTCACCGACCCGAGCAGCAGCAGCCACGCGCCCAGGTAGGCCGCGACGGTCTGCACGATCGCGTTGCCGTACCAGGTCGCGGCGAAGACGCCCGCACCCGTGACGATCAGCGCCAGCGCGCCGTACCAGTTGCGGATGAACACGAGCATGACCACCAGGAGCGCCAGCGTGATCCACAGGAGCACGACGATGCGGCCGGCGCCGATGAGGGCGGCCGCGCCCAGGCCGAGGGCGGCGGGGGCGGTGTAGCCGGCGACGAGGGTCATGGCGGCGCCGAAGCCGGTGGGCTTGCCTCGCGAGAAGGTGAGGCCGGAGGTGTCGGCGTGGAGGCGGATGCCGGTGAGGCGGCGGCGCATGAGGACGGCCATGAGCGCGTGCCCGCCTTCGTGCGCGATGGTGATCAGGCCGCGGGCCCAGCGCCACACGGGCCCGTAGAGGACGGCTGCGGCGGCCGCGGCCAGGCAGGCGAGCATGACCCACAGGGGCGGGGCGTCCTGGGTCTGGGTGAGGGTGTCGACGACGGTCTCGATGGGTTCCACTGGGCCTCAGACTTCGGGGGGATTCGGTCGCGCGGTGAAGGATGATCGTAGCCGCGCCCGTATGGTAGAGGGGGTAGCGGCACCTCCTCGTGGAAGGACGGCCCCATGGGCACCGACGACCGCCCCGATCCTCACCTGAGCTTCCTCGAACTGACCGACAGCATCGTGGAGGACCTCGCGATGCACAACCTCAGGGCCCGCGAGAAGCTGCGGGAGGGGATCGCGTGGCTGGAGGCGCGCCGCGCGGACGCCGACCCGGCCGAGAACGCCGACATCGAGATCCTGCTGGCCCAGTGCCATGACGCGCTGAAGCGGATGGAGTCGCTGCGGGGCGCCTACCAGGACGTGCGGGCGATCAATGCGGCCGCGCACGCCGAGCACGTGGAGTGGATCGAGAAGCGGATGCTCGGCGGCACGGAGTCGCCCGGGGAGCGCCGGGAGCGCCAGCGGCGCCTGGACCGGCTGCGGGAGGAGCGGCAGGCGCGCTTGGGCGATCTGCAGCGGCGGTCGCGGGAGACGCAGCGGCAGCCGCCTCCGGCGGAAGGCGATGAGGGATCGGGCTGACGCCACCGCGGAAGTGACCGTTCACTTTGCCTTGCAAGGGCTTACCTGCGCCGATGCGCGGCTCCGCCGATAACGGTTCGGCCACGACCCATTGACATGTACTGATTCGTTCGGGTAGGAATGAGACCTGAACCGAATGAGAGAGCGCTCTCTCAAGGTTGATCTTCAAGCAGATCGACAGCGAGAGAGCGATCTCTCAAACCCTCGGCAAAGGAGCCGTCATGGCACGAGTGCAGACCTCCGAACGACAGCAACCCACCCATCACCCAGTCCCCCGGCGCCGGCTCGCCCGCTTCCTCGCCGCCGTCACCGCAGGCGCGGCGGTGCTCGCCGCCGCCGGACTCACCGTCGCGAACGCCGGCGCGCAAGAGGCCCCCGCGGCCGCCCAGACCTGGAACCAGGTCTGGGCCGACGAGTTCAACGGCGCGGCCGGATCGCAGCCGTCGACCGCGAACTGGATCTACGACCTCGGGCACGGCTACCCCGGCGGGCCCGCGAACTGGGGCACCGGCGAGATCGCCGCCCACACGAGCAATCCGGCGAACGTCGCCATGGACGGGAGCGGGAACCTCAAGATCACCGCGCTGCGCGACGGGGCCGGGCAGTGGACCTCGGCGCGGATCGAGACCGTCCGGGCCGACTTCAAACCGCCGCAGGGCGGGACGCTCCGCGTCGAGGGGCGGCTGCAGCTGCCGCAGGTCACCGGGGAGGCGGCGCTGGGCTACTGGCCCGCGTTCTGGTCCATGGGCGCGCCGTTCCGCGGGAACCACTGGAACTGGCCCGGCATCGGCGAGATCGACTTCATGGAGAACGTGAACGGTCTGGACTGGACGTTCGGGACCCTCCACTGCGGCGTCGCCCCGGGCGGGCCGTGCAACGAGTTCAACGGGCTCGCCGGGCAGACCTACTGCGGCGGCTCGTGCCACAACGGGTTCCACACCTACGGGATGGAGTGGGACGAGTCGGGGGCGGCGGGCCAGCTGCGCTGGTACGTCGACGGGACGCTGTTCCACACCATCGACGAGGGCGACCTGCCGGCGGACACGTGGGCGCAGATGACCGACCACGCCGGGTACTTCCTGCTGCTGAACCTCGCGATCGGCGGGGCCTTCCCCGACGGCGTGTCGGGGCGGACGACGCCGACGGCGGCCACCGTGCCGGGGCACTCGATGCTCGTCGACTACGTGCGGGTGTTCACCGCCGGGGGCGGCGGCACCGGCGAGCCGACCGACCCGCCGACCACCGGGAACCCCGGCGGGGCGCGCGACGCGTACGCGGCGATCGCGGCGTCCTCCTTCGACGCGACCTCCGGCGCCACCGCGGGCGGTTCGTCCATCGGACCACTGGGCAACGGCGACTGGGTCCGGTACGACGACGTGGAATTCGGGTCGACCAGCCCCGTGGACTTCGTCGCCCGGGTCGCCTCGGGGGCAGGAGGCGGGGTGAGCGGCCTCGTGGAGGTCCGCATCGACTCGGCGACGGCCGCCCCGATCGGCTCGTTCGCGATCGCGAACACCGGCGGCTGGACCTCGTGGCGCGACGTGCCGGGCAATGTCGCCTCGGTGACCGGGACCCATGACGTGTTCCTCACCTTCACTTCGGGCCAACCGCAGGACTTCGCGTCCGTCCAGGAGTTCCGCTTCAGACGCTGATCCCGGCGGCGCGGCCGCGCCTCCTTCCGCGCGGCCGCGCCCCGCTCACCCCCTTCCCAGTGGCACATCACATGTCACGCGTGACGTACCGGAGCCGGCGGCTCCCGGACGAAGCGACGCACCAAGCCCCCGCGGCTCGCGGGGCCTTCCCTTTGGACGAGAGAGCGCTCTCTCACGTCCGGCACCGATCTCGGCGCGGCTGTTCCGGCGGCGGCCGCGCCACCCGCTCCTGGGCCCTCCGGGCGCGGATCCCTCACTACCCATCGAACACAGTGGAGAACCACCGATGAAGACCAGACCGATCCGCACCGCGATGGCGGCCGCGGCCGCCGCGGCGCTCGCGCTGACCGCCGCCTGCTCCGGCGGCGGCGACGACGGCGGCAAGATCACCCTCAGCGTCGGCCTGTTCGGCGACTTCGGGTTCGGCCCCCTCTACGAGGAGTACTCGAAGCTGCACCCCGAGATCGAGTTCGAGGAGCGCATCGCCGAGTTCGCCGACCACCACACGAACCTGACCACGCACCTCGCGACCGGCTCGGGCGCCGCCGACATCGAAGCGGTCGAGGTCGGCTACATATCGCAGTACACCGCCCAGCCCGACCGCTTCCACAACCTCCTCGACCTCGGCGCGGCCGAGCTCGAAGGACAATGGCTCGACTGGAAGTGGCAGCAGGCGCTCGCGAAGGACGGCGAGGCCCTCATCGGGCTCGGCACCGACGTCGGCGGCATGGCCATGTGCTACCGCCGCGACCTGTTCGAGCAGGCCGGCCTCCCCGTCGAGCGCGACGAGGTGTCGGCGCTGTGGGCCGGGTCCTGGGAGGACTACGTGGCCGTGGGCCGCCAGTACTCGGAGGCGTCCGGCGGCGCCCACTTCTTCGAGTCCTCGGGGAACATGTTCCGCGCCATGGTCGAACAGGCCGACGAGGGCGTCTACGACCGCGACGACAACCTCGTCGTCGAATCGAACCCGGCCATCGGCGAGGCCTGGGACCTCACCGTCGAGGCCATCGAGGCGGGCATGTCGAACCGCCTGCAGGCCTGGACGCCGGAGTGGAACGCCGGGTTCAACGAGGGCACCTTCGCCACCATCATCTGCCCGGCCTGGATGACCTCCTACATCGAGACGAACGCTCCCGACTCGGCCGGGATGTGGGACATCGCCACCGTGCCGGGCGGCGCCGGGAACATGGGCGGCTCGCACCTGGTGCTGCCCGCGCAGGGCGACCACCCCGAGGAGGCCTACGCGTTCATCGAATGGCTCACCGCGCCCGAGCAGCAGCTCAAGGTGTTCGAGTCCACCGGGAACTTCCCCTCCACGCCGTCGCTGTACGAGGACGAGGCGCTCACGGGCATGACGAAGGCGTACTTCAACGACGCGCCCGTCGGCCAGATCTTCACCGCCGCGGCGCAGGCCGTCCGGCCGCAGTACCAGGGCCCGCTGCAGGGCGACGTGCTCGCCACAATCGGCCAGGGCCTCGGCCGCATCGAGGACGGCAGCCAGACGCCCGACGAGGCCTGGAGCCAGGTTCTCGGCGACCTCGAATCGTTCTAGCCCCTGAAACGGGCCGGCCGGGCGCGCCTCCCGCGCCCGGCCGGCCCACCGCCCGACGATCCTGAAAGCGACCCGATGACCATCGCCGCCAAGCGCACCGGCCCCGCGCGCACCGCCGACCCGACCGGGCGGTCCTCCCCCGCCGGCCGCCGCTTCCAGCACCTGCGCTACCGCCTCGACCTCAAGGCCTCCCCGTACCTGTACATCGCCCCGTTCTTCGCCCTGTTCGCCGCGTTCGGGCTCTTCCCGCTCGCCTACACCGCCTGGGTGTCCACCCACGAGTGGAGCCTGCTCTCCGACGAGCACGTCTTCGTCGCCTTCGGCAACTACCAGACCCTCCTGAGCGACCCGTACTTCTGGAACGCCCTGGGCAACACCATGTCGATCCTGCTGCTCGCCACCGTGCCCCAGCTGCTCGCCGCGCTCCTCCTGGCGCACCTGCTGACCCTGCGGCTGCGCGGGCAGACGTTCTGGCGCATGGGGATGCTCCTGCCCAACGTCGCCTCCGTGGTGGCCGTCGCCGTCATCTTCAGCCAGCTGTTCGGCCGCGACTTCGGCCTGGTCAACTGGGTCCTCGAATCCCTCGGAGCGGGGCGCATCGACTGGCAGTCCGGCAGTGCCACGTCACATATCGCCATCGCGGTCATGGTGGCGTGGAAGTGGACCGGCTACAACGCCCTCATCTTCCTGGCCGCCATGCAGGCCGTCCCGCGCGACGTCTACGAGGCCGCGCACCTCGACGGCGCGTCGCGCATGCAGCAGCTGTTCCACGTCACCGTCCCGATGATCCGCCCCACCATCGTGTTCACCGTGATCGTCTCGACCATCTACGGGCTCCAGATCTTCGCCGAACCGCAGCTGTTCGGCGGCGGCGGGCCCAACGGCGTCACCGGCGGCGCCTCCCGCCAGTTCCAGACGCTCACCCTCTACCTCTACGAGCACGGCTTCAACCGCGGCTTCGCCTTCGGCTACGCCTCCGCGGTCGCCTGGACGATGTTCCTCGTCATCGTCATCGTCGCCCTCCTCAACTACCTGTTCATCCGCCGCATCAGGAGCGATTCATGACCCGCCCCGACCTCGCCTCCCCGCCCGCGCCGCCCTCCGGCGCCGCAGTCCCCCGTTGGGTCGGCCGCACCTTGCCGGGCCGGCCGACCCAACGGGCACGGTCCCGGATGCGGGCGCTGCGCGAGCAGCCCGGCCGGCTCGTGTACCTGACCCTGGTCGCGGTGCTGTTCTTCTCGGGCTTTCCGCTCTACTACAGCTTCGTGGTCGCCTCGCGCGACAACTCGGCGCTCGCGCAGGTCCCGCCGCCGGTGCTGCCGGGGGCGAACCTCGTCGAGAACGTGGAGCGGGTCTTCGCGACGGTGCCGTTCGGGACGGCGCTGTGGAATTCAGTGGTCGTGAGCGCCTCGGTGACCGCGTCGGTGGTGTTCTTCTCGACCCTCGCGGGGTTCGCGTTCGCGAAGCTGGAGTTCAAGGGCGCCAAGGTGCTGCTGGTGACGGTGGTGGCGACGATGATGGTGCCGGTGCAGCTCGGGGTGATCCCGCTGTTCATGCTCATGATCGAACTGGAGTGGACCGACACGCTGTGGGCGGTGATCGCGCCGGGCCTGGTGAGCGCGTTCGGGGTGTTCTTCATGACGCAGTACCTGCGCGGCGCCCTGCCCGGTTCGCTCATCGAGTCGGCGCGGATGGACGGGGCGTCGACGTTCCGGATCTTCTGGCAGATCGTGATGCCGGCGGCGCGTCCCGCGGCCGTGGTGCTGGGCGTGCTGACGTTTCTGACCTCGTGGAACGACTACTTCTGGCCGTTGATCGTGCTCTCGAGCCCGGAGCGGCAGACGGTGCAGGTGGCGCTGTCGACACTCAGCGGCGGGTACGTGACGGACCAGTCGTTGGTGCTGACCGGGACCATGCTGGCTACGCTTCCTCTGCTGGCGGTGTTCGCGCTCTTGGGCAAGTACATGATCAGCGGGATCATGCAGGGCGCGGTCAAGGGCTGAGAGGTACGGAGGCGGAACGCATGCGGCGAGCGGAAGCGGTGCCCGGCGGCGGGGCGGTGCGGACTCCCCGCGCCGGCCGCCCCACCTTGGAGGAGGTCGCGGAGCGGGCGGGCGTGTCGCGCGCGACCGTCTCGCGGGTCGTCAACGGGCAGACGACGGTCGCCGAGGACCTGCGGCGGGCAGTGGAGGCGGCGGCGGCCGAGCTCGGGTACGTGCCGCACGCGGCCGCGCGGTCGCTCGTGACGCACCGGACCGATTCGGTGGCGCTGATCCTGCCGGAGTCGCCGAACCGGGTCTTCTCGGACGACCAGTTCTTCCCGAGCGTCATCCGGGGCGTGGCCGGGGAGCTCGACGCGGCCGGGAAGCTGCTGGTACTGCTGACCACGGGTTCGGCGGAGGCGCGGTCGCGGGCGGAGCGGTACGCGGTGGGCGGGCACGTCGACGGCGTCATGTTCGCGTCGCTGCACGACGCGGACCTGCTGCCGGAGCTGATGCTGCGCCGGGGCGTGCCGGTCGTGTGCAACGGACTGCCGCATGTGGACGCCCCCTGCATCGACGTCGACCACATCGGCGGAGTGAAGGCGGCGATCGAGTTCCTGATCGCGAAGGGGCGCAGGCGGATCGCCACCGTCGCGGGCCCGCAGGACATGGTGGCGGGCCGGGAGCGCCTGGACGGGTACCGGGAGGCGCTGGCCGCCGCGGACCGGCGCGCGATCGTCGCGGTCGGGGATTTCACGGCGGAGTCGGGGCATGCGGGGATGCGGCAGCTGCTGGCGGACGAGCCGGACCTCGACGCGGTGTTCGTGGCCTCGGACCTGATGGCGCACGGCGCGCTGCAGGCACTGCGGGAGGCGGGGCGGCGAGTGCCCGAGGACGTGGCGGTGGTCGGGTTCGACGACATCGCGCTGGCGACGTACTGCGATCCGCCGCTGACGACGGTGCGGCAGCCGATCGCGGAGATCGGCCGCAGCATGGCGCGGGCCATGCTGCGGCTCCTGGACGGCCATGAGGTCGCTCCGCTGCAGATCCTCCCGACCGAACTGGTGGTGCGGGAGTCCGCCTGAGGCCGGCCCCTACAGGTAGTCCCCGCAGAGGATCGCGGTGGTCCGGCCTTCGATGTCGGTGATCTGCCAGAGGTAGGCGCCGCCGGAGCACGGGGCCGAGGCGGCGTCGGCCTCGTCGACCGTCATTTCGGCGGGCGGGTCCACCTGGACGGTGTCGACCACGGTGTACAGGGCGCCCGCGTCGCCGCAGGGCACGGTCCACCAGCGATCGCTGTCGTCGAAGCAGTCGCCGGTGTCGGGCGTCACCGGGAGCCGGCCGAGCTCGTCGGGATTGCCGATGGCCTCGACGCAGTAGAACTCGGCTACGGACCTGGTGGCGTCCTCGTAGGTGAAGTAGAAGTCCTTCCAGCGCTCGCCGGGGTCGAACCGGGCGTGCTCGGGGCCGCAGACGTCGTACACGGTCTGCGGGTCCGAGATGGCGCCCTCGGCGTTCGCGGTCGCGTCGACCGTGTCGCTGGCGGCGGTGACCTCCCAGAATGCCGCTGCGCTGTCGCAGGAGGTGGTGAGGTCGATGGTGACGCCGATGAGGACCGGCTCGAAGGGGAGACAGGCGCCTACCGCTCCGGCGATGCCCGGCTCTTCCTCGCCTTCGACGTCGGGGCGCGCTTCGGAGTCCTCGGATTCTGACTGCGACTCGGACGCGGATTGGTCGTCTTGGTCGCGGGTGAGGTTGAACGCGATGAGCGCGAGGCCGCCGAGGACGAGCACCGCGGCGGCGGCGATGACGCCGATGATGAGTCCGGTGCGATGGGGTTTCGGCGGCGGCCCTTGCGGGGCCCACTGGTACGTGTAGCCGCCGGTGGGCGGCGGGCCTGCGGGCGGGTAACCGCCGCTGGAGGGCGGCGGCCCGCTGGGCTCGGAGCCGCCGGGCGGTTGCGGCCCGCTGGGCCAGGTTCCGCTCGGCGTGTACGGGGACGCCGGAGGGCCCGGCTGCGGCGGGCCCGCCCCTGGCGGGACCTGCGGGCTCGGGCCGTCAGGTTGCGGTTGAGGGCCAGGGCCGCCCGGTTGCCCGGTGTCGTGGCCCTCCGGACGCTGAGGATCGGGGCCCTGCGGCGGGCCGCCGGTGTTCGGAGGCATAGCCATGTGCCCAGAATATGAGCTTTCTTCGACCAGGGTCGCGGAACGGCGGGCAAGGCCGCTTCCGGCCGCACGTGTGCGCGCGGCCGGAAGCGGCCGCGCTACGTGAAGAGGCTCACCCCGCCCGGGCCGACCAGCAGGCCGACGATGATCACGACGATGCCCAGCAGCACCTGACCCCGGAAGATCATGACGATGCCGTAAATGACGAGAAGGACCGCGAGGATCCACAAAATGAGTGCCATGCGGACCGGTTACCCGCGACTCCGGGAAAGTATGTCTACAGTCCAGTCTGAGCGGGTGGGAATGTCGGGGGCCTGTGCTCCAATGGCTGCGTGGAGGTCGCACTCGTGCACGGTCGCGGCGGGGAAGGGTGGACCATGCCCCTCCCCGGCGGCGCCGTCGCCTACCACCGCGACCTCGCGGCCGCGGTGACCGCGCTCGAGGCCGATGCCCGCGGCGGTGCCGCGCAGGCTGCGGTGCCCGTCGCCGAGGACGACGAGGGGCGGCCGCTCCCGCAGGGCGCTCCCGAAGGACCGCGCTGGGTCCTGGCCGACGCCGCCCGCGACTACCCGCCGCTGCTGGAGGCCGGGGCCCGCCTCGACCGCTGCCGCGACCTGCGGCTCGCCGAGCGCATACTCTCCCGCGTCGAAGGCCGCGAGCCCCCGAAGGTCGCCGCCGAGTCCGACCCCGATGCGGGGACGCTCTTCGAGCGCGAGCCCGAACCGGTCGACGGCCCCGCGCTCCTGGTCAAGCTCCAGGCGACCTGGCTCGACCAGCGGCGGCGCACCGCCGCGGCCGGCATCCCGGGCCTGGGCACGCTGCTCGCCGCCGAGTCCGCCGGGGCCCTGGTGGCCGCCGAGATGGGCCGCACCGGCGTGCCGTTCGACCGCTCCGTGCACGACCGGCTCCTGCGCGACCTGCTCGGGCCGCGCCCCACCAAGGGCATGCGGCCGCGCAAGCTCCAGGCGTTGGCCGACAAGGTGGTCGAGGCGTTCGGGCACCACCTCAACCCCGACTCGACCAAGCAGGTCCTCGCCGCCTTCCACGCGGCCGGGCTCGAGGTGAAGACCACGCACTCCTGGGAGCTCGCCTCGGTCGAGCACCCCGCCGTCGAAGCGCTCAAGGTCTACCGCGAGCACGCCCGCGTGTGGACGGCGTTCGGCTGGAACTGGGCCGACGCCTGGGTCACCGCGACGGGCACGCCGGGGGCCGCGGCGGATCCGGCGCTCGCCGACCGGGGCCGCTTCCGGCCCGTGTACATGGTCGGCGGGGCCGACACCGGGCGCTGGGGCACCGACGGCGGCGGAGCGCTGCAGCTCCCCCACGCCGTGCGCGAGGCGATCCGGGCCGAGCCGGGGTGGAAGCTCGTCGCGGCCGACGCCGCGCAGCTCGAACCGCGGCTCCTCGCCGCCATCAGCGGCGACCAGGCGATGATCGCCGCCACGGCCGCCGACGACCTGTACACCGAGCTCGCGCCGCGTCTGGGAGGCGAGCGTTCGAAGGCCAAGATCGCGCTCATCTCCGCGATGTACGGCGGGACCGCCGGTGACGCGGCGCAGCTGGTGCAGCTCATGCGCGACCGCTTCCCCGCCGCGTTCCACCGGGTCGAGTCGGCCGCCCGCATCGGCGAGAAGGGCGGGCTCGTCCGCACCTGGCTCGGCCGCACCGTGCCCGCCCCGGGCGAACGCTGGTGGCAGACCCTCAACTCCGAGGACGGCACCAAGGCCGCGACGGGCCGCGGCCGCTTCACCCGCAACTTCATCGTCCAGGGCACCGCCGCCGAATGGGCCCTGGTCCTGCTGGCGCTGCTGCGCCGCGAACTCCACGAGCGCCGCCTCGGCGAACTCGTGTTCTTCCTCCACGACGAGGTCGTGGTCCACTGCCCCGCCGAACACGCCGCTGCGGTCGGCGAGGTCATCGAACAGGCCGCGGCGGCCGCCACCACGACCCTCTTCGGCGACCTGCCCGTCCGCATCCCGCTGCGCCCCAAGGTGGTCGACAGCTACTCCGAAGCGAAATGAGCGACCGGCCCCCGCCGCTCCGCCCCGATTGCAGCGACCGCCGGTGTCGGACCCGTATGCCAGGGTGTTCCCAGGGGGTCTTCGATACGGGTAATATATGACGCGTCACGCACTACTTGTCCGATTCGACCCAGTCCCCTTGCCGCGCACCGGCTCGAAGTAGTAGTACCCGGGTACCACTCGCGTCCCTGAAGTTCGCTCTCGAAACGGATGAAGCACCGCCGCCCGCGCCGTAGCGTTCGGGACATGATCGAGATCGAGCACTTGACGAAGCGCTACGGCAAGAAGACGGCCGTGGACGATCTGACGTTCACCGTCAAACCCGGCGTCGTCACCGGCTTCCTCGGCCCCAACGGCGCCGGGAAGTCCACCACGATGCGCGCCATCGTCGGCCTGGACACGCCCACCAGCGGCCTCGCCCGCGTCAACGGCAAGCACTACTCCGAGTTCCGCTCGCCCCTCACCGAGGTCGGCGCGCTCCTCGAGGCCAAGTCCGTCCACGCCGGCCGCAGCGCCTACAAGCACCTCCTGGCCCTCGCCCGCACCCACGGCATCCCCAAGCGCCGCGTCACCGAGGTCATCGACCTCGTCGGCCTCCACGAGGTCGCCGGCAAACGCGTCGGCGGCTTCAGCCTCGGCATGGGCCAGCGCCTCGGCATCGCCGTGGCGCTCCTGGGCGACCCGGCCGTGCTGATCCTGGACGAGCCGGTGAACGGCCTCGACCCCGACGGTGTGAAGTGGATCCGCCTGCTGCTCAAGGGCCTCGCGGCCGAAGGGCGCACGGTGTTCCTGTCCTCGCACCTGATGAGCGAGCTGGCCCAGACCGCCGAGCACCTCGTCGTGATCGGGCAGGGCAGGCTCCTGGCCGACACCACAGTGGACGCCTTCGTGTCGGGGAACGGGCAGGCGCGCGTGCGCGTCGTCTCTCCCGACGCCGCACGGCTCGCCGAGCACCTGGCCGGGCCCGGCATCAGCGTTGCGAGCCCCGAGCGCGGAGTCCTCGAGGTGACGGGTACCGAGGCCGCCGTGGTCGGTCAGACCGCGGCCGCGCACGGACTGGTGCTGCACGAGCTGCGCACCGACCGCGGGTCCCTTGAGGACGCGTTCATGCAGTTGACCGCCGACGCGGTCGAGTACCGCCAGACCACCGAAGGGGCGAACCGATGACCGCCGCTGTGATGACCGACCGCCCCGCGGCCTACACGCCGCCGACGCAATACCAGCTCTCCGCGGCGGGCCTGCTCCGTTCGGAGTGGACGAAGCTGTGGTCGCTGCGCTCGACCTGGATCGTGCTGCTGTGCGCGGTCGTGTTCAGCGCGGGCCTGGGCGCGATCATCGCGTCCAGCGTCCCGGACGACCAGGCGATCGGCGGCGCGGCCTCCGCGATCGACTTCTCGATGGCGGGCATCGCGCTCGCGTCGGTGTTCGTCGCCGTGCTGGGCATCCTGACGGTGACCGGCGAGTACTCGACCGGGTCGATCCGCTCGACGATGTCGGCGGCGCCGAAGCGGCTTTCGGTGCTGTGGGCGAAGGCCGCCGTGTACGGGGCCGTGGTCGCGGTCCTGTTCGGCGCCATGGTGTTCCTGACGTTCTTCATGACGCAGGCGATCTTCTCGGGCACGGGCCTGGGCGGTGTCTCGCTCTCGGACGACGGGGTACTGCGGGCGCTGCTCGGCTACACGGCGATGATCGTGTACCTGGCGCTGCTGGCCCTGGGCATCGGCGCGATCCTGCGCAACTCGGCCGGTTCGATCGGGTTCTACATCGGCGTGATCATGATCCTGCCGCAACTGGCGACGCTGCTGCCGTGGAACTGGGTGACCGACGTGACCCCGTACGCGCCCGGCAACGTGCCGAACACGCTGCTCATGGTCGACCCGGCCGGGGCGACCCTGTCCGTGGGCGAGTCCTGGCTGTGGATGGGCGTCTGGCTCGTCGTCACGTACGGGCTGGCGGGCGTGCTGCTCAAGCGTCGCGACGTGTGAGCATGTACCCGTGGCCGAGGCCGTTACGGTTCCCCGCAAGCGCGGGATGTGGCAGCGGATGCTGGAGTTCGACTCCCGGCATCCGCTGCTTTGGAATCTCTTCCCGATCTTCCTGTTCGTCTTCCCCTCCTGCATCGGAGTGCTGGCGGCGGCGGCCGGCGAGTTCAAGCCGGAGCGTCCGCTGCTGCAGCTCATGCTCGTGGCGATGTTCCTGGTGCCGACGATCTGGCGGCGCCGGTATCCGTTCTCAGTGCTGGTGAGCCAGTGCGTGCCGACGGGGATCATGATCCCGCTGGGGTACACGAGCAACGAGAACGCGGGTTTCGTGGCCGGCGCTGCGGCGCTGTCTTACACGGTGGTGCTCTACAACCTGGTGGTGCGGCGCCCGCTCAAGCTGGTGTGGTGGGCTGCGCTCGTCTCGCTGCTGCCGTCGCTGGTCGACGGGCTGGTCAACGAAGGCCTGTCGGTGCTGGGGTTTCTCGGGTTCTTCGCGCCGACGGCGATCTACTTCGGGTTCATCGTGACGATCGGCATGCTGATGCGCACGCGCCGGGAGTTCCAGCACTCGGAGCGGGACCAGGCGGCGCATCAGGCGGTAGCCGTGGAGCGCAACCGGATCGCGCGGGAGATGCACGACATCATCGGGCACAACCTGGCGGTGATCAACGCGCTCGCCGACGGCGGGGCGTACGCGGCGACCGCCAAGCCGGAGAAGGCGAAGGAGGCGCTGGAGGCGATCGGGCGCACGAGCCGGGAGGCGCTGGCGGAGCTGCGGCGGGTGCTGTCGGTGCTGAAGGCCGAGGAGGGCGAGGAGCTGGAGCTGGCGCCGCAGCCGGGACTGGCCGATCTGGACGCGCTCATCGAGCGGGTCCGGGAGGCGGGGCTGCCGGTGACGGTGACGGTGACGGGCGAGCCGCTGGCGCTGTCGGAGAACCAGCAGCTGGCGGTGTACCGGACGGTGCAGGAGTCGCTGACGAACGTGTTCAAGCACGCGCGCGGTGTCAAGCGGGCCAAGGTGTCCCTGGAGTACCGTGACGCCGGGCTCGCCGTGACGGTGCACAACACGGGGAACCGGGTGGACGAGGCCGGCACGGCCCGTGGTCTGGCAGGCTTGTCGGAGCGTGCGGCGGCGTTCGGCGGCACGATGGTGGCCGGGCCTGAAGCGCTCGGCGGTTGGCGGGTCGCCTTGTGGCTGCCCCGGGACGGAGAGGAGCGCCGGTGACCACGTTGCTGATCGTGGACGACCACCCGTTGCAGCGCATGGGGTTCCGGATGCTGGTGGAGAGCCAGCCGGATCTGGTGGTGCTCGGGGAGGCGGACAACGGTGCCGACGCGGTGCGGCGGGCGACCGAGCTGGGCCCCGACGTGGTGCTCATGGACGTGCGCATGCCGGGCGTGGACGGGATCGAGGCGACGCGGCGGATCATCGCGGCGGGCGGTCGCAGCCGGGTGCTGGTGCTGACCACGTTCGATCTGGACGAGTACGCGTATGCGGCGCTGCGGGCGGGCGCCAGCGGGTTCCTGGTGAAGGACGCCCAGCCGGAGGAGCTCCTCGCGGGCATCCGCGTGGTCGCGGCCGGGGACGCCGTGGTCGCGCCGAAGCTGACGCGGCGGCTGCTCGACCGTTTCGCCGACCAGTTCCCCGTTGAGGGCGAAGACGAGCCGTCGGCCTCGGCCGAGCGGCTCGAGGTGCTGACCGAGCGGGAGCGGGAGGTCCTGACGGCGATCGGTCGCGGCTGGAACAACACCGAGATCGCCGAGCGGTTCCATCTCGCCGAGTCGACGGTGAAGACCCACGTGGGCCGCATCCTCGCCAAGATCGGCGCCCGAGACCGGGTGCAGGCGGTCATCTTCGCGTACAACACCGGCCTCGTCGCCCCCGACGGCCACTAGGGGCAGGGCGGGCGTGCCGGTCGCCGGTCGCCGGTCGCCGGTGGCATGTCACATGTCATGTGGCGCGAATGCGGGCCCGCTGGTACGGGTCAGCGTCCTCACCGCAGTGGTATGTCACATGTCATGTGTCGTGTGCCGAAGCTGGGCCGTTCGGAGCCCTGATCGCGCGGTGGCGCGTCACATGGCGCGCGGCACCGCCTGAATCCGAACGGTCGTGACCGGCGGTGCCATATGACATGGCACCGCCGGCGCGGCGGGACCGCGCGCCTCAGCGGCGGGTGAAGGCGAGCAGGTCGCATTCGGATTCGACCGGGCGCGGGACGGTCTCGTCGGCCGCGTCGTCTTCGAGGGCCGCGAGCCCGTCCCGGTACTCCTCGTCGGTCAGGTGCTCGTAGACCGACAGCGCCCGCATGCGCTGCCGCCCGGCGTACTCGGTGAGGCTGTCGGCCGACCGGTGGTGGACCTCGGTGAGCCCGGCGTGCGCGAATCCGGCGTCGGCGAAGACGCCCAAGGTCTCCTCCAGCGTGGGGAACACTTCGGCGTCGATGTCGCGGGTGCGCGGGAAGTACCGGTAGAGCAGCAGGTCTTTCAGCCGGTCGGAGAGGGTGGTCGCCATGAGCAGTCGCGCGCCGGGTTTGAGGACCCGCGCCAGCTCCCGCGCGGCCGCGGGCCGGTCGGGCACATGGTGCCAGACGAGGAACATGAGCGCCAGGTCGGCGCTCGCGTCGTCGAGCGGCAGGTCCGCGGCGTGCCCTGGCACGTACGTGACCAGCGGGTGCGAGGACTCGACGTGGGCGACCTCCCGCATCCGGGCCGAGGGTTCGACGCCGATGACGTCGGCCCCGAACTCGTCGGCCAGCGCGGGAGTGAACCGTCCGGTGCCGGAGCCGACGTCGACGATCGTGCCGATGCGGCGGTCGCCGGCGTGCGCGCGGAAGGCCCGGAGCCAGGTGCGGCGGCTCGCGGGGAGGAGCCTGCGGCCCTTGGCGTATCCGGCGTGCTGTGTGCGGTCGTAGTCGACGCGTTTGAGTCCCACCATGTCCCCCAACCTGTGTCAGCTTGCGTTGCTATGCCGCGGTGGGCACCCGGAACCTGAGTTTGCCGCCGCGTTCGTCTTCGAGTACCCCGCCGTTGGCTTCGATGACCTTGCGGGAGGCGGTGTTGTCGGTGTCGCAGGTGATGAGGGCTTCGGTGATGCCGAGGGCGGCGGCGCGGGGCAGGACGGCGGCGAGCATGGCGGTGGCGTGGCCGCGGCGGCGGGCGGTGGGGCGGATGTCGTATCCGATGTGGCCGCCGATCTCGCGGAGGTCGTCGTTGAGGCGGTGGCGGAGGTTGATGCGGCCCAGGTAGGTGTCGGCGTCGGTCCACCAGTAGGTGGTGGCGGGGACGAAGTCGCCGGGCGGGTCGGTGGTGAGGCGGCGTTCGAAGTCGAGGACGCGTTCGATCCATGCGTCGGTGCCGTCGGGCGGGCCGGCGTCGCGGAGGAGGTTGCCGAGGAGGGAGCGGTCGTCGGGTCCGCCGCGGCCTTCGGTCTGGAATTCGCGGAGGGCCGCGGCGAAGGAGCGCCCGAGGCGGGCGGTGGGGAGGATGAGCGCTGGCACGGTGTCGACGGTAAGGGGCCGTGGGGTTTCGCGCAACCGTTATCGGCGCGGCGGGGGCTCACGAGGGCGGTGTTCGAATCCTTCGTGAGAGTTAGCGTGGCCGTCATGTTCCGTTGGTAGCGTGACGGTCCTGACGCGAGGAGGTACGCATGGGCGATTCGGTGCTGACGGGTTCGGTGCTGCTGTTCGACATGGACGGGACGCTGGTCGATTCGACGGCTTCGGTGGAGCGGGCGTGGGGGCGGTTCGCGGCCCGGCACGGTCTGGAGGCGTCGGCGATCTTGGCGGTGGCGCACGGGCGGCCGACGATCGAGGTGGTGGCGGAGTTCGCGCCGCATGGTGTGGACGTGGTGGCGGAGACCGACCGGATCGAGGCGGAGGAGATCGACCGGACGGACGGGATCAGCGAGGTGCCGGGGTCGGCGGCGCTGCTGCGGGGGCTGGACCGGGACCGGTGGGCGGTGGTGACGTCGGCGACGCGGGCGCTGACGCTGCGGCGGCTGGCGGCAGTGGGCATTCCGCTGCCGAAGATACTGGTGGCGGCGGATGACGTGACGAGGGGCAAGCCGCATCCGCAGCCGTACATGCTGGCGGCGAAGGCGTTGGGGTTCGACGCGTCGGAGGCGGTGGTGTTCGAGGACGCTCCGGCGGGTCTGGCGTCGGCGAAGGCCGCCGGTGCGGCGACGGTGGTCGTGGGCGGCTATGAGGGCGAGGTTGCGGACGGGCTGCCGCGCATCGCCGACATGCGGTCGGTGACGGTGTCCGCCAACGGTTCGGGCCTGTCGGTCGTCTTGGCTTGACGCAGTTGCGTTCTCGGCCCATCTCGCCTGTCTGACATTGCCGTGTCCGTCCGGTTCGTCCCTCGTTCCTTCGGGTGAATCGCTCGACATGGAAAGAGGAGTCAATGCCAGGAGAGTTCCACGAGATCCTCGTGAAACTGATCCAGGACGAACCGGCGTCGGTGCCGTGGATGCTCGGGCTCGCGGGCGGGCCGCGCGGCGCGACGTGCGTTTCCGCTGAGACGCGCTCGGGCGCGGTAGGGTCCGCCGGACCGACGGAGCGACGCGCGGACGGTGTCGTCCGCCTCGGGTTCGCCGACCGGAAGGGCCTGCTGGTCGTCTGCGAAGTGCAGAACGAGTGGTGCGAGGACTAGTACTTCCGGTCGCCCGGCTACATGACCCGTGCATTCGAGGATCACCGCATCCCGGTGGTGCTGCTCATGCTCTGCCGCACCGACTCGCTCGCCAGGAGGTTTCGCCGCGGGATCCGCATGGGTCCGGGCAGTGCGGTCGCCGTCGCGACGGTCGGCCCGGGGAACATGCCGGACCTCGGCTCCGACGAGCGGCCGCCGAATGCGGCCGCGGCTGTCGCCGCAGCGGTCATGCGGCGGCAGCCGAAGGCCGCACCGACCGAACTGTTCGTCTCGAACGCTCGACCGGTGGCTCGGTACCATCGAGCCAGGACGTGCAGCTGACTACGTGAGGTTCCTGCTCAACACCTTGGCCAAGGAGCCTGCGACATTGCTGGAGGCACTGATGAAGACCGAAGACCGTCTCTTCCACTCCAAGTACACCGAGAAGCTCCTCGACAAGGGTGCGCTCAAGCATGCCCGGGCAACGCTGATCATGATGCTTGGAGCAGAGGGTCCGGTGAGCGAGGAACGGCGCGAGTCGATCGAGTCCTGCACCGATCTGGCGCAGCTCGACATCTGGATCGCCGAGCGGTTCGAACTCGCCGGCAGCTGACTTGCCGTGAACGAAGCCGGGCCGTGAAACGCGGCCCGGCTTCGGCGTGTTCGGCTAAGACGGGTTGGGCGGCGTCCATGCTGGCGACGCGGGCGGCGCGGAGGCGGCCGGCGAGGTCGCGGGTGGGGCCGCCGCGCAGGAGGAGGACGAGCCAGGGGTCGTCGTCCATCTTGGCGGCGCTGACGAGGGCGAGCGCCATGATGTGCGCGCAGACTTCGCGGTTGTCGGCGCAGGGGCAGTCGGCGGTGATGCGGTTGTGGTCCTCGGTGACGAATTTCTTGGGCAGCAGGCGCATGCCGGTCTCGGCGAGGACGTCGTCGATGCGTTTGGGCAGGCGTCCGGCGAGGAGCCCGGCGACGCACGAGGGTGAGAGCGACAGCGCGGTCATCCCGGCGGCCCACGCGGAGGCGTTGTAGACGGGGATCCGGATCTCGGTCTCGAAGGTGCCGTTGGTGTCGGTGACGCGGCCGGTGACCTTGCCGGGGTCGATGGACATGCCGGTGACGGCGCCGTGCCCGGCGAGGGCGCGGCCTTTGACGATGCGCTGGTCGGGGTAGTTCAGGCCGATGGTCTCCAGGGCGCGCCACCATTTGCGGCCCCACCAGGTCCGTCCGTACGGGTCGCTCACAGGTGGCCTCCGGCGTCGTCGAGTTCGATGAGTTTGCGCAGCTGGGAGTCGTCGAGGTCGCCGAGCCAGTCCTCGCCGTTGCCGACGACGGCGTCGGCGATGGCGCGTTTGCGCTGGAGGAGTTCATCGACGCGTTCTTCGAGGGAGCCGGCGGTGACGAGCTTGTGGACGTGCACCGTGCGGGTCTGGCCGATGCGGTGGGCGCGGTCAGTGGCCTGGTCTTCGACGGCCGGGTTCCACCAGCGGTCGTAGTGGACGACGTGGGAGGCGCCGGTGAGGTTGAGGCCGGTGCCGCCCGCGCGCAGGGAGACGAGGAGGATCGCGGGGCCTTCGCCGGTCTGGAACTCCTCGACGAGCCGGTCGCGGGCGGGCTGGTCGAGCCCGCCGTGCAGGAACGGCGCGGCGACGCCGAGTTCGGCGTGGAGGTGGCGCGAGAGGAGCTCGCCCATCTGCCGGTACTGGGTGAAGATGAGGGTCTTGTCGCCTTCGTCGACGACTTCGGCGAGCATCTCGGTGACCCGGTCGAGTTTGCCGGAGCGTTCGGCGAGCCCGGCGGCGGCGCTGTCGCCTTCGCCGACGTACTGGACGGGGTGGTTGCAGATCTGCTTGAGGCGGGTCAGCAGTTTGAGGACGCGGCCGCGGCGGGTGATGCCGTCGCCCAGGCCCTCGTCGAATGCCTCGCGGATGGCCTCCTTGTAGAGTCCGGCCTGCTCGTCGGTCATGGTGCAGGCGACGACGGCCTCGATCTTGGGCGGGAGGTCGGCGGCGACGTCCTCTTTCATGCGGCGCAGGACGACCGGGTCGATGCGGGCGCGGAGGGTCGCGGCGGAGACGGGGTCGCGGCCGATCTCGATGGGGTCGGCGAAGCGGCGCTTGAAGTCGGTCTGGCCGCCCAGGAGGCCGGGGTTGACGAACTCGGAGATCGACCACAGCTCGGAGAGGTGGTTCTCCACGGGCGTGCCGGTGAGGGCGACGCGGACGCGGCCGGTGAGGTCGCGGACGGCCCCGGCGGTGCGGGACCGGTGGTTCTTGATGGCCTGGGCCTCGTCGATGACGATCGTGTCGAACGCGATCTGGCGCAGCAGCTTGATGTCGCGCAGTGCGATCGAGTACGAGGTGACGACGACGTCGGCCTCGGTGAGCGGCGCGCGGTCCTTGGTGCGGGCCGGGCCGTGGTGGAGGTGCACGGTCAGCTGGGACGCGAACCGGGTGATCTCGCGCTGCCAGTTGCCGACGAGCGAGGTGGGGCAGACGACGAGGTGCGGGGCGTTCCCGGCGCGGCGCACGAGCAGCCCGATGGACTGGAGGGTCTTGCCCAGGCCCATGTCGTCGGCGAGGATGACGCCCGCGCCGCCTTCGGCCGCGGCTTCGAGCCACGCGATGCCGTGCGACTGGTATTTGCGCAGGTCGGCGTTGACGCGGACGTCGCCGGGGTCGGAGTGCTGGGCGGTGATGAGCCGCAGGTTCAGCCCGGAGTCGGAGCGCAGCAGCTCGGTGAACGACTCGACGAACGCGCCCACGAGGGCCTTCGCGGTCCAGACGTGCCCTTCGGAGTGCGGGACGGCGTGCCCTTCGGCGGGCAGTTCCCCGGCGATGCGGTCGAGGTCGTCGAACTTGTCGTCGTCGACCGCGTTCGCGATGCGCGCCCAGACCGCGACCGACTCGGTGATGTCGGGGCGCGAGGCGATGCGCGTGAGCGCGGGCAGGACCGGGCGCACCGGCATGGCGACGCCTTCGACCTCGAGGAGCTCGCCGCCGAGGTAGAGCTCGGCGTCCACCGTGTCGCCAGGGGGGAGCCCGAGCTCGGCCACCGCGGCCCCGGGGTGCGCGCCGCCGAAGAAGAGCAGCCGACCGTCGGCCGGGGAGGCGTGGTCGGGCAGGAAGGTGGCGTGCAGTTCGCTGGGTGGCAACGAGGCTCCTACGGGTCAACGGCAGACGTGCCATTTTGCCACAAGCGCGGCCCCGGACCCAAACGCACGGTCCGCGGCCGGTGCCCGGGAACGGGTGAAACCGCAGCTCGCCGCTCCCCCGCGGCGGCGGGGGTGTGCGAAGGCAGACGAACGCTTGCACCGGCGCGATCCGGCCTATCGGACCGGTTGCACGGACGGTGAGGCCCCGGGACGCGGAACGGGGCGGGACCGTCCGTCGTCGCCTCGGCCGCGATCACGCGGCCCGGGCGCCTTCGGGCGGTCCCGCCCCGTCAACCCCAGAGCAAAGTCCGCGCGGAGGTGCCGACGGGCCGGGCGCTCGCGCGCCGTGCCGCGTTCCTCCACATTGAGGTCCACTGGACATCCTTCGGGCGGAAGGATGTTCGAACGTGTAGAAGTTAGCGGTAATTTCGAACACTGTCAATACCGGTGTCCAGGTTGCGGGCATGCCCGGTGCACGGGTGTCCGCAGGCCGGGTGCGCGGTTCGGTGCCGGTCGGTCAGCGCAGGGGGCAGCGCATCGCGAGACCGAGGGCGGCGTCGTCTCGGAACGCGGCCTGGGCGTCGGCGAGGGCTTCGGCGTCGCCGTCCGGGACGTCGGCGACGATCGCCTGGATCTGCTGGCCGAAGTTCGCGGTGAGCGACTTGAGGTTCGGGTCCTCGATCTCGGTGCCGAGGGCGTCGATCTGGTCCACGACGCCGTCGACGCTGTCGCCGTCCGCGCCCGCGGCCAGGTCGAGGGCCTTCCACGCGTTCTCGCAGTCGGCGGCGTACTGCTGGTCGTCGCGCTCGAGGTCCTGGTAGCCGGGGTCGATCTCGTTCGCGCCGCCGAGGCATTCGGTGAGCATCCACAGCAGGATCAGCACGCCGATCGTCCACGCGAAGAGCTTCACCAGACGCAGGTCGGTCATGTCCGGCTCCAAGGTGAGAGGCCTGTGTCACAAGTCTACGCGAGGGGGCGGGTCCGCAATGGGAGCCGACGCGCGGGCACACGAGCGGCAAGCGGTGACCGCCGCTTTGAGAATGCGTTTTCCAGTCGGTAGGCTGAAGCGGTCTCTTGCCGACCCCCACACGCGCGAGCGCGGACACGAACGGAGCCACATGGACGTCCTGTGCCTGGGCGAATCGATGATCGTCCTCGCCCCCGCGGCCGCCGAACCCCTCCGCGGCGCCGTCGACCTGCACATGGGAGTCGCGGGAGCCGAATCGAACGTCGCCGTCGCGCTCGCCCGGCTCGGGGCCCGCGCCGCCTGGTGCGGCAAGGTCGGCGACGACCCGCTCGGCCAGCGCGTCCGCGACGTCCTCGACGAGGCCGGGGTCGACTGCCGACACGTCCGGACCGACGCGTCGCGGCCCACTGGCGTCTACTTCAAAGACCCTGGGCCGCAAGGCACCCGCGTCCACTACTACCGGCGAGGCTCGGCGGCCTCGACGATGGGGCCCGGTCACCTGGACGGCGTCGCGCCCCCGCGCCTGCTGCACCTCTCCGGGATCACCCCGGTCCTCTCCGAGTCCTGCGCCGCGCTCATCGACGAACTCATGGTCGAGCGGGCGCTCGCCCCGGCGACGGTGAGCTTCGACGTCAACTACCGGCCCGCGCTGTGGCCCGTGAGCGAGGCCGGGCCGGCGCTGGGGCGGCTCGCCGACGCGGCCGACATCGCGTTCGTCGGGCTCGACGAAGCCCAGACCCTCTGGGGCGCCGACACCGCCGAGGACGTGCGCGAGCTCGTGCCGGGCGCGGGCGTGCTCGTCGTCAAGGACGGCGGGAACGGCGTCACCGCGTTCGCTGACGGCGAGCGCTGGTACTCCCCCGCCGAACCGGTCGACGTGGTCGAGCCGGTCGGCGCCGGCGACGCGTTCGCCGCCGGATTCCTTTACGGCCGCTTGCAGGACGCCTCCGTCGAGGCGTCGATGCGGCTGGGCCACCGGCTCGCGGCCGGCGCCCTCCAGACCGTCGGGGACCTCGCGCCCCCGCCGCCACCCGAGACCGTCCGAGCCATCCTGGAGGACCAGTGACCATTGATCAAGGCGAATTCTTCGACCGCCTCTTCGCCGGGCAGCGTGTCATGGCGATCTGGCGGGGGCTGCCCGCAGAGGAGACCGTGGCGCTCTCGGAGCGGGTGTGGGAGGCCGGGTTCGACCTGGTCGAGGTCCCGATCGGCAAGCCCGGGCAGGAGGAGGCGCTGGCCGCGGCGGTGAAGTCCGCGGCGCCGAGCGGGCGCCTGGTCGGCGCGGGCACGGTCGTCTCGGCCGGGCACGTGGAGCGGGCGGCCGAGGCGGGCGCGGCCTACACGATCGCGCCGGGCCTGAACCCGGCGGTGCTCGAGGCCTCGCACGCGGCCGGGCTGCCGCACCTGCCGGGCGTGGCGACGGCGAGCGAGGTCGGGCTGGCGCGGGACCTGGGGTGCACCTGGGTGAAGGTGTTCCCGGCCTCGACCCTCGGACCGGACTGGTTCAAGGCCATGCACGGGCCGTTCCCGGAGATGAAGTTCGTGGCGACCGGCGGTGTGGGACCGGACGAGATCGACACTTACATCAAGGCCGGGGCCTCGGTCATCGGCATGGGGTCGGCGCTGGCGGACCCGGCGAACCTGGCGAAGCTCACCGGCTGAGCGGGTCTTTCGCATAGACCGATGGCGCGTGACATGTGACATGTCACGCGCCATCGGTCGATGCCGCTCGGCGGGCTCAGAGTTTGCCGAGGAGCGAGATGATCGGGTAGCCGTCGAGGCGGTCGCGGCCCGAGAGGGAGGCGATCTCGAGGAGGGCGGCGCAGGCGGCGACGGTGCCGCCGAGGCCCTCGACGAGGCGGATGCCGGCGGCCATGGACTCGCCGGTGGCGATGACGTCGTCGACGAGGAGGACGCGGTCGCCGTCGCCGATCGAGTCGGCGTGCATCTCGACGCGGACTTCGGCGTACTCGCCGCGGTAGGACTCGACCGCGGCCTCGCGCGGGAGCTTCCCGGCCTTGCGGATCGGGATGAGGGGGCTGCCGGTGCGGTCGGCGAGCGGGGCGGCCCAGAGGAACCCGCGGGCGTCGAACGCGGCGATCGCGTCGTACGGGTGCGCCGCGCAGGCTTCAAGGAGCCGGTCGACCGAGGCGCGGAAGGCCTCGGGAGCGGCGAGCAGCGGCGTGATGTCGCGGAAGCCGACCCCCGGTTCGGGGAAGTCGGGGACGACGGGCACGTATTCGGTCAGATCCACAGCGGCAAGGTTAGCCGGTCGGGGGCGGTCCGGGGCGGTGCTGCGGCGGCGCAGTGGCATATCACGCGTCACGCACCACGAAGCCCCCGGCCGCATGCGGCCGGGGGCTTCGCCTCCGCGTGTGCAACGACGGGAGGGCGCCTTAGGCGGGGACGCCCTGACGGGCCTTGACGGCGTTCACCACGAGGTTCTGCTGGGCCTGGATGTAGCAGAGGTTGGTGCCGGCGACGAAGCAGAGCAGGGTGGCCACGCCGGTGTTGAAGGTCGGGGCCAGACCGGCGGCCTGCTGCTCGGCCTTGATCGAGGCGCACAGCTTGAACCAGTTGATGATGGGCACGATGTAGAGGGTGATGAAGCCGAACAGCATCCACACCACGAGGCTCGAGCCGCTGACGTTCCCGGGGTTGTTCGGGTTGACGGCCTTGATCTGGGTGGCGGTCTTGGCGTACCAGAACAGGCCGTAGATGCCGAAGGTGACGAGCGTCAGGATCCACACGCCGAACGGGGACCGGATCTTCAGTTCTTCCACTGGGGATGACTCCTTGTACAAAGGGGACGGGCACGGTCAAAGCGCACGGCTGCGGGCGGGACCCGCAGCCGGTTGGGCTCGCTGACCGAAGTGCAGCTCACATTATCATTTGCAATTGTCGTGTTAGGAACTAGGGCGACCCTCGCTATCAGCCCTTTAGCCCGGTTTGCGCAACTCCTTGGACCAGGAATCGCTGCAGGAACAAGAAGACGAACAGCAATGGCAGCATTGCGACCAGTGCCGCGAGGAACAGCTGCGAGAGGCTCACAGTCTGCGCGGTGAGGAACGTCGACAACGCCACCTGCACCGTCCACGAGTCCGGCGAGCGCCCGATCACCAAGGGCCACAGGAACGAGTTCCAGGAGCCCACGAAGGTGATGACCGCGATCGCCGCCAGGAAGTTCCCGGAGTTGGGGATCACGATGCGCCAGAACGAGCCCCAGTAGCCGAGGCCGTCGACGCGCGCCGCCTCCTCGAGCTCCCGGGGGAAGCTCAGGAAGTACTGGCGGCACAGGAACGCCACGAACCCGTTGAACAGCGTCGGGATGACCAGGCCCCGCAGGTCGGAAATCCAGCCGAGACTGGAGACCATCACGAAGCTGGGTACGAACGTGATCGCGCCGGGGATCATGAGCGTGGCCAGGACGATGTAGAAGACCTTGTTCGCGTGGCGGTAGGGGATGCGGGCGAGCCCGTATCCGGCGGTGGCGCACAGGAACAGGGTGCCGAGCGTCGTCAGGATCGCCACGAGCGCCGAGTTCAGCAGCGCGCGGGCCATCGGCACCGACGGGTCGGTGAAGAGCTTCTCGATGTTCTCCCAGGCCGGCGCGACGGGGAACCACATCCAGCCGGGCGCGGTGATCTCGGCGTCGGTCGAGAGCGCGTTCCGCAGGATCAGGTAGAAGGGGATGAGGAACAGCACCGCGAGGACGCTGAGCGCCAGGAAGTTGACCGTGCCGCCGGAGCTGGGGCCGCGCCTGCGGCCGACCGGGGCGGGTCGCTTGGTCTCAGTGGTCATGGCTCACCGATCTTCCGAGTTGCCGAAGCCGAGGAACTTGCCCTGCAGGAGGGTGACGATCGCGATGAGGAGCGCCAGGATGAGCGCGCCGGCCGACCCGGTGCCCAGCTCCTGCTGCATGCCCAGCGAGGTCTGGTACAGGTACACCAGCGGCGGTCGGGCGGAGGGCATGGTGCCGACCAGGAGCAGGAACTCGTCGAACGCCTGGTAGGCGGCGATGAGGATGAGCATGAGCACCGCGACGGACGTGGCTCGCAGTTGCGGGAGCGTGATGTGCCAGAACGTCTGGGGCCCGGGCTTCGCGCCGTCCACATAGGCGGCCTCGTAGAGGTGCTGCGGGATCTGCTGCAGCGCGGCGATGAACAGGATCATGTAGAAGCCGACCTGGATCCACAGGCGCAGCGAGACGATGACGAGCCAGAACCACGGCGGGTCGGGGCGGAAGAGCCAGGCGATCTCCTCGACCCCGAACAGGTCGAGGACCGTGTTGGCCAGGCCGTACCGGACGCCGTTGAAGATCGACATCTTCCACACCAGGGCCGCCACCACATAGGAGCAGGCGAACGGCAGGAAGAACACCGAGCGGAAGAACGCGCGCATGAAGCGCACCCGGTTGAGCATGAGCGCCAGGCCGAGCGAGAACGCGAAGGTGACCGGGACGATGAACGCCGCGAACACGGTGAAGGTGACGAGGCTGTCCTGGAACGCCGGGTCGGTGAGCATCGCCGTGTAGTTGCCGAACCCGACGAAGTCCTCCGGGGTCGGGCTGACGGTGTTCGTCGCGTCGAAGAACGACAGGTAGGCGCTCCAGCCGACCGGGATGACCGTGAAGACCAGGAGGCCGATCAGGAAGGGCCCGACGAAGCCCCAGAAGGTGAGGGCGGTCCGCCGCCGTCCGCCTCGGCGGGCCCGGGGAGCGCGCTCCCCGGTGCCCGCCGTCGCGTCCGCGGCGGTCGCTGCGGAGACTGCCACGTTGCGCACTCCCCTAGCCGAAGATCGAGTCGAGTTCGCCCTGGATGGTGGCGGCGGCCGCGTCGAACTCGGCGTCGGGGTCGGCCCCTTCCAGCACGATGTGGTTCATCATGTCGTCGACGGCGGTCTCCATCTTCGGGGTCCAGTTGGGGTTCTCGGCCCAGCCGTACTCCTCGGAGATCCGCACGGCCTCGGCCGCGGGACCGGACTGCAGCTGCTCGGCGCCGCCGCGCATGGAAAGGCGGGGCGGGATGTGGAAGCCGTAGGAGAGGTTCCAGTCGAGGATGAACTCCTCGTTGTCGATCCACAGCCACTTGACGAACGCCTTGGCCTCGTCGATGTTGGCGGACTTGGCGTTGACGAAGGTGTCCCAGCCGCCGTTGAAGACGGTGGGCGTGCCGCCGTTGAAGCCGGGCACGGGGATGACGTTGATGTCGTCGCCGTGGGCCTCGATGATCTGCGGGAGCGCCCAGAGGCCGCACCACTGGATGGCGCAGAGGTTCTGGATGATCGAGGACGGGTCCCACGCCTCGGTGGGGGCGCCGACCAGGAGCGAGGAGGAGTCGTGGAGCTCCTTGACCTGCATGGCCCCGGCGAGGACGGTCTCCTTGGTGAAGCCGATCTCGTTGGCGTCGGTCAGCAGGGTCTCGCCCGCGGAGAAGACGATCGGCTGGAACAGCTTGGTGGCGGAGTCGTCGTTGCCGAGGAACAGGCCCTTGACGTCGCCGGTGGTGAGCTCGGCGGCGGCGGCCATGAGCTCGTCGAAGGTGGCGGGCGGCGTGATGCCCTTGGCCTCGAGGAGGGACGGCCGGTAGTACAGGAACTGCGGGTCGTCGATCATGCGGACGCCGTAGATCTTGCCGTCGATCGTGTTGCGCGCCAGGTCGTCCGGAGTGTAGTCGTCGAGGACGTCGGCGAGGATGTCGTCGAGCGGGATGATCTGCTCGGACTCGACCATGGCGCGGTTGAGGTGGCCCTCGAAGACGTCCGGGTAGTCGCCCTCCTTCTCGGCCAGGAGGCCCGAGGAGAGCGCGGTGTCGTAGTCGCCGGGGATCCAGTTGATGGTGACGGTGGCGTCCTTGTAGGCGGCCGCGTACTTCTCGGCGGCCTGCTGGGTGCCGGCCTCGCCGTACTGGTGGTACCACTGCGAGAGGTTGACGCCGTCGCTGGAGCCGCGGCCGGTGTTGCCGCCGCACGCGCTGAGCGCGCCGGCGCCGGCGGCGAGGCCGCCCAGGGCGAGCATGCGGCGGCGGTTCATCGCCAGTTTGGCGAACGTTTGCTGGGAAGAGTTGTTGCGCTTGAAGGCAACCATGACTAGCTCCTCGCTACGTTGAGAGGTCGGAAGGGCTCCCGTGCGACCCCGGGTCTGGTCGACGCCGCAGCGGAGTTTCGACAACCGTCGATTCGCCTCCCAGTGTTGCGAGCGCCACTCACTTTGTCAATGGGTTGGAGTAAGGGCTCGGATAACGATTTGCGCTCGATCCGAGTGGGAGCGGTCACTACCAGAGGGACGGGTGTTTCCCCAGCGCACAGCAGAGAAAGCCCCACGCCGAACGGTTCGGCTGGGACTGGTGAGTCGGATGCGGCGGGCGGTGCGGCCGACGCCGTGTTCAGCGGCGGCTGCGGGAGCCGACCGTGTTCAGGCGGTTCAGGTGCCCTTCGAGGGCCAGCGCGGCGGCGCCGAGGGCGACCATGTTGCGGTCCTGGCCGTTGCGCTTGAGGCGGGCGGCTTTGAGGGGGGCCTCCATGGCGTGGTCGGCCAGGCGGCGTTCGAATTCGGGGATGAGGGCGTCGCCGAGGACGCTGGTGACCCAGCCGTCGAAGACGACGAGGTCGGGGTTGAAGAGGTTGAGGAGGTTGGCGACGCCGGCGGCGAGGTATTCGGCGACGGTCTCGACGGTGCGGACGGCGGTGGCGTCGCCGGCCTCCCAGGCGGTGGCGAGGGCGGCCATGGCCTCGGTCTGGGAGCCGGCTCCGGCGCGGCCGTCGAGTTGGCCCCAGTGCCAGAGGATGGCGGGGGCGCCTACGTAGGCTTCGATGCATCCCTTTGCGCCGCAGCGGCATTGAGGGCCGGCGGGGTTGATGGTGGTGTGGCCCCACTCCCCCGCGGAGTTGGTGGCGCCGCGGTAGAGCTGGCCGCCGAAGGCGAGGCCGGCGCCGACGCCGGTGCCGAGGATGAGGACGGCGAGGCGGTCGACGCCGCGGCCTTCGCCGAACCAGAGTTCGCCGACGGTGATGGTCTTGAGGGGGTTGTCGAGGTAGATGGGGACGCCGAGCTGGAGGCGGTCGGCGAGGAGTTTGCGGAAGGGGACGTCGTGCCAGTTCCAGTTGGGGGCGAAGCCGGAGACGCCCCAGGTGACGTCGACCTGGCCGGGGAGGCTGACGCCGAGGCCGAGGATGGCGCGGTCGCCGAGGCGGGCGCGGATCTGGTCCATGGCGGAGGCGATGTGGCCGATGACCTGCTCGGGGGCGTTCTCGCTGGGTTCCATGCGCTCTTCGACGCGGTCGACGACGGCGAGGGTGAGGTCGTAGACCTCGAGGTAGACGTAGGTCTCGGCGACGTCGACGCCGATCATGACGCCGCCGCCGGCGTTGGGGGCGAGCAGGGCCCGGGGTCTGCCGCCGCCGGAGTCCTCGCGGCCCACCTCCACGACGACGCCGAGTTCGATCAGGTCCGTGACCAGGTTGGAGACCGTGGCGACGCTGAGGTCGGTCTCGCGGGCGAGGATCTGGCGGGAGGTGGGGGCGTCCGCGATCAGGTGCCGCAGCACTGCGAAGCAGTTGCGGAGGCGGATGTCGCGCGAGGTGGACTTCATGGATGCATGGTACGGCGCGATTGCCGCCTTTGTAAATGGGTTAGTCGAAGGGTCCGTTATCGGCGGAACTGCCTGGCCCCACGGCGGTGGCGCGCGTGCCTTCCCGCCGCCATTCCAGTACTACATCACATGTCACACGCCGCCCGTCGTGCGGGAGCGGTCAACGGACGCCCTCCCTTCGCCTCGGCCGGATCGCGGGTCAGCCTGCCGGGTGCCGCGGTGGCACATCACATGTCACGCATCATTTGCGCTCATCAGTCGAGGCCGCGTCGGCGCCGCCCCGGCGGCGGTGGCGCGTGACATGTGATGTGCCACTGGCCGTTCAGTAAGCGGCGACCGCGCGGCGGGCCTCGTCGGCCTCGTTGGCGTGGAGGGCGGCGGCGGCCATGCCCGCGCAGTCGGCGAGGGTGCGCACGGCCAGTTCGGCGCGGACGGCCGCGACCGCGCCGGGCGCCATGGACAGGCTTGTGACCCCGAGGCCGACGAGGACGCAGGCCAAGAGCGGGTCGCTGGCGGCCTCGCCGCACACGCCGACCGGCTTCCCGGCCTCGCGACCGGCTTCGGCGGCGAGGCTGACCAGGTCGAGCAGCGCGGGCTGCCACGGGTCGAGCAGGTGGGCCAGCGCGCCGTTCATGCGGTCGGCGGCGAGCGTGTACTGGCCGAGGTCGTTGGTGCCCAGGCTGGCGAAGTCGCAGCCGTCGAGCACGCGCGAGGCGCGCAGTGCCGCGGCGGGGACTTCGATCATGGTGCCCGCGGTGGGCAGTCCGTGGGCGCGGCACCGGTCGGCGAAGGCGGCGGCTTCGGCGGGGGTGGCGACCATCGGGGCCATGACCCAGACGTCGGCGCTGTGCTCGGCAGCGGCCGCGGCGATCGCGGTCAGCTGGTCGTCGAGAAGGGAGGCGCCGGATTCGGTGCGGGCCAGGCGGATGCCGCGCACGCCGAGCGCGGGGTTGGGCTCGTCGCCGTGGTCGACGAACGCGAGCGGCTTGTCGGCCCCGGCGTCCAGGGTGCGGACGACGACCTTGCGTCCCGAGAAGGCCGCGAAGACCTGCCCGTAGGCCTCGACCTGCTCGTCCACGGTGGGGGCGGTGTCGCGGTCGAGGAACAGGAACTCGGTGCGGAAGAGCCCCACGCCTTCGCTGTCGATCGCGGCGGCGGCCGCGAGGTCGGCTTGTGAGCCGAGGTTGACCAGGAGTTGGACGGCGTGGCCGTCGGCGGTGCGACCGGGCCCGCGGCTGGCGGCGAGGGCTGCGGTGCGTTTGGCCTCGGCGTCGAGGACGCGGCGGACGCGCCCGGGTTCGGGGTCGGGGACGACGAGGCCGGTGCCGCCGTCGACCAGGACTTCGGTGCCGTCAGCGAGCGCGGCGGCGGCCGGACAGGCGACGACGGCGGGCAGGCCCATGGATTTGGCGAGGATCGCGGTGTGGCTGGTGGGCCCGCCCTGCTCGGTGATGATCGCGACGACTTTGGCGGGGTCGAGCGCGGCGGTGTCGGCGGGTGCGAGGTCGTTGGCCACCAGCACGAACGGGTGCCCGGGGTCGGGCAGGCCGGGCATGGGCCGGTCGAGGAGGACGGCGATGGTGCGGTCGCGGAGGTCGTCGAGGTCGGCGGCGCGTTCGGCGAGGTAGCCGCCGGCGGCTTCGAGGGCGGAGCGGAAGAACCCGTACGCCTCGATGACCGCGTGCGGGGTCGAGCGGCCGTTCGCGAGGGCCTTCTCGACCTGGTCGGCGAGGGCGGGGTCGCGCGGCATCATCGACTGGGCGTCGAGGATGTCGGCGGTGGTGCCGGTGGCGGCCTCGGCGCGTTCGTCGAGGTCGGCGGCGACCGCTTCGAGGGCGGCCCGGGCGCGCGCGAGCGCGGCGGCCGGGTCGGGCTCGGGCCCGGTGTCGGCGGGCGGTGCGGGGACGGGCGCGAGGCGCGCCACCGGCGCGTAGACCGCGCCGGGGCTGACGCCGATGCCGGTCATCTCAGCGGTCACCTGGACTCCTCAGGGTTCGTCGCGGTTGGTCTGGAGTTCGGCGGCGAGGGCGTCGAGGGCGGCCTCGGCGCCGTCGCCTTCGGCGGTGAGGACGACCTCGTCGCCGCCCTTGGCGTCCAGGGTCAGGAGCATGAGGAGGGAGCGGGCGTCGACCGGCTCCTGGCCCTCTTTGGCGATGGTGACCTTGGCGGGCTGCTCGGCGGCGAGTTTCGCGAACAGCTTGGCCGGGCGGGCGTGGAGGCCCACGGTGGAGGCGATGGTGACGCGGCGTTCGGACATCGGTGTTCCTTCCTCGATCAGATGACGGGCATGGCGGCTTCGTCGGCGGCGGTGGCCGTCGAGCGCCAGGCGGTCTTGAGGGCGATGGCGCACAGGCAGGTCGCGGCGGTCCCGGCGAGGATCGCGACGAGGAACCCGCCCGGGTTGCCGATGAGGCCGATGACCCAGATGCCGCCGTGCGGGGCGCGCAGGCTCGCGTCGAAGGCCATGGAGAGGGCTCCGGCCACGGCGCCGCCGACCATCGTGGACGGGATGACGCGCAGCGGGTCGGCCGCGGCGAACGGGATCGCGCCTTCGGTGATGAAGGACGCGCCGAGGAGCCATGCGGCCTTGCCGGACTGGCGTTCGGCCTGCGTGAACAGCTTGCCGCGCACGACCGTGGCGAGGGCGAGGCCGAGCGGCGGGACCATGCCCGCGGCCATCACGGCGGCCATGACGGTGAAGTCGCCGCTGGCGAGGGCGCCGACGCCGAACAGGTAGGCGACCTTGTTGACCGGGCCGCCGAGGTCGAAGCCCATCATCGCGCCGAGGATGAGGCCGAGCAGGACCGCGTTGACGCCGGAGAGGCCGGCGAGCCAGTCGGTGAGCCAGGACTGGGCTTCGGCGATGGGCTTGCCGACGACGACGAGCATGATGAAGCCGACGGCGAAGACGCTCACGAGCGGGATCACGACGATCCGCATGATGCCCTGGAACGCCTGGTTGGCCTTGATGAGTTTGAGGGCCATGACGATCGCGCCGGCGAGGAGGCCCGCGACGAGGCCGCCGAGGAAGCCCGCGCCAACGGCGACCGCGATGAGGCCGCCGACGACGCCGGGCGCGATGCCCATGCGGTCGGCCATGCCGTAGGCGATGAACCCGGCGAGGATCGGCACGAGCATGGAGAAGGCCAGCCCGCCGATGTAGAACAGGACGCCCCAGAAGCCGGCCTGCGCGAGGATGTCGGTCGGGTTGGCGATCGCTTCGTAGGTGACCCCTTCGAATTCGCCGCCGCCGACCTTCGTGGCGATCTCGGCGCCGCCGAAGACGAAGGCGATCGCGATCAGGATGCCGCCCGCGGCGACGAACGGCAGCATGTAGGACACGCCGGTCATGAGCCAGAGGCGGAGTTTCGCGCCGGGGCCGAGCTTCGGTCCGGCGGGCGCGGCGGGCATCGCGGCGGGTGCGGTCGAGGCCGGTGCGGCCTGGGCCTTCTCGACCGCTTCTTCGACCATCTCGGCGGCGTGGTTGATGCCGCGCTTGACGCCGCCGGAGACGATCGGCTTGCCGGCGAAGCGGTCCTTGTCGCGGACGTCGACGTCGGCGGCGAAGATGACCGCGTCGGCGGCGGCGATGACGGCCGGGTCGAGCGCTTCGGCGCCCGCGGCGCCTTGGGTCTCGACCTGGATCTCATGCCCGGCCGCGATCGCGGCCTGTTCGAGGGCTTCGGCGGCCACGTAGGTGTGGGCGATGCCGGTGGGGCATGAGGTGACTGCTACGAGCTTCATTGTTCGTGCACCTTCTTCGGAGTGGGCTAGCTGGGCAGGTTCTGCTTGATGAGGGCGGCGACCGCTTCGGCGTCGGGGGCCTCGCGGAGCGCGGTCTTGAAATCGGCGTGGATGAGCTTGCGCGCCAGGGACGCGAGGATGGTCATGTGCTCCGAGCCGCCGCCTTCCGGTGCGGCGATGAGGAACACGAGGTCGGCGGGGCCGTCCTCGGCGGCGAAGTCGATGCCCTGGGCGGCCCGGCCGAAGGCGAGGCTGGGGGCGGTGACGTGGGCGCTGCGGGCGTGCGGGATGCCGATGCCGCCTTCGATGCCGGTGGGCATCTGCTCTTCGCGGGCGCGCACGTCGGCGAGGAACCCGTCGACGTCGGTGACGCGCCCGGCGGCGGCGAGGAGGCCCGCGAGCACCGCGGTGGCCTCGTGGCGGTCGGCCCCGTGGAGGTCGAGGTCGATCAGATCGGCGGTGATGAGATCGGACATTGGCTTGCTCCTTCGGTTCAGCTCGCTGCGGGCGAGCTCAGGACGTGGTCGGGGTCCGGGTCCCGGACGACATGGACGGCGCTGAGGTCGATGTCGTTCGGGCCGGGCATGACGCTGCCGGGGAGGGCGACCGCGGCGGTGCCCCAGGCGACGGCGGCGGCCAGCGCGTCGGGGCCGTGCCCCCCGGCGGCGAGGAAGCCCGCGAGGGCGGCGTCGCCGGCGCCGACGGTGCTGGCGACGGGTCCGGCGAGGGGGGCGCGGGCGTGCCAGACGCCGGCGCCGTCGACGAGGACGGCGCCCTCGGCGCCGAGTGAGGCGAGGACCGCTCCGGCCCCGGCCTCGCGCAGTGCCTCGGCGGCGGCGACCGCGTCGCCGAGTGTGGCGATCGGGGTGTGGGCGGCTTCGGCGAGTTCTTCGAGGTTGGGTTTGACCAGATCGGGTTGGGAGGCGAGGCACGATTCCAGTGCCGCGCCGGAGGTGTCGATGACGGTGGCCGCCCCGGTTTCGCGGGCGCGGGCGACGAGGAGGGCGTAGAAGTCGGCGCCGACGCCCGGCGGGAGGCTCCCGCAGCCGGCGATCCAGGCGGTCGGCCGGTCGATGCTGCTCGAGGGCGTCTGCAGGGCGTAGTTGGGCGGCGCGGCGATGGCGGCGTCGAGCAGTTCTTCGATCTCCTCGGCCCGCAGGACCGGCCCGGCCTCGTTGAGCTTCGTGACGGTGCCGTCGGCTTCGGCGAGGGTGAGGTTCGAGCGGACCCCTTGGGAGACCGGCACTTCGATGATCGGCACGCCCGCTTCGGCGAGGAGGTCGAGGAGTTCGGTGCCGGCGTGGCCGCCGCTGATGAGGACGGCCCGGGTGGCGTGGCCGTTGGCCACGAGTGCGCGGGAGACGTTGACGCCCTTGCCGCCCGGGTCGACGCGGTCGCCTATGGCGCGCTGCACTTCGCCGCGGCGGAGCCGGTCGACCTCGATCGTGCGGTCGAGGCTCGGGTTGGCGGTGACGGTGACGATCATGCGCGCACCACTTTCAGGTCGGCGGCTTCGAAGTCGGCGGCGAGGTCGTCGTCGAGTCCGGTGTCGGTGACGAGCACGTCGACCTGGTCGAGCGTGCCGAAGCGGGCGAGGCAGTCGTTGCCGGCCTTGGTGTGGTCGGCGACGACGACGGTCTTGCGGGCGGCGCCGATCATGGCGCGCTTGACGGCGGCCTCGCCGGTGTCGGGGGTGGTGAGGCCGCGTTCGACGCTGATGCCGTTGGCGCCCATGAAGGCGACGTCGACGTAGGTCTCGGCGAGGGCGCGCAGCGCCCAGTCGTCGACGGCGGCCATGGTGCGACGGCGGACCTTGCCGCCGACGATGAGGACGGTGAGGCGGGGTTTGGCGGCGAGGAGGGAGGCGATGAGGACGTCGTTGGTGACGACGGTGAGGTCGCGGTCGGCCGGGAGCGCTTGGGCGATGCGGGCGGTGGTGGTGCCGGCGTCGAGGAGGATGGCGCCTTCGTCGGGGACTTCGGCGAGGGCGGCGGCGGCGATGCGCTCCTTCGCGGCGGTCTGGACGGTGTCGCGGGCGGCGACGGTGGGTTCGTAGCCGATGCGTTCGAGGGGGATCGCGCCGCCGTGGACCTTCTTGACGACGCCTTGGCGCTCGAGGGCGGTGAGGTCGCGGCGGATGGTCTCGGTGGTGACGGCGAAGTCGGCCGCCAGGGCCGCGACGTCCACGCGCCCTTCGGTGCGCGCACGTTCGGCGATGCGCTGCTGTCGCTCTTCCGCGAACATGTGGTTTCACCCCCGTTTCACTTGGATTTATTTGGTTATACATGGCTGCTTGTTGCTTTGTCAACGCGTTGCGGGGGCGTTGACGCGTTGCGAGTGCATAACAAGCCCGTGACCTCGAACGATACTGGCGGGCCCGGTGCCGGGACGTTGATTCGGCACGGTGGCGCCGCCGGCCCGCGCGTGCTTCAATGCGGGCATGGCCATCCGAATCCTCAGCGGCGACATCACCGAGCAGCGCGTCGACGCGATCGTCAACGCCGCGAACTCCTCGCTCATGGGCGGCGGCGGCGTCGACGGCGCGATCCACCGCGCGGGCGGCCCGGCGATCCTCGCCGAATGCCAGGATCTGCGCCGATTCCAGTACGGCAAGGGGCTCCCGACGGGGCAGGCCGTCGCGACCACCGCCGGCCGCCTCGAGGCCCGGTGGGTGATCCACACCGTCGGCCCGGTCTACTCCCAGGAGGAGGACCGCAGCGAGCTCCTGGCCTCGTGCTACCGCGAGTCCCTCACGCTCGCCGACCGGCTCGGCGCCCGCTCGATCGCGTTTCCGGCGGTCTCGGCCGGGGTATTCGGCTGGCCGGCCGAGTCGGCCGCGCAGATCGCCGTAGCGACCGTTCGCGGGGCCGCGACCGGCATCGCGGAGGTCCGCTTCGTCCTGTTCAACGCGGACGTCCTCGCCGCGTTCCAGCGCGCGGTCCGCTGACGTCGCACCCGGCCGGTACGGTCGGACCGGAACCGCCGCCGCAACGAAGGGGCACGAAGATGAAGACGCTCAGCAAGGACGCGTTCGCCGCCGCGGAGCGGTACCTGGTCCTGAACGCCCGCCGCATCGACCGGGCCCGCTTCGACAACCGCTTCGACGGCGGCCCGGCCGGGCCGGTCGTGCACGCCGTGAGGTCCCACCAGAACCCCGACGGCGGGTTCGGCCACGCGATCGAACCGGATCTGCGCGGCGCGAGCAGCCAGCCGCAGGGCGTCGAGGCCGCCTTCTGGGCACTCGACGACGTCGGCGCGTTCGAAGAGGCCATCGTCCTCGCCGCCTGCGCCTGGCTCGAAGCGAACTCGACCGAGGACGGCGGCGTGCCGTGGGTGCTGCCGAGCGTCCTCGACGACGAGCGCGGACCCTGGTGGCAGCCGCAGGGCGAGCGCCCGCCCGCCGCCCTGAACCCCACCGCGCCGATCGTCGGGCTCCTCCACCACCACTCGGTCAAACACCCTTGGCTCGAACCGGCCACCGAGTTCTGCTGGCGCGCGATCGCCGGCCTCGACGAGGTCGGCGCCTACGACGCGATGTGCGTTCTCCGCTTCCTCGAACGGGTCCACGACCGCGACCGGGCAGCCGCCGAGTTCGAGCGTCTCAGCCCGTCACTGCGCGCCAGCGCGGCCCTGGACCCGGACGAGCCCGGGCACACCCACTCCCCGCTCGACCTCGCGCCGACGCCGGAGTCCATGGCCCGCAGCCTGTTCAGCGAGGCCGAGATCGACCGGCACCTCGACCACCTCGTCGACACGCAAGGTGCCGAAGGGGGTTGGGCGCCCAACTTCATGATGTGGACGCCCGTGGTCGCCCACGAATGGGGCGGGTATTTGACCCGGGCGACCCTCACGACGCTGCAGGCCTACGGCCGCATCGCCTGAGCGGCCTCAGTCCTCGGGCCAATCGCCGCCCGCGGCGAGGTCGAGGACGATCGCGGCGATGTTCCAGGCGTCGTCCGCGCCGGAGTGGTGGCGGCCCTCGAGCGGCATTCCCGCGATGTCCAGCGCTTCGGCCATGCCGGGGCGGCGGCGCAGGCCGCGGGCCTCGGTGAAGCGGAGCTTGACGTTGGTGTGGCGGCTGCCGAAGGGATAGCGGGTGCCGGTCGCCCTGCATTGGCGCTCGAACTGGCGCCGGTCGTACTCGCCCCAGCTCGCCCACGGCCGCGAGTCGGCGCGGTGCTCGGCGCCGAGGAGGCGGCAGGCCTCGGCGAACTCGACGCCGGTGTCGACCTCCTCCTGGGTGAGGCCGGTGAGCTCGGTGCAGAAGGGGCTGACGCGGGACCGCCTGGGCCGCACGAGGAGGCGGTGCTTGGCGAGGCGCTCGCGGCGGTCCAGGTCGACCACGGTGAGGCCGATCTCGATGATCTCGCTGACCGCGCCGGGCGGCGGCTGTCCCTCCCAGCAGGTCGCCTCGACGTCGACCACGTTCAGCAGGCTCCGGGGTGATTCCATGCCGTGCAGCGTAAAGGGAGCGGACCGGCGGTTCAATCGGTTTCGGCCGCTGTGGCCCGGGTCTACGCGGGTTTGCGGGCGGAGCCGATGAGGTGCGGGCTCACCGAGAGTGGGAACGGCAGGTCCGGGTAGCGGCGCGGCGCCAGGCCCGCGGTGTCGAAGCCGGCGCGGGCGATCGCCGCTCCGGTCTCTCGGCCGGTGCGGCAGCCGCCGAACGCGTGCGACCAGAAGGCCGCGTCGAACACGCGCTCGCCCGCGCGGACGGCCCGGTTCGACGAGGCCACGTGCTCGAGGCACCACAGCCGCCCGCCCGGTTTGAGTACCCGGTGGATCTCCGCCAGCGCCCGGTCCTGGTCCTCGACCGAGCACAGGACGAGCGTGGTGACGACCGCGTCGAACGAGCCGCTCTCCAGCGGGAGCGCTTCGGCCTGCCCGTCGAGGACGGTCACGTCGCGCTCGAGGGCGGCGGCCCGTTCTCGGGCGAGGTCGCGAAGGCGCGCTTCGGGTTCAACGGCCACGAGGTCGGTCACCGCCGCGGGGTAGTGCGGGAAGTTGACGCCGTGGCCGCAGCCGACTTCCAGGACGCGTCCGGTGAGCGGGGCGAGGAGCCGGGCGCGCCGCTCGCCCAGGCCGCGCGGCTCGAGGGGCGCGGCGAAGCCGGGGTACCAGCGGGCGAAGAGGGGGTGTGCGCGTCGTGGCATGCGGGCCTCCCCCGCCAGCCTATGCCGTCGGCGCGGGTTTGCGGGCCGCGCCGACGATGTGCGGGCTCTTCGATACCGGGAACGGCAGGAACGCGAATCGCTCGGTGCGGATCCCGCTCGTGTCGAAGCCTGCCGCGCGGATCGCGCCGAGGGTGTCGCGGGAGAGGTGGCAGCCGCCGTTGAGATGGGTCCAGAGCACGGCGTCCAGGGCCTTCTCGAAGGCGTGCCGGGCGCGGCGGGGCGAGCCGACATGCTCGAAGCCCCAGAGCGCGCCGCCGGGTTTGAGGACGCGGGCGATCTCGGCCAGCGCGGCGGCCTGGCTGTCGACCGAGCAGAGCACGGCGGTGGCCACGACCGCGTCGAACGAGCCGGACTCGACCGGCAGGGCCTCGGCGGTGCCCTCGATGATCGTCACCGGGCGGCCGAGTTCGCCGGCGCGGGCGCGGGCGAGGTCGCGGAAGTGCTCCTCGGGTTCGACCGCGACGAGCTCGGTCACGGCGGCGGGGTAGTGCGGGAAGTTCGCGCCGAAGCCGCAGCCGAGTTCCAGCACGCGGCCCTCGAGCGGGGCGAGGAGGCGGGCGCGCTGCTCGGCGAGGCCGCGCGCTTCGAGCCGGGCGGCGGCGTCGGGGTACCAGCGGGCGAACAGGGGGCGCTTGCGGCGTGCCATGGGGTGTCCTCTCGTCCGGGGGCGTGCCGTCGGGGACGCTCCCGGTCTCGAGCCTAGTCACACCGCGCCCGGCAGTGGGTCCGTCGCCGCGGTCAGTCCTCGCCGTTGGAGGAGCGGGCGAGGACCACGACGGCGACCGCGATGGCTCCCAGCAGGATCACGGCCACGAGCAGGGTGTCGACCGCGAACAGGGCGTTGAACATCTGCGCGATGAACGGTGCCAGGACCACGAGCAGGGCGATCAGGGCGATCCATCTCGCGTTGCGGCGCATGAAGTCCATCGAGGCTCCTTCCGGGGGTCCCCCCGAGCCTACAAAAGGAGCCGGGCCGATGCGCCGCGCGTCAGTTGGTCCGCGTGTTGGGCAGGTGGTCGCCGAGGTAGCCGATCCAGACCTTGCCAGTGGGCCCGCCCGCGTCGTCGAGGAAGTGCATGCGCGGCGCGGGCGAGCCGACCTGCTGGAGCTTGATGTGGGAGGGCATGTACACGCTGCCGGACGGGTCGATCTCGGCCGGGACGCGGAAGACCCTGGCCCGGTGGTACTTCGGGTTGCCCGAGACGGAGTCGGACTCCTTCATGGACACCATGGCCGGGGTGATGATGGGCGCTCCGGGGAGCGGGCGGCTGCACCAGTCGTAGAAGCCGCCGGTGAAGCGGTCCTCGGCGCGGGCGGCGGCGTAGGCGTCGAGGGCGCGCAGGGCGTCCCAGGTGCGGCCGGTCCAGCGGCGGCGCTGGCGCGGGTACATGACGTCGAGTTTGGACACCTCGGTGTCGAGGGCGTCGGGGAGGTCGAGGTGGCGCAGCTGCTTGCGGGCGCGCTGGACGACGTCCATGAGGCTCTCGGCCTCCCAGCAGCCGTCGTCCCCGGCCTCGGCCTGGAGGCCGTAGACGGGGTCGGCGTGCTCGGCGAGGCGGCTCTCGAGCCAGCGGATGCGGTCCTGCGCCTTGCGTTCGTGCTCCTGCAGTTCGGTGTAGTCGAGTTCGAGCTGGTCGTACTGGCCGCGGAGGCGTTCGAGCTCCTCGCTGGGGGCGCGCGGGGCGAGGAACCCGGCGGCCTCGACGGCGCGGGTGAGGGCGTCGAGGTGGGCGGACATGGTCTTGATGAGGGCGGTGGTCTCGGAGTCGCCGCCGCGGGCCATGTCGACGAGGGCTTCGAGGACGCTGTCGTCGAGGCGGTCGGCGAGCTTCGCGGCGATGTCGTCGGCGAGATCGGCGGTGCGGTCGCCAGCGGGCGCTGGTTCCGGTTGCGGCGGTTCGGGTGTCGTCAGTTCGGTCTGCGCTGGCGGCGTCGGGGCCGCGGGCGCGGGCGTCTCGGGTTCGACCGGTGCGGCGGGCCGGGGAATGCGCGGCCCGCGCGGGACGGCTATCGCGGCCGGACTGGGCGGGGCGGCGTGGAGTTCGCCCGGCGGCAGCGCCCCGGCGAGTATGCGGGCGACGCGGGGCTCGGTCTGGCGCACGTCGGTGGGGAGCGGGCGGTGGACCGAGAGCTCCACGACGCCTTTGACGACCACTTCGAGCGAGCGGACGCCCTGGTCGCGTATCGCGCCGCCGCCGCGCGGCTGGTGGCGCATCGCGTAGGTCTCCTCCCCCGGGCGCACGCCCGGCAGGTAGGTGCGCAGGCCGCCGCCGAAGACGCTGAGGTCGCCGCCGAGCCAGGCGTTGAGGTCGTCCTGGGTGCGGGCGTCGTAGAGGCGGGCGACGACGGCGATGCCCGACAGGGTCTCGGCGAGGTGGTCGGCGCAGGCGGCGACCAGGTTCGGGTCCGAGCGGTCGACGGTGAGGACGATGACCGGCACGCCGCGGTCGGCCCGGGCGAGCCAGCGGGTGAGCTCCTTGACCTCCTCGGGGCCGACGACGAGCGGCCCGGCCTCCACCGGGACGGCCCCGTCGGTGGCGCGGCCGGTCGCGAGGTAGGCGGGCATGAAGCCCGGGGCCGTCACGTCGGCCTGGTCGAGGTCGCCCTCGACGGTGACGCGGACCCAGCCGGGGGCGCCCTTGCGGCCCGCCGCCCAGGTGGCGGTGGTGCGGAGGCGGCCTTCGCCGGTGGGGCCGTCGTGGACGTAGCGGCCGCAGAGCTCGTTGTCGGCGAGCGCGGTGCGGGTGCGGCCCTTGGCGTGCTCGAAGGCCGGGTCGCCGTCGTCCTCGACGCCCGCCCAAGCGGCGAAGCACCGCCGCAGCCGGGGCCCGAGCCGGGGCCCTCCGTCCCGGAGCAAAGCTTGGTAGAACTGCGTCACGGCGCCTCCAACGGTCCAGCTCAGGGCCACGTTGAGGCAACATGCTACTTGAAGTTCACTTTGCCGTCGTCATCCAAATCCAATAGGGACAGTGACCCGGAGGCGCGGAGACGGCCGCGGCCCGCACCGTGGTCGGTGCGGGCCGCGGCGGTGTCCGGATCAGGCGGTCCCGGCGGCCGGTTCCTCAACGCGCGCAGGGGCTTCGACGGCGGCGGAGCCGGTCTCGGGAGGGCCGGCGGGGTTGCTGGCCTTGTCGAGGACGGGGCCGCCCACGTCGCGCTCGGCGAGGTGGCGGCGCACCGAGTGGGCCACGGCCGCGATCCAGGCGAGGGCGATGACGATGTAGATCGCGATCGCGACGCCGCCGGGGGCGGCGATCCAGTCGCTGCGCAGCAGGGTGCGGGTGTTGGTCAGAACGATGACGCCGCCGACGGCCGAGCCGAGCACGCGCGGCGGGATGTGCCGGACCAGCCAGGCCGCGATCGGCGCGGCGATGAGGCCGCCCAGCAGGAGCACGCCGACCCATGCGAAGTCGATGCCGGCGCTGCCGATGCCGACGAGGAAGCCGGCCGAGGCCGCGAGCGCGACCAGGAACTCCGAGGTGTCGATCGAGCCAATGACCTTGCGCGGCTCGATGCGGCCGCTGGCGAGCAGCGCGGGCGTCCCGACCGGGCCCCAGCCCCCGCCGCCGGTGGCGTCGAGGAAGCCGCCGACGAGGCCGAGCGGGGCCAGGAACCGCTTGCGCAGCGGCTTGCCGAGGTTCTTGCGGTCGAGGCCCCGCACGGTGAAGCGGATGAGCAGGTAGAGGCCGAGGGAGAGCAGGATGATCGACATGACCGGGGCGGCGACCTCGGTAGAAAGCCGCGACAGGACCGTGGCGCCCGCGAAGGCGCCGACGGCGCCCGGGATGCCGATCTTGAGGACGACCTTCCAGTCGACGTTGCCGAAGCGCCAGTGCGAGGCGCCGGAGGCGAGGGTGGTGCCGATCTCCGCGAGGTGGACGGTCGCCGAGGCGGCCGCCGGGTTCGCCCCGATCGCGAGCAGCAGCGTGGTGGAGGTGACGCCGTAGGCCATGCCGAGGGAGCCGTCGACGAGTTGGGCGGCCAGGCCGACGAGGCCGAGGAGGACGAGCGAGCGCACGAGGGAGCCTTCCGAGTGATGACCGGAACATATTCTCTACCAAATCTATGGGAAATATAGATTGCACTGCCGGCGAACGTCAACCGCCGGTCCCGCCTAGCGGGAATACCCGGTCCGAAGGCCCGCAGCCCCCGCCTGAACCGGAGTTTGGCGGGCGTTTTCCGGCGAGTCCCGTCGAACGGGGACACAATCGGGCGAGACGCCGCCGACGGCGGCCCGCAGAGAGGAAGACGCATGAGCAAACTCATCGCCGTGGCCTATCCGGACGTGCCCACCGCGCAGACGGTCCTCGGCAGACTCGCCGACATGCAGAAGCGCGAGATCGTCAAGCTCGACGACGCGGTCGTGGTCGAGCGGCGCGACGACGGCAAGGTCAAGCTCCACCAGTCGAACTCCCTGGTGGGCGTCAGCGCCGCCGGCGGCGCGCTGTGGGGCGGCCTCATCGGCCTGCTGTTCTTCGCGCCGCTGCTCGGCATGGCCGTCGGCGCGGCCGCGGGGGCCGCGGGCGGCGCCATGACCGACATCGGCGTGGACGACACGTTCATGAAGGACCTCGGCAGGGATCTCGCCCCCGGCACCGCCGCCCTGGTGGTGCTGGTCCGGTCCATGACCGAGGACAAGGTCCTCGAGGAACTGCACGGCCAGTACCAGGGCAAGCTCATCTCCACGAACCTCTCCACCGAGGAGGAGGCGCGCCTGCGCGAGCACATCGACGCCGCCGCCGGCGCCGCCGGCTAGCAGGGCGCATCGGAGCGGACGGGAGCGGCCCCCGTCCGCTCTTCGTGCGCATGGGACCCGTTTTCACTGTTCAAGGCCGGGGTCCAGGCGGTGCCGCTTACGCTCTCCCCGTGAAGGGCAAGCTGGCCGGACCGGAGATGCAGGGGTACTTCCGGTCCTATGTGCCGCCCAAGAGTCCCTGGAGCCGGCTCGCCGCCGGGCAGCCCGGATCGGTCCTCGTCCTTCGGCTCATGCCCTACATCCTCCTCGCCGCGACCTTCCCGATCGCGTTCCTCGACGACACCGCCGCCGAGTACGCCGACTTCGCCGTGGTGCTCCTGCCCGCCTTCACCGCCCTCGTCAACGGCCCCGTTGCCACCGCCTGCTCGACCCTGTTCGTCATCGCCGTCATCAGCCTCGGGCAGGACGCGCTCGGCCTGCGCCCCTACCCCGTCTCGTCCTGGCACGACGTGCCGCCCGTGGCCATCATCGGCGTGCTGTGCACCGCCCTGGCGTGGGTCCGCAACCGGATGGTGCTGCGCCTGCTCGACATGACGCTCGTCGCCGAGGCCGTGCAGACCGCGATCCTGCCCGAGCTGCCCTCCCATGTCGGCGGCGCGCGCGTCGCCGTCACCTACCGGACCCACGACGGCAGCCCCGGACTCGTCGGCGGCGACTTCTACGAGGTGCAGGAGACCGACCTCGGCATCCGCGCGGTCGTCGGCGACGTGCAAGGCCACGGCCTCACCACCGTCCACCTCACCGAAGCCCTCCTCGGCACGTTCCGGGAGCGCTCGCTCGACGACCCCGACCTGCACGTCCTGGCCGCGCGCATGGAGCGGCGGGTGCGCATGCACAACCGGTCCCGCACCGAATGGGAGCAGTCGTTCGCCACCGCCGCGCTCATCGAGATCACGCCCCGGTTCGACACGATCCGGGTCGTCCTGTGCGGCCACCCCGCCCCGCTCCTGGTGCGCGGCTCCGCGCAGCCCCTGGGCGCCCGGCCGATGCCCCCGCTCGGGCTCGCCGACTTCAGCCTGCAGCGCACCGAGATCCGCGAGGCCACGCTCATGCCCGGCGACCTGGTCGTGGTCTTCACCGACGGGTTCATCGAGGGTCGCAACGCCGCCGGGGAGACCTTCCCGGTCGTCGAGCGGATCAACGCCCACGTCGCCGCCGGCGTCCGCGACCCCGACCGGCTCCACCGCAAGCTCAAGGCCGACTTCCAGGGCGGCGGCTACGAGCGCAACGACGACCTCACCGTCCTCATCATCCAGGCCCCCGGTGCAACCTCGCGGTAGGTGCTCGGCGTGAGGGAGGTTGGAAACCCGCACGACCGAAGGAACCGCATGCGACGCACCGCCCGGCCACTGGCACTGATCGCCGCCGTCCTCGCCCTCGCCGCGGCCGGATGCAGCGGCGAAGGGGAGCAGCCGCCGGCCGCCGCGGCGACCTCGACCGAATGCGACGACCTGGGCGTCCAGATGTCGCTCACCCCGACCGGGCAGGTGGCCGACCGGGTGTTCATGGCGATCGGGCTCGTCAACTGCGGCACCGAACCGCTGCTCCTCGACAGCATCCCGCAGGTCGGGGTCTTCGGCGGGAACGTCGCCGCGCCCCGCGACGCCAACGTCGAGGAGTCCATCACGGTCGACCCCGGCCAGGCCGCGGTCGCGCCGCTCTCGTGGATCGAGGCCACGCGCTCCCGGGAGGTGATGGACGTCGACCGTTTCCTCATCAACGCGCTCCCGGTCTACGCCGGATACGAACTCGAACTCGCCCGACCGGTCCAGCTCAACACCGACCACGTGCTCGACCTCGGGTCATGGCAGGTCGCCGGGGAGCCGGCGGTCCCGCCGGCCGAGCCCGTCGCGCCCGCGACCGACCTGCCCGAGGAACCGGCCTGCCCCGAAGGCGGCTTCCACGTCACCGTCACGCAGGGCAGCGCCGCGATGGGCGTGCGCTCCTCCGGGATCGAACTCCTCAACTGCGGCACGGAGGACATCGCGATCAACGGCTACCCGGTGATCGAGATCCCCGGCGTCGAGATCGAGGTGCGCCAGGGCTCGGACACGCTCCAGGACCCCGGACCCACGGCGATCACCCTCGCGCCCGGCGACACGGTGAGCGCGGGCATGCTGTGGCGCAACAGGGTCGAGTCCGCGGACGAAGACGACGTCGTCAACGCGACCGAGATCCGCGTGGGCTACGCCGAGGGCTCGCCGCTGGAGACCGTCGGCCCCGAGGCCTCGATCGACCTGGGCACCACCCGCGAAATCGAAGTCACCGCCTGGCGCTAGTGCGGCGAGGCGGCACGGCGATGGCGGCGGCGCATCGGCGCCGCCGCCATCGATCCGTCTGCGGCGCTACTCGGCGCCTTCCGCGTGCTGCGGCTCGAAGTACGAGCGCGGCGGCGCTTCCAGCGGGACGCCCATCGGCAGGTCCACGGTGACCGCCTCGCCGTTCGAGAACACGAATGTGACCTCGACGCTCGAACCCATGAACACGTCCTCCTTCAGCCCGTCCAAGAGCAGGAAGGAGCCCGTGGTCGGCGTCAGGCGCATGTACGAGGACGGGGCGAGCTCGATCTCGAAGTCGCGCTCCCCCATGATCTCCGCGACCGGCGCCTCGGGCGAGGCGGACGCCTCGTCGTCGCCTGTCGGCGTCGCATCGGACGTCGGCGAGGCCGCATCACCGGTCGGGGTCTCGGACGCGTCCGCACCGGGCGTCTCGGAGGCGTCGGCGGTCGGCGTCGCCGACTCGTCGCCGGCCGGGGCCGAGGTCTCGCCTTCACCCGGTTCCTCGGTGACGAGGACGTCGGCCGCGAGGAGCACCGCCTCGGCGGCGGGGCTCGTGACCGCTTCGAGGAACACGGGCTCGTTGCTCTGGTTGTCCATCCAGATCCGCAGCGGGGCCTGCCCGCCCGCCGGGTAGAACCCGATGTCTCCGAAGTCGACCTGCATGTCGCGCAAGGCGATCGCCCCGGCGTCCACGTCGACGCCCGAGATCGCAGTCTGCATTCCGCTGGTCTGGGCGCTCCGGCCCGCCCCGCACCCGGCCACGGCCAGACCCACTACCGTCAAGGCGGCGGCCCAGCGGACCCCGGCCGCCACCGCGCTCGCTTCTCGTCTCTCCACAAGCGCCACCTTAAGCGCGCGAGGACGCCGCTCCCGGCCGCGACATACCGGGCATCGCTCACACACTCCCCTCCGGACACCCGGTGCCGCGTGACATATCACATGCCACATGGCACTCCCGGCATGCGGGAGGACGCGAACCGACCGGTCAGGAGGCGTGGCGGCGGCTCACGGCCCGGTGGTCGAGGGCGGCGAGGACGCGGTCGACGAGCACCGGGTCCTGCCCGGGCGAGGACCGCAGCTGCAGCACCCGCGCGGTCGCGGCCGACAGCATCTCGCCCTCGATGCGCTCGAACGTGTCGAAGCGCTCGGCGAGCCGCTCGGTCTCGGGGTTCTCGCGGTCCTCGACCATGGCGGTGACCTGCTCGGACCGCTGGTCGAAGCGGCGCTCCATCGCCGCTGCGACATCGTCGTCCACTTCGCCCTCGAGCCGCAGCTCGCGCAACCGCGCCGTGGCCGCCCGGCCCGCCTCCCCCATGAGGAACCGCAGCGACGCCGTCTCCTTGTCCTCGTCGGCGCGCACCCCGAGGAACGCGATCAGTCCCGGCAGGGTGAGGCCCTGCGCGACGAGCGTCGCGAGCACGACCGCCACCGACAGGAACTGGATCTGCTCGCGCCCGGGGAACGGCGAGCCGTCCGCGGTGAACTGCGGGATCGCCAGCGCGGTCACGACGGTGACGACGCCGCGCATGCCTGCCCAGGCGGTGACGACCGCGAGGCGCGGCTGGTTGCCCAGTGAGGTCCAGCCGATGCCCCTGCGGCCCAAGAGGATCGCCATGCCGAGCCAGAGGGCGCGGACGGCGATCACCGCACCGGCGACGGCGAGGGCCTTCCACAGCAGGTCGGCGACGCCGGGGCCGATCGCGTCGATGATGTCGACCAGTTCCATGCCGACCAGGCCGAAGGTGAGGGCGATGAGGCCGGTCTCGAGGACGTCCCAGACCGAGCCCTGGACGAGCCGGCCTTCGAAGTCGTCGGGGTCGTTGGAGCGGGCGACGAGGTAGAAGGCGGCGCAGATGACGGCGAGGACGCCGGAGGCCTTGAAGACGTCGGCGAGGAGGTAGGCGATGTAGGGGGCGGTGAGGCCGAGGGCGGTGCGGACGCGGCTGTCGTCGACGAGCGATCCGAGCCTGACCAGGAGCCAGCCGACGCCGAGGCCGATCGCGGCGGCCGCGACCGCTGAGTAGACGAAGAGTCCGGCCGTCCACATCGCTGAGACCGAGCCGGTGACGACGCCGAGGACGGCGACGTTGTAGAGGGTGAGGGCGGTGACGTCGTTGAAGAGGCCTTCGCCTTCGAGGATGGTGACGAGGCGGCGGGGCAGGCCGAGCCGGTCGGCGACGGCGGTGACGGCGGCGGCGTCGGGCGGGGCGCAGATCGCGCCGAGGACGACGGCGGCGCCGACGGGCAGGGCCGGGCTGATGGCGGCCGCGAGCGCCGCCACGGCTGCGGTGGTGACGAAGACGAGGAGGACGGCGAGGAAGAGGATGGGCCGCCAGTTCGCGGCGAAGTGCCGCCAGGAGGATTTGCGGGCGGCGGCCCACAGGATCGGGGGCAGCAGGACCGGCAGCAGGTGCTCGGGGTCGAGGTCGAGGGCGGGGATGCCGGGGATGAGGCCGAGGGCGAGTCCGTAGAGGCAGATCAGGACCGGGGCGGGGACGCGCATCCATTCGGCCGCGGCCGTCAGGAGGAGTCCGCCGACGGCGAGTGCGAAGAGGATCGCGACCAGCTCCATGCCACCTCCGACGCAGGGGAACCCTCGATGTCCGGACACCTTACGCCCGCCCGTTCAGGATCGGGCGCAGTCGGTCGTGGCGGCGTTGTTTTGCGGCTATTGTGCCGCTTATGGCCACTGTCGACACTGCCGAGCGGGCGGAAGCCGCCGATCCGGCGCCGCCCGTGCTGGGCAAGTCCCGCCGCAACCTCGTGTTCGTCACGATCATGCTCGGCATGCTCATGGCGGCGCTGGACCAGACGATCGTGTCGACGGCCCTGCCGACGATCGTGGCGGACCTCGGCAGCGCCGGGCACATGGCGTGGGTGGTGACGTCCTACCTGCTCGCGGAGGCGGTCGCGTCGGCGGTCGTCGGCAAGTTCGGCGACATGTTCGGGCGCAAGGCGGTCTTCCAGATCAGCGCGGCCGTGTTCGTGGGCGGGTCGGCGCTGGCGGGGTTCAGCGGTGACATGGTCTTCCTGATCCTGGCGCGGGCCGTGCAGGGCCTGGGCGCAGGCGGCCTGATGGTGACGGCGATGGCGCTCATCGCGGATGTGATCCCGTTGCGGGAGCGGGGCAAGTACCAGGGTGCGATGGGCGCGGTGTTCGGCGTGACGACGGTGCTGGGGCCGACGCTGGGCGGGCTGTTCACCGACCACCTGTCGTGGCGGTGGTGCTTCTATGTGAACGTGCCGATCGCGGTGGTCATGATCGCGATGGCGGCGGCGACGATCCCGCGGGTGCGGTCGGCGGTGAGGCCGGTGATCGACTACCTGGGCCTGATCCTGGTCGCGGTGGGCACGACGCTGCTGATCCTGGCGCTGGAGTGGGGCGGGGACGAGTACGCGTGGGACTCGGCGACGATCCTCGGCATGTTCGCCGGTTCGGCGGTCGCGATCGTCCTGTTCATCGCCGTGGAGCGGCGCGCGGCCGAGCCGATTCTTCCCATGTGGCTCTTCGCGAATCCGGTGTTCACGGTCTCCTCGATCCTGAGTTTCATCGTGGGTTTCGCGATGCTGGGCGCGATGACGTACCTGCCGACGTATCTGCAGTACGTGGACGGGGCCTCGGCGACGGTGTCGGGGTACCGGACGCTGCCGATGGTGGCGGGCATGCTGTTCACCTCGATCCTGTCGGGTTCGCTGGTGAGCAAGACGGGCCGGTACAAGGCGTTCCCGATCGCCGGCACGTTCGTGATGGGCGGCGGGCTCTACCTCATGTCGACGATGGGCACGGACACGGGCGTCTGGCAGGAGTCGCTGTACATGCTCGTGTTCGGTATCGGGCTGGGTCTGGCGATGCAGGTGCTGACGATCGCCGTGCAGAACACCGTGCCGTACGCGCAGATGGGAGCGGCGACTTCGGGCGTGACGTTCTTCCGCACGGTGGGTTCGACGTTCGGGACCGCGATCTTCGGGACGCTCTTCACCAACCACAGCACGCCGCTGCTGGCCGCCGCGTACGCGGAGTCGGGAGTGGACCCGGCGGTGGCGGCGAGCCCGGCGGCGCTGCACGCGCTGCCGGATGAGCTGATCGCCCCGATCGTGGAGGCGTACGCGGACTCGATCGATTTCGTGTTCTTCTGGACGGTGCCGGTGGCGGCGCTGGGGTTCGTCGTGGCGTGGTTCCTGGTGGAGCGGCCGCTGCACGACGCGACGCGCGGCCGCGCGGCCGACATGGGCGAGGGGTTCGGCGCGCCGGATCCGGCGCCGTCGGAGGAGCGGCTGGCGCGGATGATCGCCGATGTCATGCGGCGCGAGCGCGCGACGGTGTACACGGAGGTGTACGCGGCTACCGACAGCCTGCTCGACCGGGCGGACGCGTGGGCGATGCGCCAGGTGCACCTGTGGGAGCGGGCCGGGGAGGACGCGAGTGTCCGCAAGATCGCGGCCGCGCACCGGATCCCGCCGGAGGTGCTGATGCCGGTGTTCACGCAGGCGGTCCGCGCCGGGCTCGTCGCGGTCGACAAGGGACGGCTGCACCTGACGCCGCTGGGCCGCGCCGAACTCGAGCGCTTCATCGCGGTGTGGCGCCGCTGGCTCGACGCGCATCTCGACGACTGGGACCTCGAGGACCCCGAGGACCGCAAGGTCTTCGACAAGGCCGTCACCCGCATCGCCCGCGAGATCGCGGCCGAGGAGGCGCAGGAGTGGCGCGGGGAAGCGGTGGCCCAGGCTCGACCGGCCGATCCGGTCGGGTGAGCAGGCCCGCGGGCGGGTCGGGTGAACGGGGTTCGAGGCATCGGACCTCGATGTGCGTGACGGTTCGCCGTCGGTCCGCGACCCGTTGCCCCGCGGGCCCCTCGACGCGACTATAGTATGTGACATATTACTGATCCTGATCGGCGCGCGTCCGCTACCGCCGCGGTCCGCCGCCGAGGCCGCTTGCGGGTCGCCGCAGGCGTCAGCGGCAGTACCATGTCACACGTCATCGAGATTGGAAGCCCCATGTCGGCACCCGAATCGCGCCCCTGGCGCGGCGTCCTCGTCGCCACCGCCCTGCCGTTCAACGGCGACGGCACCGTCGACTTCGCGGCCTTCGACGAGCACTGCGCCTGGCTGGTGGCGAACGGTTGCGACGGCGTCACCCCCAACGGCTCCCTCGGCGAGTACCAGACCCTGACCGAGGCCGAGCGCGCCGGGGTCGTCACCACCGCCGTCGCCGCGATCGGCGGCGAGCGGGTCATGCCCGGCGTCGCCGCCTACGGCGCGGCCGAGGCCCGCCGCTGGGCCGAGCAGGCGCGCGACGCCGGCTGCGGCGCCGTGATGCTCCTGCCGCCCAACGCCTACCGGGCCGACGAACGCTCCGTGATCGCCCACTACGAAGCGGTCGCGAAGGCCGGCGTGCCGGTCGTGGCCTACAACAACCCGATCGACACCAAGGTCGACCTCACCCCCGAGCTGCTGGCGAAGCTCCACGCCGAAGGCCTCATCCAGGCCGTCAAGGAGTTCTCCGGCGACGTGCGCCGCGCCTACCGCATCGCCGAGCTCGCCCCCGGCCTCGACCTGCTCGTGGGCGCCGACGACGTGCTGCTCGAGCTCGCCGTCGCGGGCGCCGTCGGCTGGGTCTCGGGGTACCCCAACGCCTTGCCGAAGTCCACTGTGGCGCTGTACAGGGCGGCCGTCGCACAGGACCTCGAGACGGCGCTGCCGCTGTACCGCCAGCTCCACCCGCTTCTGCGCTGGGATTCGAAGGTGGAGTTCGTGCAGGCCATCAAGCTCTCGATGGACATCGCCGGCCGCAAGGGCGGCCCGTGCCGCCTGCCGCGCGTGCCGCTCCTGCCCGAGCAGGCCGCCGAGATCCGCACCGCCACCGAGCAGGCCCTCGCGGCCGGGCTCGCCTAGGAAGGGGACCCATGCGCAGCAGGCTCGTGCTCCAGACCGTCGAGTCGCACACCGAAGGGATGCCCACGCGGGTGGTCACCGGCGGCGTCGCCCCGATCCCCGGGGCGACGATGATGGAGCGGCGCGACCATTTCGTCGCCCACCTCGACCACATCCGCGAGTTCCTCATGAACGAGCCGCGCGGGCACGCCGCCATGAGCGGGGCGATCCTCCAGCCGCCGTCCCGCCCGGACGCCGACTGGGGAGTGCTGTTCATCGAGGTCTCCGGGTGCCTGCCCATGTGCGGGCACGGCACGATCGGAGTGGCGACCGTGCTGGTCGAGACCGGCATGGTGCCGGTGACCGAGCCGGTCACCACGGTCCGCCTCGACACGCCCGCGGGCCTGGTCACTGTGGACGTGCAGGTCGAGGACGGGGCCGCGAAGGCCGTCACGCTCGTGAACGTCCCGGCCTACGCCGTGGGGCTCGACCGCACCGTGGCGCTCAAGGACGGCCGCGAGATCCGCTACGACCTGGCATTCGGCGGGAACTTCTACGCCTTCGTCGACCTCGACGACCTCGGCCTGCCCTTCGACCGGGCCGCCAAGAACGAGCTCATCGCCGCCGGGCTCGACATCATGGCGGCGGTGAACGCCGAGTCCGAGCCGGTGCACCCGCTCGAGCCGTCCATCCGGGGCCTGCACCACGTCTACCTGACCGCGCCCGGCTCGGACGCGGCGCACTCGCGCCACGCCATGGCGATCCACCCCGGCTGGTTCGACCGGTCCCCTTGCGGCACCGGCACCTCCGCGCGGATGGCGCAGCTCCACGCCCGCGGCGAGCTGGCGCTGGGCCAGGAGTTCGTCAACGAGTCGTTCATCGGCTCGCGCTTCACCGGCCGCCTCGTCGGCGAGACCGAGGTCGCCGGCGAGGCCGCTGTCATCCCGTCCGTCACCGGCCGGGCGTGGATAACCGGTACCGCGCAGTACACCCTCGACCCCGACGACCCCTTCCCCAGCGGTTTCATCCTCTGAGCCCTCCCGCATACTGTGACGCGCCACGTGTGACATACCACTGAGGAGGTCCCCATGCCAGCTCGAGCCGGAGCCGCGCCCGCCGTCGCGATGACCCTGCCCGAGATGGGCGGGCGCCGCGCCAGCTACCGGGAGCGCATCGGCGAGGCCCTGCGGGCCGCCGTCATCACCGGGGAGCTCGCCCCGGGCAAGGTCTACTCGGTGCCGGCCCTCGCCGAGCAGTTCGGGGTCTCCGCGACGCCCGTGCGCGAGGCGATGCTCGACCTCGTCAAGGAGGAGCTGGTCGAACCGGTGCCCAACAAGGGCTTCCGGGTCAAGGTCGTCTCCGAGGAGCAGCTCGACGAGTACACGAAGCTGCGCGAGCTCATCGAGATCCCCACGACCGTCGCGCTCGCGACCACCGCCGACCCCGCCGACATCGAGGCGCTGCGCCCGCTCGCGCAGGCCATCATCGACGCCGCCTCCGAGGAGGACCTCATCGCCTACGTCGAGGCCGACATGCGCTTCCACCTGGAGATGCTGGCGCTCTCGGGCAACATGACCCTCGTCGACACCGTCCGCAACCTCCGCCAGCGCTCGCGGCTGTACGGCCTGACCGCGCTCTTGGAGCTGGGCGAGCTGGAGGAGTCGGCCGGTGAGCACATGGAGATCCTGCACGGCCTGCTCACCCGCGACCCGGAGTACGTGCGGCAGGTGATGGAGCTGCACCTCAGCCACGTCAGGGGTTCCTGGGCGCAGCCCTCCTGACCGGATATGGAGCGCGGCCGCGGGCGGGAAGCCCGCGGCCGCTTCGCTTTGCGCGCCGGACCGGTCAGTGGTCGTCCCAGTGCCCGGCGTGGGCGGCGTGGCGGTGGCCGTCGTGCACGTAGTCGGTGTGGTCGCCGTGCATCACCGCGACGTGCCCGCAGTCCTTGCCGTGCTCGTGGGCGTGCCCTTCGTGGACGTGGTGGCCCTCCGGTTCGCATTCGTCGACGTGGTCGCCGTGGATGCGGTGCAGGTGCCCGTCGTGGGCGTAGTCGGTGTGTTCGCCGTGCATCACCGCGACATGGCCGCAGTCCTTGCCGTGCGTGTGCGAGTGCGCGGTGTGTGCTTTGTGCGCGGCCATGTCGCCACCCTCCTCAGTCTTCCCCGTGGCGAGCCGGCGCGAAGGCGGCTCACCGCCACCGTAGCGTCACGACACGCCCCTCCTGAGGGTTTTTCACGATCTGGAGGGACGGCTTCCTGACAGGCGCTCGGCGTCGCGGATGGCGGCGGCCGCGTTGATGAGGCCGATGTGGCTGAAGGCCTGCGGGTAGTTCCCGAGCATGGCGCCGGTCGCGGTGTCGACCTCCTCCGACATGAGGCCGAGGTCGTTCGCGCAGGCCGCGGCCTCTTCGAACACTTCGCGGGCGCGCTCGACCCGGCCGGTGATGGCGAGGGCCTGGGCGAGCCAGAACGTGCACATGACGAATGCGCCTTCGTCGCCGTCGAGGCCGTCGGTGCCGGTCTCGTAGCGGCGCACGAGGCCGCGGCCGGCGCGGAGGCGTTCGGCGATGGCGTCGACGGTGGAGACGACGCGGGGGTCGTCGCCGGGCAGGAAGCCGACGGCGGGCAGGAGGAGGACGGCCGCGTCGAGGTCGTCGCCGTCGAAGGCCGCGCCGAAGGCGCCGATGCCGGGCTTCCACGCGTACGTCTCGATGGCCTCGCGGATGCGGTCGCGCGCCGCCGCCCAGCCGGGCGCGAGCTTGACCGGGTTGAAGTCCTCGGGGGTGAGTTGCCTGGCGGCGAGGATGTCCGGGCCGAAGTGCAGGGCCTCGTGCGCTTCGACCTCGATGAGCTCGGCGTTCTTGACGGCGCGGTCGAGGGCGACCCAGCACATGAGCTTGGAGTAGGTGTAGTGGCGGGGTGCGCCGCGGGACTCCCAGATGCCCTGGTCGGTCCGTCCCCACTGGTCGGCGGCGGCGTCGGCGACGACGGTGAGGAAGTGGCGGGCGGTGGCGTCGAGGTGGCCGAGGTGGTGGCGCAGCTGCCAGGCGGCGTCGAGGAGTTCGCCGTAGACGTCGAGCTGGGGCTGGAGCCAGGCGGCGTTGCCGACCCGCACGGGGCGTGAGCCGCGCCAGCCGGTGAGGTGGGTGAGCTCCCTTTCGGACAGGTCGTGCTCACCGCCGACGCCGAACATGATCTGGAGCGGGCTCCGCGGGTGGTAGTGGGCGGCGGCGCGGGTGATGAACTCGAAGAATGCGACGGCCTCTTCGGTGCTTCCGGCCGCCGCGAGCGCTTGGACGGTGAAGCTGGCGTCGCGGATCCACGAGAAGCGGTAGTCCCAGTTGCGGCCCGCGCCGACGGCTTCGGGAAGGGAGGTGGTGGGGGCGGCGACGAGGGCGCCGGTGGGCTGGTAGCGGAGGGCCTCGAGGACGAGGATGGAGCGGCGCACGAGGTGGGGCAGAGGGCCGTCCCAGGTGGGGTGGGCGTCGCTCCAGCGCTGCCAGCCCTGGATGGTCTCCTCGAGTTCGGCGTCGACCGCTTCGGCGGTCCAGGTCGAGGGCGGTTCGTCGGCGAGGCCGGCGGACTGGGTGACGAAGCGGAGCTTGTCGCCGGCGCGGAGGGTGACGCGGGCGTGGGCGCTGTCGTCGGTCTCGAGCGGGATGGGGCTGGTGAGGACGAAGCGGACGGGTCCGCCGGTGGCGAGGATGCCGCCGGGGACGGTGGTGAAGATCGGCTTGACGAGGCCGAATTCGGGGCGGGGTTTGAAGTCGAAGTCGATCTCGACTTCGCCTGCGGTGCATTCGAGGACGCGGAGGGTCGCGCGGGGGGCGCGGGAGGCGAGGCGGAGACGGACGCCGGTCTCGGCTTCATAGGAGGGGCCGAGGGCGAACGTGTCGATGAGGTGGGCGGTGCCGGTGGCGGTGGTGAAGACGGTGCGCAGGACGAAGGTGTCGCCGACGTAGCCGCGTTCGCTCGTGAAGGGACCGGTGGGCCGGATCGACCAGTGGCCGGCGTCGGGATCGAGGAGGCGGGCGTAGACGGCGGGGCTGTCGAAGCGGGGCCGGCAGAACCAGTCGATGGAGCCTTCGGAGGAGACGAGGGCGGCGCAGCGGCGGTCGGACAGGAGCGCGTAGTCCTCGATGGGGCGGTCGCTGCCGTCGGCGGCCGCGTCCGGTTCGGCGGTGTCCCCGTGGTCCATGGTCGGCTCCTCGCCTTCGGCGCTGGCGGCATTCTATGGCGCTCACCGACAGGTGCGGGCGCGTTTCACCCGTTCACTGATGCATCACGCGTGCCATGCGACATGTGACATGCCACTGATCGAGTGGCGAGAGTGAAAGGCGAGTCGGGTTCCGGGGTTGTGACCCGGGGCAAGTCCCCACCCGCTAGAAATGAATACGGTTTTCATTTGTATATGGTTCCGGAGCGTACCGTCCGAACCTCCCGATGGAGTCCTCCCTTGCCTGTCTCCCGCCGTTCACTCCTCGCGGCCGCCTCCGCCGCACCGGTCCTCGGCCTGGCCGCCTGCTTCTCCGAAGGCTCCGGAAGCGCGGGCGCGTCCGGGCGCGTCCGGGTCGCCCACATGCTGCCGCCCCGCTCGGGACTCTCGCCTCTGACCGACGACGCGTTCAAGCTCTCCCGCTGGGCCACCGCCGAGACCCTCGTCGTCCTCGACGCCGACGGCAACGCCCTCCCCTGGCTCGCCACCGTATGGGTCCAGGAGGGCAACACCTGGACCTTCACGCTCCGCGAGGACGTCGCCTTCCACGACGGCACCCCGTTCACCGCCGAAGCGGTCGCCCACTCGCTCACCGTCGCCGCCCAGGCCGCCCCGAAACCGCGCATCCTCGACGGCGTCGACCTCACCGTCAGCGCCTCGGGCCACACGGTCACCGTCACCACGGCCGACACCGATCCGCTGCTCCCCCACCGGATGTCCTCGCCGCAGCTGGCGATCCTGGCCGCCAAGGCCTACCGCGACGGCATCGTCGACCCCGTCGGCGCGGGCACCGGCGCGTTCGTGCTCACCGCCGTCGACGGCACCGTCTCGGCCTCCCTCGACCGCAACGACGAGTGGTGGGGCGGCGAGGTCCTGGCCGCCGGGATCGACGCGTCGTTCGTCCCCGACGGCACCGCCCGGGCCGGGAAACTCCGCGCGGGCGAGGCCGACATCGTCGAAGCCATCCCCGTCTCCCAGGCAGGCCTGCTCGAGGCCGACCAGATCACCGAAGTCCCCATGCCCCGCACCTGCACGCTCTACCTCAACTGCTCCGCCGGGCCCTTCGCCGACCCCGGCGTGCGCGCCGCCGCCCGCGAAGCGATCGACGCGGCCGCCATCGTGGACGGCGTCTACGACGGCCGCGCCGACCTCGCCGAAGGCCTCCTCGGCCCCGCGATCCCGTGGGCCGCCGAACGCGCCGGCCGCACCGCACCGGCCACGGCCGCGAACGCCGCCGGAACGGCGATCACCTTGGGCACCTTCACCGACCGGGCCGAACTGCCCGAGGTCGCGCAGGTCCTCCAGCAGCAGCTGCAGGACGCCGGGTTCACCGTGTCGCTCGACGTCCGCGAGTACGCGAACATCGAGGCCGACGCGCTCGACGGCGCCTTCGACGCGTTCCTGCTCTCGCGCGCCACCGTCCTCGACTCCGGCGACCCCGTCGCCTACATGTTCTCCGACTTCGCCTCGGAAGGCTCGTTCAACCTCTCCCAGTTCGCCGACGACGGCGTGGACGCGGCCCTCGAGACCGCGTCCGCCACCGTGCCCGGCGAGGAGCGGCGCGCGGCCGTCCTCGCGGCCGAGACCGCGATCCTCAACGCGGACGCGGCGATCCCGCTCCTGCACGAACGCGTCATCCAGGGCGACGCCGCGACCGTGACCGGCTCCATCAAGGACCCGCGCGAACGCGAACTCGTCGGTCCCGAGACCAGCGTGGCGTAACGGTGCGCCACGCGATCGCCCGGCTGGGCGCGCTGGCGGCACTGCTCGCCGTCGTCGGCCTGCTGCCGTGGCTCTCCCGCAACGACCCCGCGCTCACCGTCCTCCGAGCCAAATCGGCCGAGCAGGAGGCGACCCCCGAAGCGCTCGACGCGATCCGCGCCGACCTCGGCCTCGACGCCGGACCGCTCGCGCTCCTCGGCCGGTGGGCCGCGGGCCTGCTCCGCGGCGACCTCGGCACCTCCTGGGTATCGGGCTACCCCGTAGGCCCCGCCGTCGTGTCCGGGCTCGGCACCTCGTTGACGCTCATGGCATCCGCACTCGCGGTCGCCCTGCTCCTCGCGGCCGCCCTGTGCGCGCCGACCGTCTGGCGCGGCGCGCGCGGCACGCTCGGCGAAGGGCGACCCGGCGGCGCGATCGGCGCGGCCCTGGTGGCGTGCCCCGACTTCCTCATCGCCACCGTCGGGCTCATCGTCGTCGGCGTCTGGCTCGGCTGGCTGCCGACCTCGGGTTGGCACGGTCCGGCCAACCTCGTGCTCCCGGCCGTCTCCATGGGGATTCCGGCCGGGGCGCTCCTCGGGCGGCTCGTCGGCGACGCCCTGCCCGGCGCGTTCGACGAGCGATGGGTCGCGCTGTGGCGCTCGGCCGGCGTCACCGAAGGGCGGATCGCATTCGGCGTCCTGCGCCGCGCCCTTCCCGCCGTGATGCCGCAGTTCGGGATGGTCGTGGTCGCGGTGACCGGCGGCGCCGTCGCGGTCGAGACGATCTTCGCGGTCCCCGGCATCGGCCGGACCGCCTTGGGCGCCGCCAAGTCCCAGGACCTGCCGCTGCTGCAAGGATGCGTGCTCGCGCTCATGTGCCTCGGCCTCACCGCCGGAGCGCTCGGACACCTCGCCCGGCGCGCCATGCTCGGCTCGGGCCTCCGCGACGCCGCACTCAGCCCGCCGCCACCGCCGCGGAGCGCCTCCGGACCGCGGCAGTACGCGGTGCCGGCCGCGCTCGCCGCGATCCTGGCCCTGGTCGTGGTGTGGGGCCTGCTCCGCGATCCGCTCACTGTGGATGTCACAGCGAAGCTGCTGCACCCCTCATGGGCGCACCCGCTGGGCACCGACGCGCTCGGACGCGACGTGCTCGCCCGCCTCGGCCACGGCGCGGCCCGCACTGCCGGATCGGCGGTCGCGGTCTGCGCGTTCGGCTTCGCGCTCTCACTGGCGCTGGGGTTCGCACCGCGCGCGTCGGCGGGCGTCGCCGACGTCGCGAACGCGGTGCCGGCCGTCCTCGCCGGCGTGCTCGTCGCGGCGGCGCTCGGCCCGGGGACCGCGGGCGCGGCCGTCGCGGTGGCGCTCGTGTCCTGGCCGAACCTCACCGCGCACGCCGCCGCGTTGACGCAGGAGGCCAGGGCCGCTTCGTATCTGACCGCGCAGCGGGCGCTCGGCGCGAGCCCGGCCTGGATCACGGTCCGACATGTGCTGCCGGAAGTGGCCGGACCGCTGGCACGGCACGCGGTGCTGCGGCTGCCCGGGACCGCGCTGGCAATCGCATCGCTGGGCTTCCTGGGGCTCGGCACGCAGCCGCCAACGCCCGAATGGGGGCTGCTGCTCGACGAGTCGCGGGCCTATGTGGAGGTGGCGCCGGCGGCCGCACTCGCGCCGGCCATCGCGATCGCATGCCTTGCGGCACTGACGGTCTCGAGTGCCAACCTGGCGAGGGCGCCGCGCCGGAAGGCGGCCTTCGCATGAACCCCCGCGTTCCTGAGCGCCCGGCGGTTCCCGGCATCAGCTATCAAATCGGGCGACCCAGCACACTCACGGTCCGCAAGCTTCGCCGAGACTGGGACCCCCCGATGCGACGATGCCGGCCGAGTACGACAACCCAGTGCCCTCAAGCGTCACTCGAAAAGGTGAAGGCCCCGTGAGCGATCCCATACTCGACGTCCGCGAGCTTCGCGTCGCGATCGGACCGAACGAGGCCGTCCGCGGGGTGTCGTTCGACATTGCGCGCGGCGAGACCGTAGCGCTGGTCGGTGCCTCGGGCGCCGGGAAGTCGTTGACCGCCAAGGCGATCCTCGGGCTCCTGCCGCGCGGCGCGCAGGCGTCGGGAAGCGCGTCGGTCGACGGGACCGAGATCATCGGCGCGGACCGGACGGTCCTCGGCGAACTTCGGGGCCGCGCCCTCGCCTACGTCCCGCAAGACGCCCTCGCCGTGCTCAGCCCGGTGCACCGGGTCGGCGACCAGATCGCGGGGGCGATCGCCTCCGTGCGCGGCGTCGGCATCGAGGCCGCGCGGCGGGCCGCGGTCGACGCGCTCGACATCGTCGGCATCCCCGACCCGGCCGTCCGCGCCCGGGACTTCCCGCACCAGTTCTCCGGCGGCATGCGCCAGCGGGCCGTCATCGCCCTCGCCACGGCCGCCTCGCCCAAGCTCATCGTGGCCGACGAACCGACCACGGCGCTCGACGTGCGCACCCGCACGCAGATCCTCGACCTGTTGCGAGACCGCTGCGCCGCAACGGGTGCCGGAATGCTGATCATCACCCACGACCTGGCGGTGGTCGACGAGTACGCCGACCGCGTGCTCGCCATCGAGGACGGACGGCTGCTCACCGAAGCGGCCCCCGAGCGGCCGGCGGTCGCGCCGCGCGCGGAACTCCGCGATGCGCCTGCACTGCTGGAGGTCCGCGACCTCGCCGTGGAATATCACATGTCACATGTGCCGCTTCACCATCGCCTCGGCGTCGGGCGGCGCCGCTCAAGCGGGAGGACGCGCGCGAGCGCTGACCGGCGAGGCCGGTCCGGCCCCCGCGCGGTGGACGGCGTCTCCTTCGACATCGCGGCCGGGGAGACCTTGGCGCTCGTCGGCCCCTCGGGTTCAGGGAAGTCCTCGATTGCCGCGGCCGTGCTGCGGCTCCTCAAGCCCGCGGCCGGCACGATCCGCTTCGAGGGCCGGGACCTCACCGCCATGGCCGAACGCGAACTGCGGGCGCTGCGCCCGCGGTTCCAGCCGGTGCTGCAGGACCCGTACGGCTCGCTCAGCCCGCGCCTCACCGCCGGCGAGGCGGTGGCCGAACCGCTGCGGGTGCAGCACCGCTGGGACCCCGAGGCCGGCCCGACCAAGGTGCGGGAGCTGTTCGCGCTCACCGGACTCGACCCTGAACTCGCCGACCGGCGGCCGCACGAGCTCTCGGGCGGGCAATGCCAGCGCGTGAACATCGCGCGGGCGCTGGCGAGCGAGCCGCGCCTGCTCGTGCTGGACGAGCCGACGTCGGCGCTCGACGCGCCGCTGCGGCGCGGGATCTTCGAGCTGCTGATCGGCCTGCAGGAGCGGCTGGGCTTGAGTTACCTGTTCATCTGCCACGACCTCGAGGCGGTTCGCGGGTTCGCGCACCGCACGGGCGTCATCGAGCAAGGCCGCATCGTCCGGTGCGGGCCGACGCAGGAGGTATGCGACGAGCTCGGCGCGGTGGAAGCGCCGACCGCAGAAGCGGCCTGAGGCGACCGAGCAAGGCCGCATCGTCCGGTGCGGGCCGACGCAGGAGGTATGCGACGAGCTCGGCGCAGTCGAAGCGCCGACTGCCGAAGCGGTCTGAGGCGGCGGCGCACCAAAGAACGCCGATGCGGCGATCACGCAGGGCCCCACCGGTCCTCGACCCGGCCGATCGGCTCGGTGAATGTGCGGCCCGGGCGAGGACACGCGGCCCGTCGAACCTCTCGATCGGGTACGACCACCGGGCGCAGCCACAACGAGCATCGCGCGGCGGCCCTGGCGGGCCGCCGCGCGATCGGGTCTCAGGCGGCTTTGCGTTCGGCGCGCCGGTACTGGCGCGGGAGCGGGTGCTCGACGCCGAGTTCGTGCGCGGCCTGGCGGGGCCAGTAGGGGTTGCGGAGGAGTTCGCGTCCGAGCAGGACGGCGTCGGCGCCGCCGTCGGTGAGGATCTTCTCGGCCTGCTGCGGTTCGGTGATGACGCCGACGGCGGCGGACGGGATGCCGCTCTCGCGGCGGACCCGCTCGGCGAACTGCACCTGGTAGCCGGGGCCGGTGGGGATGCTGGCGGCGGGCAGGTTGCCGCCGGTGGAGACGTCGATGAGGTCGACGCCGTGCTCGCGCAGCAGGGCGGAGAGGCGCACGGTCTGGTCGACGGTCCAGCCGTCGGGTTCGATCCAGTCGGTGGCCGAGAGCCGGAACAGCACCGGCACCTGCTCCCCCACGACCGCTCGCACGGCGTCGGCGACCGCGAGCGGGAGGCGGGCGCGGCCTTCGAAGTCCCCTCCGTACTCGTCCGCGCGCCGGTTGGAGACCGGGGAGAGGAATTCGTGGAGCAGGTAGCCGTGCGCCGCATGCACTTCGACGACCTCGTAGCCCGCGTCGAGCGCGCGCTGCGCGGCGTCCGCGAAAGCGGTGACGACGCCGGCGATCTCCTCGACCGTCAGCTCGTGCGGGACGGCGTGGTCGTCGTTGAACGCGATCGCGCTGGGCGCCACCGGCTCCCAGCCGCCGTCTTCCGGTGCGAGGGTGCCGCCGCCCGTGGGGCTGGTGCCGCCCTTGCGTCCCGCGTGGGCGATCTGGATGCCCGGGACCACGCCCTGGCCGCGCATGAACGCGGTGAGCCGCCGGTGTCCCTCGACCTGGGCGTCGTTCCAGATGCCGAGGTCCAGCGGGCTGATGCGGCCTTCCGGTGCGACAGCGGTGGCCTCCACGAGGATCAGTCCGGGGCCGCCGGTGGCGCGCGCGCCGTAGTGCTGGAGGTGCCAGTCGTTCGGCACACCGGTCTCAGGGCCGGTCGCGTCGGCGCTGTACTGGCACATGGGGGCCATCCATATCCGGTTCGGAACGGTGGTTCCGCGCAGCGTGATCGGGGTGAACAGGTTGCTGGTCACGATGGGTCCTTTCGGGGTTCGGGCGGGGTCTAGGCGAGGAGGGCGCCGAGGGCTTCGGCGGCCGCGGCGGATGACTGGGGGTTCTGGGCGGTGACGAGGTTACGGTCGACCTGGACGTGCGAGGTGAACGGGTCGGCCGCGACGAACTCCACTCCGGCGGCCTCGAGTCGGTCCTGCAGCAGCCAGGGGGCCTTGTCGGCCAGGTGCGCCAGGCGCTCTTCGGCGTTGGTGAACCCGGTGGCGCGGTAGCCGGCGAAGGCGTTCCCGCCGTCGTCTTCGGCGGCGAGGACGGCGGCGAGGCCGTGGCAGACCAGGCCGACGGGCTTGCCCGCGCGCAGCGCCTCGGCGAGGAGGCGTCCGGAGTCGGCGTCGACGGCCAGGTCCTCCATCGGGCCGTGGCCGCCGGGCGCGTACACCCCGTCGTAGTCGTCGAGCGACACGTCCGCGAGATCGACGGGCTTGGCGAACTCCTCGGCCGTCGCGACGACGGTGCGGAAGTGCGCGGCGGTCTCCGCGGCGCCGTTGGCCTCGTCGGTGAGGCTCGACGGGTCGACCGGCGGGACGACGCCGCCGGGGGTGGCGACGGTGACCTCGTGTCCGGCGTGTCTGAAGACCTCGAGCGGGACGACGGCCTCCTCGGCCCAGTACCCGGTGGTGTGCTTCGTGCCGTCGTTGAGCGTCCACTCGTCGGCCCCGGTCATGATGAACAGCATCCTCGCCACGGTCTTGCCTCTCGTAGTCGTTGCAGCACTTGCTATGCGTCGAAGCTCGCGAAGTAGGACGCGGCCATGTCCTCGCCGCCGTGCCCCTGCGCGGAGGCGCGGCGGAACCGCTCGGCCCCGGCCTCGCCCAGGTCGAGGCGGACGCCTCCCGCGCGGGCGGCCTCGAGGATGAGCCGCGCGTCCTTCTCGGCCGTGTCCAGGCCGAAGCTGGTGTTGGCGGTGTCGCGGTCGAGGATGAGGCCGCCTTTGACGCGGGCGTACCCGGCGTCGAGCGGGCCGCCGTCGATGACCTCGTAGAACCGCTGCGGGTCGACGCCGAGGCCGTCTGCGAGCGCGAGCACTTCGCCGATGCCGTGGGTGAGCACGAAGACCCAGCTGTTGGCGACGAGTTTGAGGCGGGTCGCGGACCCGTCGGCGCCGTCCTCGCCGGTCCAGACGGTCCTGGCGCCGACGGCGTCGAAGACGGCGTTGGCGGCCGCGTCGTCGGCGGGGCCGGAGGCGAGGACGGTGAGCCTGCCGGCTTCGGCGGGTTCGCGAGTGCCGAGGACGGGGGCGTCGAAGAAGACGAGGCCGTGTTCGGCGGCGAAGGCGGCGAGCTCGGTGAGGGCGTCGATGCCGGCCGTGGTGGACTGGATCCACCTGGTGCCGGGGCGGAGCGAGGAGGCGGATCGACGCATGACGTCGAGGACGGCGGGGCCGTCGTGCAGCATGGTGACGATCGCGTCGGCGCCGGCGACGGCCGCGGCGGGGGTGTCGGCGATGCGGGCGCCGTCGGCGGCGAGCGGTTCGGCCTTGTCGCGGCTGCGGTTCCAGGCGGTGACATCGAGCCCGGCGCGGGCGAGGTTGCGGGCCATGGCGGCGCCCATGATGCCGGTGCCCAGGACGGCCACGGTCGGCTTGTCGCTCATCGGTTCTCCTGTCCGCAGCCCCTCTCGGGGCGTGCTCGGTTCGGAACTGCCGCCACCCACATTACTTGCAGACGCCGACTAATGCAAGCGACGGTTATTGGCGTGTAACGGATATCGCTGTACGCTAATATCGATACCGAATCGACTGAGCCGGAGGAGCATCGTGAGCACAGCAGCGTCCCCCAGTACCGCGCTGGCACAACACTGGTGCGCCCTCTCCGCGCTCCACGACGGCATCGCCGACCACATCGGGCGCCGGCTCGAAGCCGAGCACGGCCTGTCCGTGCGCGAGTTCTCGCTGCTCACCGTTCTCGACCGGCAGCGGCCCGGCCGCCATCTCCAGATGCGGCAGGTCGCCGAGGCGGTCGTTTTGAGCCAGAGTGCGACCACGCGCCTAGTGGCCCGCATGGAGGACAGAGGCCTGCTGCAGCGCACCATCTGCGCCGACGACCGCCGCGGCATCTACACCGACGTCACCGAATCGGGGCGGAAGCTCCTCGCGGACGCGACCCCGACGCACGACATGGCGTTGGCGGAGGCGCTCGAGGAGGCGCGGCGGAACCCGGAGTTCACGCCGCTGGTCGAAGTGCTGGAGCGCATCGGCACCGAGTGAGGGCGGTCAGCCCTTCCAGAACTTGGCGCCCGTGCGGGCGAGGACGTCGCGCTGGGGGCGGCTGATGTGCGCCTCGTAGCGGTAGTTGATGTAGAGGACCGGCGGCTCGGAGTCGACGCGGAACACGTTGCCGAACCAGCGCACCGGGTGGCCGTCGACGAGCTCCCACAGCTGCACGATCCGCTCCCCTGGAGTGATCGTCATTCTGATGTGGAGGCCCGCGAACTCCAGGTCCTCAATCCGAGCCCAGCCCACGACGTCGGGATCGGGGTATCCGCCTGGCATCGAGGCGTCGTCAGGTCCACTCATGTCCGGGCCAGCCATTCCATGCATTGATGACAATCCGGTCTCCATCATCGCAGAACACGGTATGCACGCAAGTGCCGCACAGAGTGACACCGGGTCTGCAAAGACCAGGATAGTAGGCGCATCCGGCGGACCGTACAGGGGAGAGTGCCCGGAGCGGCGCCGAACGTGACCGGCGCCCGGCGCGGCCCGCCCCCGATGGCCACTCCCCCGCCCGGCCGGATACTGGGGCGATGAAGCTCAGCCGCCCGATCTCGTTGTTCCTGCTCGCCTTCGGCGTGTGGTCGGTGTTCGTCTGGACCACGTTCGTGAAGAACCTGTTTGAGGACGTCAGCGGCCTGGCGTTCGACGGCGCAGGCGAACCCACGGGCTATTTCTGGGTCCACTTGGTACTCGCGGTCGTCTCGTTCGGACTCGGCGTCGCGATCGGCGTGATCGGTCTCCGCGGACTCCTCGCGGACCGCCGCGCCGCGCGCGGCTAGCTCCAGAAAGGAGCCTCCGACGACTGGACGACTCGTCCGGGAGTCGGAAATCCGACCGCGGGCTTTTCACCCGAACGTGCCGCGGCGGCCACCGCGCGCGGTGGCCGCCGGCGCGGTTACGCCGCCTCGAGCGCGGCCACGGTCGCTTCGGCCGCGGCGAGGTCGCGCTCCCCCTCGGTCTCGTCCAGGAGGTCGATGGCGCGCAGGAGCGCCCACGCGCGCAGGCGCTCGGCGTCGACGCCGAGCCCGTCGGCCACCGCGTGCAGCAGCTCGGCGCCGGAGTGCGGGCCGTGGTGCTGCAGCATGTACAGCAGGTAGCCGCCGTCGAACGCCCGCTCGGCGAGGTACGGCTTGGGGTCGATGACCAGCCACGGTTCGCGCTCGGCCGAGACGATGTTGCTCAAGTGGGTGTCACGGTTGCCGATCCCGAGCTCCGGAGGATCGGCGAGCCGGTCGCACAGGTCGAGGGCGAGGTCGAGCCGGTGCGCGGCAGGGCCCTGGCGCGCCTTTCCCTTTGCGTCGCCGTATTCGGCCTTCCACTCCCGCAGCATGTCCGTGGCCGCCGGGAGCCCGGGGAACCCGTCCGCATCGGCCAACGGCCGCCACAGCCGCCGGTAGAGGCCGCACGCGATCCCGATGCGCCGCCACGCCGCCTCGGGGGTGCGGTGGCCGAAGAAGCGGGTCGACTTGAGGCGGTTGCCGGGCACGGCCCGCTCCAAGAGCATCGCCCCCGTCTCGGGGTCGTACTCGTACAGGCGCACCGCGCCGTCGCCGTCGTACTGGCGCAGCGCGGTCGGCTCGGCCGCGTTCTCCTCGTCGCGGTAAATGACCTTGAGGACGGCCTGCTCGCCGCCCGCGCGCCGGACCGGGACCACATAGGAGTGGCTGCCGCCGCCGTAGGGCGGTCCGTCCGTCCGCAGCGACCACAGCCGCTGCAGACGCCAGACCGTCTTGGGGAGGCCGTCGAGCCAGGCCTGGCCGGCACTGCCGTGCCAGGCGAGGACGTCGCGGCGGACGGAGGAGGGAACCACACCGAATCGCATCGGTACAGTATCGAGCAACGCCTTTTGCCGCCGCAATCCGCATACGCATGGGAGGCAAGCGGACCGGTGTGATCAGTCCTTCGGGACGAGCGCCTCCACCGCTTCGGTGACGGCGGTGTCACCGCCCCGCACCTCCAGGACCAGGCGGGACACCGTCGGATGGCGCAGCAGCTCGGCCACGACAGCGGCCACATCGGAGCGGGTGACGGCGCCGCGACCGACCGGAGGCTCGGCGAGGTGCACCTGGCCGGTCGGCTCGTCGTTCGTGAGCGAGCCGGGCCGCAGTATGAGCCAGTCGAGATCGCGGGCGCGCAGGTCCGCCTCGGCCGCGGCCTTCGCCTCGATGTACGCCGCCCACACCTCGCCACGGCTCGGATCGGGCTCGGCGTCCGCGCCCATGCTCGAGATCTGCAGGAACCGGCGCACGCCCGCGCGTTCGGCCGCGTCGGCGAGCAGCACCGACGCCGCCCGGTCGACCGTGTCCTTCCGGGCCGCGCCGCTGCCCGGACCGGCGCCCGCGGCGAAGACCACCGCGTCCACCTCCCCGTACATCTCGGAGGCGAGGAGCCCGGCCAGATGCTCCGGATCGGCCCGCTCGAGGTCGAGCACGATCGGGCGGCCGCCGATCGCGGTCAAGTCCTCGGCGTGGTCGGGATTGCGGATGAGGCCGGTGACCGAATGCCCTTCGGCGGCCAGGATCTCGGTGAGGCGCAGCGCGATCTGCCCGTGCCCTCCGGCGATGACGACATGCATACGGCCCACCCTAACCCCGCTCGCGGCGGCGCGGGGCCGCTCTGCGCCGCACGGGCCGTACTCGGCGGCCTCGGCCGCGCCGCGGGCGAACCAGAGAACGGACGCTCGCTCCCCACCGAGAACCGCTGAAAAACACCGGGTAGTTTGTTGAAGCGTGAAGGATTCTCACGCACTAGGACCCCCTCCCGCCCGCGGCACCGCATGGGCGCGCCTGCTGCTCGCAGCCCTGCTGGCGTTCCTGACCGTTCCGTTCGCCGCCGCCCCGGCACAGGCGGCCAACGACATCACCGGTCAGATCCGCGCAGGACAGGACGTGGTGCTCGACGGCGACGCCGTCGTCAACCTCGGCAGCGGCGAGGAGATCACTTACGGCGGCCGCTTCTCCGGCGTCGGCACCCTCACCGTCCGCGGCGCGGGCACCCTCATCCTCACCGCGAACTCGGACTTCAGCATCCCCGAGGACCGACAGACGCAGACCGTCGAGGCGCGCGGCGAGCCGTGGTGGTGGAACACGATCGAGAACCCCGACCCGCCCGCGGTCACCGTCGAATCCGGAGCGACCCTCCAGTACGGCGACGGCACCGGCACGACCGGCCTCATCGGACACTATCCGTACGACCTGTCGAACTTCGAGTGGAACGCGTTGAACCACCACGTCGACGGCACCCTCATCGTGGCGGTGCACGGCGGCCGCTACCACCCGGGCAACCTCAGCGGGTCCGGTTTCATCGTCCAGCCGCGCGGCACCTGGGACGGCCTCTCCCTGGCGGGCAAACACACGTTCTCCGGCGTCCTCTACAACGGCACCGTGATCCACTACAGCCAGCGCGAGTTCCTCTCGACCATGCCCGAGGTCGACACGGTGCTCAACCAGGGCTCGTTCATCATCGACACCCAGGAAGGCAACGACACGGTCCTCGACGTCGACTTCTACTCGCGCGAGTGGGGCAACGACATCAACTTCCACTCCCAGATCTTCGGCAGCAAGGTCGTGGTCTCGGGGGTGTACTCGTGGGCCGACGAGGGACCGGACTACGACCCGTCGCTCTCCGACCCGGGCCTGAACTACGAGATCGTGCCGCACAACCACAACAAGCGGGGCATCAACATCGAAGGCGCGCTGGTCCAGTGGGGGGACGGCACTTCCGACCGGTTCTTCCTGCCGGGCAACCGGGACACCGTCTACATCAACATGCACGCGCGGCGGATCCGCAGCCACCTCATCTTCAACTACAACGGGCCGGTCACCCTCAGCGCGCCGATCTCGGGCGGGATCTACCACGACACGATGAGCGCCCAGGGCCAAGGCGACGTGACGATCGCCGGCACGGCCGGGAACGACGTGACCTTCGCCGACCAGCAGAACTACAACGGCGTCACCACGATCGAAGCGGGCGCCGTCCTGCGGCTGGGCGCGGGCGAGGACGGCGCCGACGGCTGGCTCCTCACCGGCGGCGACCAGACCGCGATCGTCGACGAGGGCGCGCTGGTGGTCGACAACGTCGAGCATGAGACGGCCCTCGAGGACATCAGCGGCGCGGGCGGCCTCGAACAGGCCGGGTCGGCACCGCTCACGCTCACCGGCGGCATCGAGTACACCGGCGCGACCACCGTCTCGGGCGGCACGCTCGCCTTGACCGGCGGCGACCTCTCGGCCTCGGAGCACGTCGAGCTCTCCGGTGCAGCGGCCGTGCTCGACCTCTCGCAGGTCGAAGGCCAGACGGTGAACGACCTCAGCGGCGTCGCCGGAGCGACCGTGCTGGTCCCCGCCGACGGCCTCACGGTCGCCAGCGCGAACGACACCGCCTATGCGGGTGGCGTCGAAGGCGAAGGCGGCCTGGTGAAATCCGGCGCCGGCACGTGGACGTACACGGGCACGAGCAGCGCCACGGGCGCGTGGACCGTCACCGAAGGCGTGCTGGCATTCGGCACCGCGACGGCCGGCAGCACCGCGCAGGACAGCACTGACGACGCATCCGGCGGCACCGGCCAAGGCGGCGCCGACGCGGGCGTCGACGGCGGCTCCGCCTCTGGCTCCGGCCAAGGCGACTCCGCCGACAGCACTGACGGCGACGCCACAGGTCAAGCCCCGGCAGCGGGCGGCGCCGAGCTCGCCGGGGATCTGAGCGTGGAGCAGGGCCTGACGGTCCACGCTCCGAGCGGCGTCGGCGGCGACCTGTCGCTCGGCGCGGCTTCGACCCTGACCGTGGGCTCGGAGGGGGGGCTCACGGTCGGGGGCGCGGCGACGCTCGACGGGACGCTGGCGGTCGCCTACGAGGAGGGTTCAGCGCTCCCCGAGGAGATCCCCGTCGTCACCGCCGCAGGCGGTGTCTCCGGCACCTTCGGCAACCTCGCTCAGGACGCCGAGGTCGAGATCGGCGGCTCGAGCTACCGGATCGCCTACGAGGCCGACCGGGTCGTGCTCCGGACCGACGAGCCGAAGGAGGCCGCCGAAGCGGCGGGCGACGGCTCCGACGCGGCCGGGCTGCCCTGGTGGGCTTATGTGATCGGTGGGTGCATAGTCCTCCTGCTCGTCGGTTTCGGTCTGCTGGCGTGGTTCCGGTGGCGTCGCCGGGGCGCGGTGGCCGACGATGCCACGATGGAGCTTCCAATTCTGAAGGCGCGAACCTGAACCGGAGCTGAAACCACCTGAAGCCGATTCAAGGAAGTGCGTGCGCGGGAGCGTCTGGGAGCGTGCCGGAGCGTCGGCGGATCGGGCTGAGGAAGGACGCTGCGTAGCGTCAGCGCACGCGTCGCAGCGTCCTTCCTCAGTCGCGGTAGGTCGCCGCGATGTCGACGGCGATCTCGATCGCTCGATCCGCGAGGGGGGACCGGGTGCGGCCGGACTGCCAGAGCAGGTAGATCTCGCGAGGGGGCACCCGCGGCAGCAGCTCGTGGACGGTGAGGATGTCATCGGTGAGCGCGGCGGCGCCGCGGACGACGAGCTTCGGGAGCACCGCCGAGCCGATCCCGGCGCGCACCATCGCCAACACCGCTTCGTTCCCGCTGGCGCGGAACACGATTCGCGGCCGGGCGTGGTTGCTCGCGAAGGCCCGCTCCACCCGCGGCTGGTCGCACGTCGGAGGCCAGGCCACCATCGGGGTCTCGTCGAGGTCGGCGAACCGCACGGGACCCTCCGGGAACGCGCCGCGCGGGGCTACCAGTACGTACGGGTCGGCGAGCAGTTTGCGGTGCTCGATGCCGCCGCCGAGAGGGGCGTCGAAGAACATCAGGTCGACCTCGGCGACAGGCGGGTGCTCGCTCTCGTCCTCGACGATGCCGATGTCGCACCCTGGATGCTCGTCGCGCAACCGCCGTACGAGCGGTGGCAGGAGCACGTTGGAGACGCTCTGGAACGTGCCGATGTCGATTCGGCCGGCACCGGCGTTGAAGCGCGCGATGGCGGTCCTCATCGCCTGGGCGTTCGCCAACAGCTCGCGTGCGTGTGCGAGCACGATCTGGCCGAGAGGCGTGATCAGGACCGGCCTGGGCCCGCCCGGTCGGTCGAAGACGACGCCGCCGACGGCCTTTTCCAGCGAGGCGATCTGCTGGCTCACGGTCGACTGGGTGTATCCCAGCCGGAGGGCCGCCCGGCCGAACGAGCCCTCGTCGACCACGGCGGCCAGTGCGGCGAGATGCCGCAGATCGAATTCGGCCATGCCCCGCAGCCTAACCCTGATGATCGCGCTGAGCGATCGACTCGATCGATGATCATCGCTTTTCACGATGATGTTCAGCGGCTAGCGTCGGGCCCATGACCGCAGCACGGTCGGGCCGCGCTGCCAGATGAAGGGGGAACGCGATGCCATCCGCATCCGAGCCGGCCACGTTCGTACTGATCCACGGTGGAGCGAGCAGCTCGTGGGACTGGCACCTGGTGGATCCGGTGCTGCGGGAGCTCGGACATGACGTGATCGCCGTCGACCTGCCGTTCGAGGACGCGGGCAACGGGATCGGCGAGCTCGCCGATGCAGTGGTCGCCGCGTCGGCCGGTCGCCCGCGACCGGTCGTGGTCGCCCACTCCTTCGGCGGGCTGGTGGCTCCGGTCGTCTGTTCACGTATGGACGCCGAACTGCTGGTGCTCCTCGCCGCGATGATCCCGAAGCCGGCCGAGACCGCCAACGAGTGGTGGGGCGCCACCCGCTACCACGAACTCGGCATCTCCTTCTCGACCAGGGAGGACGAGCTCGAGGTCTTCTACAACGGGGTGCCCGCCCCACTGGTCGAGGCCTCGTACGAGCACGAGCGGGAGCACAACGGCGGATGGGACACCCCCTCGCCGCTCGCGGCCTGGCCCAGCGTGCCGACCCGGTACCTGCTCTGCCGCGAAGACCACTGCTTCCCACCGGAGTTCACCAGGGCCCATGTCGCCGAACGCCTCGGCATCGTCCCCGACGAGATCGACGGCGGCCATATGGTCGCCTTGTCACACCCTCGGGCCTTGGCCGAGAGGCTGCACCGATTCTGGACCGAACAGCAAGCGGCGAACACGAAGTAGCACGCCGCGAGCGCCCGGGTTCGGGCGCTCGACCCGCTCTGCCATGGCGCCGCGGCCGCGACGAGGGGTGTCGGCCTGAGCGCGAGCGTGCCGCATCGACTGCGCTAGACTCTGCGGCTCCGCTCGCGGCAGCGCCCACGCCGCCGCGCTCAGCCGGGGCGCTGTGTCGGCGTCCCATGAGGAGAGGGGCATCGCATGACAGTCGACGTCGAACGCACCAAGGGCAATTACGTGCACGCCGGGAACCTCAAATCCCGCGTCAGCCTCTACGACCACCGCAAGCCCCAGATCGACCTGGTCGACATCGCCGCCGGTCTCGTGCCGTCCGACCTGCGGTTCGCGCTCGACGTCGGGTGCGGGTACGGCCGGTACCTCGAGCGCCTGCGCGCCGACCACCCCCGGGCGACGATCGTCGGCATCGACGCCGCGCCCGGCATGCTCGCCGAAGTGGAGCCGCCGGTCATGGTGGCCGACGCCCAGGCGATCCCCTACCCCGACGACAGCGCCGACACCGTGCTCGCGATGCACATGCTGTACCACGTGCCGGACATCGCGAAGGCGGTCAACGAGTTCCGGCGCGTCCTCAAGCCCGGCGGCACGCTCCTGGTGTCCACGAACTCCCACGACGACATGGCCGAGCCCTACGCCCACTGGGCCCGCGCGATCCGCTCGGTCCTGGGCGCCGAGACGTTCTTCCCCGGCGACGAGGTCGCCAAGTTCGACTCCGCCAACGCCCCGGGCTACCTGGAGGCGGCGTTCGACTCGGTGGAACGGTTCGAGGAGCGCGGACTCGTCTCGGTCCCCGAGCCCGGCCCGCTGATGGACTACCTCAAGTCGATCAGGTCCTACGTGGACGGCGACGACGCGGCGTTCGAGCGCATTCTCGAAACGGCTGCGGCGGAATTGGACGCGCACTTCGCTGAGCATGAGGTCTTCGAGTTCGAGAAGGCGACCGTCTTCTACCGGTGTCGTTAGGCGGCGAGCAGCCGGACGACCGGGCGGCCTTTCGACGGGCCGGTGCGATGCCCCGCACGGCGTGAGTTCGGGCCGGAGCGCTGGCGCGAGGCTCGGGCTGGAGGACGACCGAGCGGCGGGCGTGGGCCGCCGCCGCGCGGCCGCGTAGGGCGTGCCCCTTCCCACCCGCATCCGCCTTCCGTCCAGCCGATAAGGACCACGGTCCCACGCGGGTCTGACGTTTCGGGTTGTTGCGGGTCAGGTGCGGTGGTGGTCGAGGATGGCTTCGATTGCCCTGGCGACGCCGTCTTCAGGGGCGGGGGCTGCTCGGTCGGTGGCGGCTGCGATTGCGTCGGGGTGGGCGGCCGCCATGGCGAAGGAGCGGCCTGCCCAGGCGAGCATGGAGACGTCGTTGGGCATGTCGCCGAAGGCGATCACGTCGCGGGCGTCGAGGCCGCGGGAGGCGCACCAGGCGGCCAGCGCGGCGCCTTTGGTCGCTTCGGTCGCGGTGCATTCGATCTCGGGGAAGCTGCCCCAGTGCCAGAGTTCGACGCCGGGCACGTCGATGCCGCGGGTGGCCTCGTGCATGGCCGTGCCGGTGGAGCCTGGCACGCGGACGATGAGTTCGGCGACGGTGTCGGCGTGGTCGAAGACGTCGGCGCCGGGTTCGACGATCGTCCAGGGGTCGCCGTAGTGGATGCCCGCCTGCATGTCGGCGGATTCGGCGATCTGGCGCTCGCCGGTCTCGACGGCGAAGATCGCGCCGGGGAGGACGCTGCGGAGGAGGTCGCGGACCTTGCGGGCGGTCGGGAGGGGGACGGGGTGGCGCAGGTCGGCGGTGCGGGTGGCGGTGTCGTACCAGATCGCTCCGGTGCTGCAGATCGCGCCGTCGAGGACGGCGGCGAGTTCGGGGACGCGGTGGACGGCGCGGGGCGGCCGGGCGGTGACGGCGAGGGTGAGGATGCCGTGCTCGCGGGCGGCTTGGAGGGCCTTCTGGTTGCGTGCGGAGAGTCGGCCCTGCGGGTCGAGCAGGGTGCCGTCGAGGTCGGTGGCGATGAGTTTCGGTAGGGGCACCGGATGAGTATCGGGGTTCGCGAAAGGCGGGGCAACCCCGAAAACGGTGCGGTCCTATTGCGCGGGTTGGTCCGGGCGACAGGGCGGGCGCATGGGGTGGTTGCGGGTCCCGGCCGTGTCACCCCACCGCCGGGACCCGCGCCGCTAGCCGGCGTAAGGCGCGGCGGCGGCCTGGGCGGCGGTCATGAGCGCGCCCTCGTTCTCGGGCCAGAGACTGTCGTCCACACAGGAGTAGGCGGGGAAGAACCCGCCGCAGTTGCCGGTGTCGGGGCCGATCTCGAAGGTGAAGGAGGCGACGCCGAGTTCGCCGTAGGCCATGTCGTCGGTGGTGCCGCTGGTGCTGTAGCCGACGGTGTCGTCGTTGGTGCCGACGAAGTAGCCGTTGGACTGGGACATGGCCTCGCCGAGGGCGCGGAGTGCGCCGTCGTTCGGGGCGAGGTCGCTGGTGTACCCCCAGGGGACGATGATGTACTCGCCGTAGGAGTGCAGGGTGATGAACACGTCGCGGGCGTCGGCGGGAGCGGCGTCGGCGGGGTTCTCGCCGCGCTGGTCGGGGTGGAGGGCGCGGAGCCAGTCCTCGACGGCCTGCGTCTCGGGCTCGGACCCCGCCGTGGGGCCTTGGAAGGTCTCGGAGCAGGGGTTGGTGGAGTCGGCGCCCCATTCGAAGGTGGCGTTGCGGTTGAGGTCGACGCCGAGGCGGTCGCCGCAGTTGCCGTTCGCGTCGTTGGCGTTCTTGCGCTGGAGGATCGGGTCGTCGCCGCCGGAGGCGACGATGTCGACGCCGTCGGGGTTGGCGACCGGCACGACCCAGACTTCGGTGGTGTCGAGCAGTTCGGTGACCTCGGCGTCGGTGCCGTAGCCGTCGACGAGCTTCTCGATCCAGCGCCAGGCGACCTCGCCGGTGGCGATCTCGCGGGCGTGCATCTGGGCGATGAGGGAGAACCGGGGCTTGGCTGAGTCGGGGTCGGTCTCGCAGTCGCCGGCGCTGATCTTCGTGAGGCAGATGGCGTAGACGTCGTGTCCGCCCTCGCCTCGGGTCTTGAGCCAGGAGTCGCCGATGTCGTGGAGGCTGGCGAGGTCGGGGTTGGCGTCGGCGAGGGCCTTGAGGTCGGCTTCGTAGGCGTCGACGGTGCGGTAGCCACCGTAGTAGGTGCCCTCCTGCTCGGCGGCGAGCGGGACGTCCTTGTAGACGGTGTCGAGGAATTCGGGGTCGTAGCCGAGGTCGCGGGCGGCGTCGGCGAGGGCTTGGTCGCCGATGATGTGGGATTCGTCGCCGTGGTCGTGGGCGAGGGTGAAGCCCAGCCGCTCGAGTTCGGCGGCCTGCTCGGGGGTGAGTCGGTCGACCGACCAGGTGGCGAGTTCGTCGCTTGCCGGTTCGATCGGATCGGCTTGGGCGGTCAGGGTGGCGACGCCGGTGGCGGCCACGACGACCCCCAGCGCGACGCTCGCGGTGACGAGCCTTCGCTTCATGCGCTTGTGTCCGTTCTGTTCTCGTGCCGCCGGGGGTGCCGACGGGACGAAGGGGCGGTCAAGGGAACCTAATCATACATTTGCGGTCCAAATCCTCAAATAGGCAACATATTGGGACACAATGGATTCCATTTCGGACTTTGCGAGCTCGTGCGCTTCAGCCGCCGGTCACGCGGCGGGTGAGCGCGAGGAGGTAGGCCTCGCGATCGAGCGGGTTGGCGTCGGTCCGCAGCCGCGACGGGACCGGGCCGGTCACCGGTTCGTGCCGCTCGAAGACGCTCTCGAGGACGCCTTCGCCGCTGGTCAGGCCCGGCAGGCGCTGGCCGAGTCCGTGGACGGCCCCGGCCGGGATCGTGCCTTCGAGCGCGCAGCGGGAGCCGCGGATCTCAGGCGGCTCGGGGACGGCGCGGAGCTTCGCGAGCGCGCCGAGGACGCCGCCGAGGTCGGCGGCGGGCAGCTCGATCCTGAAGCGGTGCAGCGGTTCGCAGACGACCGTGCCCGCTTGGCGGAGGGCGTCCATGAGCACGAGCGGCACGAGGCTGCGGAAGTCGCCAGCGGTGCTCGACATGCTCTTGTCGAAGCCGCCGTGGGCACTGGACTGGCGGGCCCAGTAGCCCGAGCGGGTCATGGTGACCGTGGCGCCTTCGACCTGCCAGCCGTGCAGGCCTTCGCGGAGGGTGTCGTGGACGGTCTCCTCGACGGCCTTGAAGAACGCGAACGGCATGGAGCCGAGTTCGACGCCGAGCCGGAAGTCGATGCCTGGGCCCGGTTCGATCCGCAGCCCGACGGTGGCAAGGAACGGGTTGGGGGCCTTGGCGGTCACCTCGACCGCTTCGCCGCTGCCGGTGACGCGTTCGACGCAGATGACCGTCGATTCGCGGAAGTCGACCTCGAGGCCGTGCTCCTCGGCGAGGGTCGCGCCGATGACCTCCTTCTGGACCTCGCCGTATAGGGAGACGGAGAGTTCGCGGCGCGACTCGTCGTGGCGCAGGCCGATGAGCGGGTCCTGCTCGGCCAAGTGCGTCAAAGCGGTGTGCAGGGCCGGCCGGTCGCGGTCGCGGAGGGGCGCGACGACCGTTTCCAGTGCGGGGCGCAGGAAGTGCTCGGTGCGCAGTTTCGGCGGGCGGCCGATCGCGTCGCCGATGCGGACCTCGCCCAGACCGCGGAGCTTGGCGATCTGGCCCGCCTCGGCCCGGGAGCGGGCATGGTCGTCGCCGTCCTCGAAGACGCTGATGCCGGTGACCTTGCCTTCGCGGCCGTCGCCGACCGGGACCCGGTCGCGGACGGCGACCGCGCCGGAGAACAGGCGGGCGTAGGCGATCCGCTCCCCCGCCGGACCGCGCTCGACCTTGAACACGGTGCCGGACAGCGGCCCGGCGGGGTCGCCCTCCGAACCGGGAAGGCAGCGGCTGAGCCCGGCGACGAGGCCGTCGATGCCGGCGCCGGTGATCGCCGAACCGAAGTGGACCGGGTGGGCCCGCGCCAGCGCGACGCGTTCGGCGAAGGCCGCGTCCAGTGCCGCGTCACGCGCGACATGTGACATGCCACTGGGGCCGGCGGGGGTCGTTTCCTCGAGATAGGCGTTCAGGAGGTCGTTGACGCGACCCGCTTCGGCGTCGGAGGCGCTGTCGAGCAGGGCCCCGAGGAGGTCCTCGGTGTACGCGGCGTCGCGTCCGCGGGGCTTGCTCTCGGCCGCGGCGGTTCCGAGGCCGTCGACAGCGTCCACGGCGACCATCGCCGGGTCGAGTTTCGCGCGGAGGTCGCGCACGAGCTCGTCGGTGCGGGCGCCGGCGCGGTCGATCTTGTTGACGAACACGACCGTGGGCACGCCGAGGCGGCGCAGGGCCCGGTAGAGGACGCGGGTCTGGGCCTGGACGCCCTCGACTGCCGAGACGACGAGCACCGCGCCGTCGAGCAGGTTGAGGACGCGTTCGACCTCGGCGATGAAGTCGGGGTGGCCGGGCGTGTCGATGAGGTTGACACCGGTGCCGCCCAGCGTGAACGACACCACCGCGGACTTGATGGTGATCCCCCGGCGGCGTTCGAGGTCGAGCGAGTCGGTGCGGGTGCTGCCCGCGTCGACGCTGCCGACCTCGTCGATGATCCCGGCGGCCTGGAGCAGCCGCTCGGTCAGGCTGGTCTTACCTGCGTCGACATGGGCGAGGATCCCGAGATTGAGCGTGCGCAACAGCGGTCATGTCCTTGAAATCGTGGTGACGGTTCCTGAGTGACATGAACTGTTGGCGCATTCCGGCTCCTTCTCGAAGTGGGCGCGGCGGGCGGGGGCGGCCCGGAGGCCGCGCGCTGCCGCGATCCGCACATTCCAGCAGACCGGCCAAAGGAGTGCAAACGGTTATTTCGGGCGCGGGGTCGCGCGGGTCAGGCGGCTGCCGCCGTGTCGCTGTCGAGCAGGCCTTCGATGACCTGCGCGACGCCGTCCTCGCCATTGGTGGCGGTGCGGTCGGTCGCGGCGGCGATCGCCTCGGGGTGGGCGTCGCCCATCGCGTACGAACGGCCCGCCCAGGCGAGCATCGGCGCGTCGTTCGGCATGTCGCCGAACGCGATCACCGCGGCGGGCCCGACCCGGCGCTCCTTGCACCAGGTCGCGAGGCCGAAGGCCTTGTCGGCGCCGCGGGCGTTGAGGTCGAGCATCCCGAAGTCGCCCCAGTGGCACATGGCGAGCCCGCCGAGGTCGGCGCCCTCGACGGCGGCGGCCATCTCCTCGCCGGTGCGCTCGGCGCAGTACACCTTGATCTTGACCGCCCGCTTGACGCGCTTGAAGACGCCGTCCGCATTGGGGGCGAACTCCCAGTTGGAGGCGCCGACGAGGGCGCGGTAGGGCTCCTCGCCGACGATGCCGATGCCGGTCTCCACCGCGAACACCGCGTCGGGCAGGCGCTTGGCGATCACGGCGGCCACTTTGCGGCCCTGGGAGAGGCGGATCGAGCGGAGGATGCGGATGCGGCCGGCCGCCGGGTCGTAGACGATCGCGCCGTTCGCGCAGACCGCGCCGTCGAGGTGCGGCAGGAGGTCCGGCAGCATGTCGACGCCGTAAGGCGTGCGGGCGGTGACGGCGACGACGGCGATGCCGTCGGCCCGGGCGGCCGCGAGGGCGTCGCGGGTCCGCTCGGACAGCGCGCCTCCCGGGGAGAGGAGCGTGCCGTCCAGATCGGAGGCGATGACGAGGGGTTTGAGCACGCGACCAGTATCGCCCGGACCGGCAACCCCCGGCAACCGTACGAAGCGGCACGATCACCGCTACCTTCGGACCGGTTGCGCGCCAGCGCGTTCGCCGCCGCGGAACGCCGCACCCGACCCCGTTGTTGACCGCTGGGTCAAGAATGCTGTAGGGTTCCGGTCATGGGCAGGCCGAAGAACTTCGAACCGGACGCGGCCGTCGCGCAGGCGATGGAGACGTTCTGGACCAAGGGCTACGCGGGGACCTCCCCCGCGGACCTCGCCGAGGCCACCGGCGTCGGCAAGGGCAGCCTGTACCACGCGTTCGGCTCCAAGCGGGAGCTGTTCAGCCAGGCGCTCGAGCTGTACGGGCGGGCCGGGTCGGCGATGACCGAGGCCTTCCTGAACGAGCCGGGCACCGCGAAGGAGCGCATCCGCGCCTACCTGGTGCTCCTGATCGAGACCGACCTGAGCCTCCCGGCGCCGCGCGGCTGCCTCGCGGCCAACACCGCCCTCGAGCTGGGCGGCAAGGACGCTGAGGCGACCGAGTCGGTGCGGCGCATGACGAACGAGACGATCCGGCTGTTCGCCGAGCGCCTCCGCCGGGGCCAGCGCGACGGCGACGTCGCCAAGGAGATCGACGCGGAGGCACAGGCGCACTTCCTGATGAACACGGTCGTCGGGCTGCGCGTCATGACGCAGACCCACGACAGAGCGGTGCTGCACCGCATCATCGACACGGCGCTGGCGGGCCTGTGACCCCGGCGCGGTGACGATGCCGCCTTGAGCGCGGCGCGCCCTCGCGAGAGGGCCTTCTTTTCGCCCTTATTTTTGACCTCAAGTTCAAGAACTACGGAAAGGCATCCACATGGAACTCGGACTCACCGGCAAGACCGCCCTCGTCACCGGCGCCAGCCGCGGCATCGGCCTCGCGATCGCCGAAACCCTGGCGGCCGAAGGCGTCCGCGTCGTCGGCGCCGCCCGGACCATCACCCCCGAGCTGGAGAAGGCCGCCGCGGCGACCGTCAGCGCCGACCTGTCCACCAGGGAGGGCGCCGAGCGCATCGTCGCCGAGGCGGTGAACGCGGTCGGCGGGATCGACCTGCTCGTCAACAACGTCGGCGGCGGCGACGCCGACCGGATGGCCGTCGGCGGCTTCCTCGACGTCCCCGTCGAGCAGTGGGCCACGGTCTTCGACCTCAACCTGTTCAGCGCGGTGTGGACCACGAAGGCGGCGCTGCCGGGCATCGTCGAGCGGCGCGGCGCGATCGTGAACGTCTCCTCGGTCAACAAGCACCTGCCGGCGATCGGCCCGGTCGGCTACAGCGAGGCCAAGGCCGCGCTGACGAGCTTCTCGAAGCGGCTCAGCGAAGAGCTCGCGCCGCAGGGCGTGCGGGTCAACACGGTCTCGCCCGGCGTCATCGGCTCCTCGCTGTGGCGCGACGAGGAGCGCTTCGGCGGCAAGATGGCCGAGGCGTTCGGAGTCGCGCACCGCGACCTCCTCGACGCGCTCCCGGGCCAGATCGGCATCGCCTCGGGCCGCATCGGCGAACCTGAGGAGGTCGCCGACCTGGTGGCGTTCCTGCTCTCGGACCGGGCGGCGAACATCCACGGCGCCGACCACGTGATCGACGGCGGCACCCTCAAGGTCGCGTAGCGGTCGAACGGCCGCTGTTGCGGATCAGAGCGGGCGCGGGCGGACCCGCGCCCGCTCCCGCCACTCAGGACCCAGCCGTTGCAGGTCCGTGATGTCAAGTTTGGGTAACGGCGGTGACCGGTCACGGTTCCCTGTCGTCACACTGGTAGTGCCGTCCGATTCGCACGGCCGCTCTACCCTGGACCCCGACCCTCCCTTGAAGGAGCCCATCATGGCCTACGACCCGCCCCCGCATTACCACCTCGGCGGTCCGAGCGATCCCCAGCCGCCCCAGAGCGTGCCGCCCTCGTACTCCCCGCTGCAGCCGCAGCAGCCGTACGCCGAAGGGTACGGCCCGCCCCCGATGACCGCGCAGCCCAGCGCACCGGCCCCGGGCGTGCCCGCCCAGCCGGCGTTCGGGACGCAGCCGCTGCTGCAGCCCCCGCCCGCCGCGCCGCGCAAGTCGCCGGCGGTGATCCTGTTCGCGACCCTCATGGCCGTGGGCTTGGCCGCGGCCGCCGTCTCGATCGCGCTGTGGCTCAAGGCCAACGGCGACCTGGAGGACGTGGAGGCCCGGGTCGACGACCGCGACAAGCAGATCTTGCAGCTACAGGACGACCTGGAGGCGGCCGAAGCGCAGGTGGCCGAGTTGGAGGGCCCCGCCGCCGAGGCGGAGACCCTGCGGGCGTGCATCGACGACCTCAACGAGTACTACAGCACCCCTGAGGGCTCGGACGAGGAGGCGGCGGCGCTCGAGGCCCTCGACGTCTCCTGCGACGGCCTGATCTTCTAGGGGCGGCGCGTCGAGGGCGGGTCCGGAGCCGGTCGGCTCCGGACCCGCCCTCGTCTCACACCTGTGACCGGTTGCCCGCGAAGGCGACCGGGAGTCGCAGCTCGTGGCCCTTGAACAGGTCCGCTTCGGCCGCTTCGGCCTCGGTCATCCAGCGGTGGTCGGACGCTTCGAGTTCGGCGAGGCGGATCTCCTGGCCGGGGCGGGTCCGGCGCGCCGTGAAGCTCATGATCATCGGCATCCGGCTGTCGCCGAGCGCGGTGTCCCGCTTGTCGAACACCATCGACAGTCCGGTGAGCTCGACGTCGAGGCCGGTCTCCTCGAAGGCCTCTCGGATCGCGGCGAGGGCGACGGGTTCGCCGACCTCGGTGCCGCCGCCGGGCGCGGCCCACTGGCCGGTGTCGGTGCGCTCGATGACCAGGACGCGGCCCTCGTCGTCGAAGATCACGGCATCCGCGCCGGTCGCGATGCCGAAGGCGGCGAGGTCGCCGCAGTCGATCCGCAGGTACGCCAGGTCGGCCGCGACGGCGCGCGCGCAGTGCGCGGCGATCCGGTGGTGCCGCTCGATCGAATAGGGACTCGTCTCGGACGCGAGGGATTCCCGGGCCACCGCCGCGACCTTGTCGAGGATCGCTTTGGCGTCCCGCGACACGCGCAGCGGGCCGCGGTCGCGCGCGACCGCGCTGTCGGCCGGGGCGAAGGTCGGCAGCTCGCCGGCGAGGTCGGGGTCGGCCGGGTCGAGCAGCTTCTCGGCCGCGTCGGCGTCGAGGCCGGTCGCGAACTCGTAGACGAGCAGGTAGGTGTGCGGGCACGGCAGGTCCGCGAGGTCGGTGTCGGCGATCGCGACCGGCCGGTCGGGGACGTCGGCGCCGAGCGCGGCGGCCGCCGCCGCGAGGCGCTGGGCGAGGGTGTCCTCGCGGAACCGGCGGCGGTGGACCAGCCGCCTGCCGTCGCCGCACTCGATGCGGAACTCGGTGCCGGGGATCGGGGTCCGCAGCCCGGTGTCGGACGCCAAGATGGCCCGGATCTCGTCGGACGGCCGGTGGTCGACCAGAGCGAGCAGTGCCGCGGCGTGCTCGCGCACGGCGCGCAGCCGGGCCTCCTCATCAGGGCCGCAACCCCAGTAGAGGCCGTTCGCGGCTTCGGCCCGGAGCATGTCGGCGAGGCGGGCGAGGCCGATCGCCTCCGGGCGTGCGTCCGTGGTCGGGGTCGTCGTCATGGCGCTCCTCTGCTTCGGCGGTGCGGAGTGTCAGATCGTACGCTGCCTGGCAGCGCCTCAGATCGTACGTTGTCCGACGGCCGCGCGGGCGGCGCTCAAGGCGTCCTGGGTCGAGGCGATCAGGGCCGGGTCGCCGAGCTTCTGCCGCATGATCAGCACCTCGGCGAGCACCTCGACGGCCAGGTGCGGGCGGCGGGCGTCGATGAGGTGCTTCCCGTAGTGCTGCAGCGCGAAGTGGAGGGTGTGAGGGCTCTCGGCCTGCGCGATCTCGATGGCCCGCTCGTACAGCGGCTCGGCCTCCGCGAGCTCCCCGGGGTAGCGGTAGGCGTCGCCGAGGTTGATGAGGGCCGCGACGCGCTGGTGCGCCGTCGCGGCTCGGGACACGGCTTCGGCGAGGACCCGCTGCGCCTCGGCGTACTCCCCCAGCGCGATCAGCCCGACGCCCGCCTGCCGCAGCTCGGGCTGGGAGAGCCGCTCCTCGCGGGCGAGCTCGTACCGCACGAGGCGGCGCAGGCGGTCCGGCTCGGTCGCGTACATGCGCCCGTCGTTGCCGGTCGCGATGAGTTCGGCGATCTGTTGCTGCTCAGCAGACAATGGCGTGTCCCCCGTTCCGCGCCTGGGATGGGCCGCGAGGCGGCCTGTGGCGAGGATAGAGCGGGGCCGGGCGTTTGCCCAGCCCCAAGCCCTGCATCAACCGTAGCTCGGCGGGTTCACCGCCTGCGAAGGATGAGCCCCTGGTACTGGTCGACGGCGGACTCGAGCGGGGTGTAGTTCGCCTCCACGAGGTCGAAGTGCTCGGATGCGAGGTTCTCGATGGCGGCGGCCGTGAAGAACGAGAAGAACCGCTTCGGCTCGTACCGGTCGGTCTCCCACACCCCTTCGTGGTCCTGGCCGCCGTACTGTCCCCAGTAGAACCAGCCGCCGGGGGCGAGGACGCGCCGCACCTCGGCGAGCACGCCGGGCAGCTCGGACTTCGGCACGTGCAGCAGGCAGTTCATGCCGAACACGGCGTCGAAGGAGCCGTCCGCGAACTCGAGGTCGCTGAAGTCCATCACCGCCGCTTCGAGGCCGTTCGCGCGGCAGTGCGACACGAGCTCGGGCGAGAGGTCGACGCAGGTGACCTTGAATCCCTCGTCGGCGAAGTACCGGCCGCTGATGCCGTGGCCCGCGCCGATCTCGAGCAGGCTCGCCGCGTCCGTCTCGCGCAGGCGCCCGGCGAACCGGCGGCGCTCCAAGGCCTTCCAGGGTGTGTCATCCATGCCCGCGCGGGCGTCTGCCTCGGCGTCGTAGGAGCGGCGCAGATCCCGTTTGACCTCTTGGTAGTCCATACGACCGATGATGCCAGAGGGGTGCGACGGGCGGCGGCGCTGGCACCGCTTCACTATCGTGGCCCGGACCGCCGCACAGCTGTCGACGAGAGGGCTACCTGTGACAGAGAGTGCCACTGCCGCAATCGAAAACGACTCCGGGGTCGCCGCCAGACCAAGCGCCGTCACCGCCGCGCAGACGCTCCTGTGGGTCCTGTTCGCGGCCGGGCTCTGCACCTTCGGGCCCTACCTCTACACGTCCCTCTTCCCGCCTGAGGACCATGTGTTCAGGCTCGACATGGTCGCCGGGACGGCAGTGCTCAACCTCGCGGTCGTGAGCCTGCCGCTCCTGGCGTTCCGGGTGGGGAGGCGCGGCTGGGCCGCCCGGCTGGCGGCGTTCGCCGTCTGCGCCGCGAGCGCCCTGGTGTTCAGTGCGTACCTGGCGCCGATGGCGACCGACCCGTTCTACCGCGAGAACGGCGACATGGCGATGGCGGGCGTCTGGCTGCTGCAGTTCGTGGCGCTGCCGATCGCCGCCGCCGCATGCCTCTTCACGCCCGCCGCCAACCGCTGGTTCCGCTTCGGGGCCTAGCCGAGGCCGGCCTCGGCGAGGGCGCGGTTGCGGGCCTTCTTCGGGAGGCGGTCGACGTAGACGGTGCCTTCCAGGTGGTCGTACTCGTGCTGGAGGCATCGGGCGAGGGTGCCGGTGCCCTCGATGCGCACCGGCTTGCCCTCGCCGTCGAAGCCCTCGACGACGGCCGTGGCCGAGCGCGGCGTGTCCTCGAACGCGCCGGGCACCGAGAGGCAGCCCTCGTCGTCGACGACGAGCTCGCGGGGCGCGGGCGGCAGGTGGAGCACCGGGTTGACCACGGCTGCCACGTGGCGCTCCCCCTGGGCGTCCTCGCAGTCGAGCACGAACACGCGGGCGTCCACGCCGATCTGGTTGGCCGCCAGGCCGACGCCATTGGCCGCGTACATGCTCGCGAACATGTCCTCGATCAGCTCCGCCAGCGCGTCGTCGAAGGCCTCGACGGGGGCGCAGGCGCGGTGCAGCACGGGCTCGCCGTACCGCGTGATCGGGTGCGCCCGGCCGCGTTCGCCGGGCACGGGGCCGGTCGCGTCGGCGGGGGCGTCGTGTTCGTGGTCGGTCACCGGTGTCTCCTTGTCCGCCAATCGGTCTCCCTCTTGGGGTCGTTCCGCCCGGGGCGGTGGCATATCACATGTCACACATCCGCCCCGTTATTGCAAGTCTATTGCAGCAGACTCGGCGATTCGCGGCGCTTCCGGGGAGCAGGTTCCGCGCGGGAGGGAACGCGCGGCGGTCGCCGGGCGTCTTAGTGGCACTGATGCCCGCCCGTCACCGTTCGAGAGGTTGCCGTAGTCGTTTCGTGACGCGGCGGGACGAGCATTGGAGACACCGGCGGCGCCGCCGCTCCACCCCTTGACCCCTTGCGAGGCTTGCCATGCGACTCCTCAGACCCGCCGCCGTGCTCGTCGCGGCCGCGCTGTTCCTCTTCGGCTGCTCGAGCGCGGGCGGCGAATCGGGCGTGCAGAGCGACGACATGGCCGCACCGGAGGCGGCCGACGCCGTCGAGCCCGAGGCGCCCGGCGGCGTCGCGAATCCGCAGGTCGACACGGACAACCGGGCCGTGATCTACCAGGCCGTGCTCGATGTCGAGGACGAGGACGCCGAGGGCGTCGCCGAGCACGCCTGGGACCTCGCCGAGTCGTTCGGCGGGTTCGTGACCGCCGACGAGCGGGACCGAGCGACCGGGGAGGAGGCGTCGTACAGCAGCGCCCACCTGGTCCTGCGGGTGCCGTCGGAGCATTTCGACGCCGCGATGGACGGCCTGTCAGGGCTCGCCGAGAAGGAGCGGTACCGGTCGGTGACCACTGAGGACGTCACTGAAGCCACAGTGGACCTCGCGGCGCACATCGCGACGAAGACCGCGAGCGTCGAGCGGGTGCGCGCGCTGCTGTCCGAGGCGACCTCGGTGAGCGCCATCCTCGATCTGGAGTCCGAGCTCGCCGAGCGCGAGGGCGAGCTGGCGTCCCTGGAGTCGCAACTGGCCGACCTGCAGGACCGGGTCGCCTTGTCCACCATCGATTTCACCGTGGTCACACCGTCGGTGCCGGACGAGCGCGAGGAGGGCTACGCCGGTCCGGCGAACTTCTGGGACGGCCTGGTCGTGGGCGCCAAGGGCGCGTGGGGCGTCCTCGTGGCGGTCTCGGTCGTGATCGGGGTGCTGCTGCCGTTCCTGCCGGTCGCGGCGCTCGCGGCCGCCGCCGTGATCGTGCCGATCCGGTTGGCGCGCAAGCGCCGCCAGGCGCGACCGGACCGTCCGGCGTCACCCGTGCCCGCCGCTCCGCCGCTGCCGGTCACGCCGCCGGAGCAGTGAGACTCGAGGCGAGGGGCCGGCGGACGGTGACCGCCGAGCCGTTCGCCCGCTACGCGAGGGTTTGCTCGCTCCACCGATACCGCAGCAGGTCCTCCCGATGCCGAGGAGGCATTGGAGGACCTGCTGCGCGTGAAGTCGGTCTGATTCGCAGGACGGGCCCTAGAGGCTCCAGACCTCGATCTGGCCCATGCCGGTGCCGGTGGCGACGACCTGGTGGCCGTCGATCTCCAGCACCTCGGCGGCGGTCAGCGCCTCATCGCCGGAGTGCTCGGCGAAGCTCTCGCCGATCTGGGCGCCGGTCTCGATGTCGAACAGGCTCAACCCCTGGTCGCCGGAGGCGAGCACCGCGGCCTTGCCGTCGATCTCGATCACGCGCAGCCCGCTCACGGTCTGGTAGAGCTCCTGCGCGGCGACGCCGTAGGGCTCGGCGGCGGCGAGGTCCCACGCCTGCACGGTGCCTTCGCCGGTGACGGTGACCGCGAGGCTCTTGCCTGCGGCCTGGCCGGCGGCGAGCGCCATGATCTCGTAGGCGAGCTGGTCGAAGGTGCCGCCGACGGGCTCGCCGCTGGCGAGGTCGGTGACGACCACGCGGTTCTCGTAGTGGCTGACGGCGCGCAAGTTGCCGTCGACCTCGCAGAACGCGAGCCCGTAGCCGTACGAGGTCGAGATGTCGGTGATCACGTTGCCGGTGAACAGCTGCTTCACCTCGTAGTCGGTCGCGTAGGCGGGGGTGCCGTCCCACAGCCCGTACCAGTAGATGGTGTCGTACTGGGATTCGCGGTCGGCGACGGCGGTCTCGGGGTCGTCGAGGTACCAGGTGTCGTCCGTGGTGCCGTCGCTGGAGAAGACGGCGACGCGGCCGTCGGCGTCGGGGACGACCCCGAGGCTCTGGATCGCGCCTTCGTGGCCGCGGTACTGGCCGATCAGCTCGCCGCTCGCGGGGTCCCAGATGCGCACGATGGCGTCCTCGCCGCCCGTGAGGACGACCGGCCTCCCTTCGAGCTGGGCGACTTCGAGCTGGGTGATGGCCCCCACGTGCTGGGTGGACATCCGAGCGACGAGGTCGCCTTGCGCGGCTTCGGCGAGCGCCACGAGGCCGTCGTCGTCGCCGGTGGAGGCCGAGCCGTCGGTCTCGTCCCCGGTGGTCTCGGCACCGTCCTGAGTGGCCTCACCAGTGGTGCTCTGGGCGTCCTCGAGCGCGGAGTCCTGGCCGTCGCGGCGTTCGCCGAGGACCGCTGGGATCGCGATGGCGGCGAAGGCGAGCACGGCCACGACCGCTACGGCGGTGAGGACGATGACGCCCTGCTTGGACTTGATCCAAGGGCCCTTCTCGGTCGGCGGGACCGGCCCGGTCGGGTAGCCGGGTTGGACCGGGACGGGACCGGTCATGTGGCTCGGCGCGACCGGCGAGCCGGGGTGGGGCTGGGTGCGCGGCGGGGGCGGCGCGGCCACCGCCTGCGGGGTCGGCTGCGATGGCGGCGCCGAGGGATGAGGCAGGCGCATCGTCTGCCCGGTCGGGGCGGGCGCGGGGACCGCCATGGGGGTGGCGGTCTGCGGCGGCAGGGCCGGGCTCGGGACCGAGATCGGGGTGCTCACCGTGTGCTGGGCGACCAGGCCGCCTTCGGAGACGGCGAGTTCGGGCTGCTCGATCGCGGAGGGGACGATGCCGAGCTCGCGGTGCAGCAGGCTCGCGACGAGCGGCATCCGGCTCGCGGCGCCGACGAGGAACAACGCCGCGACCTGCTCTTTGGCGAGGCCCGATTCGCGGATGACGCCCTGGGTGACGCGCAGGGTGCGCTCGACCAGCGGCGTGCACACCTCCTCCAGCTCGTCGCGCGTGAGGTGGACGTCGATGTCCAGGAGCGGGATCGTGAGCTCGGTCGAGGCCGAACGGGACAGCCGCTCCTTCGCTTGGCGCACTTCGTCCATGAATGCGGTGCGGTGGCGCAGGTCGGCGGGCTCGGCGGGGCTCGTGAGCCGCCGCCAGCGCTCGTCGTCCGGTTGGACGGACTTGGCGAGGTGCTCGGCGAGGGCCTGGTCGAAGTCGAGGCCGCCGAGATCTGGGGCGCCGTCGACGGCGAGCACGTCGAAGCCGGTGGTGGCGCGGCGCAGGACCGTGGCGTCGAAGGTGCCGCCGCCGAGGTCGTAGACGACGACGCCGGAGCCGGGCGGCACATGGGCGCCGAGGGTCTCGACGAAGTAGCTGGCGGCGGCCACGGGCTCGGCGACGAGGTCCACAGTGCCCAGTCCGGCGGCGGTGGCGGCGTCGGCGACCACATGGCGGCGGGTCGGCCCCCACGCGGCGGGCACGGTCACGGTGACGGGGCCGAGGGCGCCGAGGGTCTGCTCGCATTCGCGGGCGACGCGCGAGAGGACCGCGGCGATGACGCTGGTGACGGGGATTTCGGTGTCGCCGAGGAGAATCTGGGCGTCGTCGATGCGCCGCTTCGGGTTCGGCTCGTACCGGTCGGGCTTGCGGCGGCCGGAGTGGACGGCGTCGGCGCCGACGACCGGTCCGCCCTCGTCGTTCATGAACACCGCGGAGGGCAGCTGCGGGGAGCCGTCGAACAGCTGCTGGTGGACGCGTCCGTCGGCGCGGCGGATCGTGGCGACGGTGTGCGAGGTGCCGAAGTCGACGCTGATCGAGGCGGGTCGGGGGCTGGAGAAGGACATGCCGCAACTGTAGTGACCTGGGTCCAGCGGATGGGATGTAGGGAACCGCGGTTCCGCTTGGACCCGTGTGCTTCCGGGGCGCCTGGGAGAATGCGCGGGTGGGTATTCAGGTGCAGCTGCGGCGGGCGAACACGGTGTTCCGGTTCGTCGCGCTCGGCTACCCGATCCTGCTGGGCGCGTTCGCGTTCGACTCGCTCCTGCGCCCGGTCTGGGGGGCGCTGCTGGTCGTGGTGCTCCTGGTCTGGACGTGGGCGGCGACCGAGTGGTACCGGCGGCGCGGGTACGAGCCGAAGGCGCTGTACGCGGACCTGGCGGTGACCGTGGCGGCCGTCGCGGCGTCATCGTGGGCGCTGGCGCGGGCCGGGGGCGAGGTGCCGGTGTCGGTGGGGCCGTGGATGGCCGGGGCGGTGCTGGCGTGGGCCGCGGCCTGGGGCAGGCGGTCGGGGGCGATCGCGGGCGCGGTGGTGGCGGTCGCGGGGATGGCCTTCCGCGGCGGCGTCCACTCCAGCACCGTGAACGAGGCGGTCCTCTTGGTGCTCACCGGGTTCGCGGCCGGGCACCTGGTGCGGCTCGGGGTCGTCGCCGAGCAGCGGATGCGCGAGGCCGCCGAGCGGAACGCGGCCGCGCGCGAGCGCGAGCGGCTGGCGCGGGACATCCACGACTCGGTGCTCCAGGTGCTGGCGCTGGTGCAGCGGCGCGGCAGCGAGATCGGCGGCGAGGCCGCCGAACTGGGGCGGCTCGCCGGGCGCCAGGAGGAGGCGCTGCGGGCGCTCATCCGGTCCGCGTCGTACCGGCGGCCGCTGGACGGGCAGCGGGACCTGCGCGAGCTCCTCGGGCGCCACGAGGGGCCGGACGTGACGGTGGCGGCCCCGGCGACGCCGGTGCTGCTGCCGGCCGAGACCGCGCGGCAGTTCGCGGCGGCGGTGGCGAGCGCGGTCGACAATGTGCGGGAGCACTGCCCTGCGGCGACGCGGGTGTGGCTGCTGCTGGAGGACGACGGGGAGGCGGTCACGGTGAGCGTGCGCGACGACGGGCCGGGGTTCGCGCCCGAGCGGCTGGCGGCGGCGGCCGCGGAGGGCCGCCTGGGTGTGGCGCAATCGATCCGGGGCCGGATCAGGGAGCTGGGCGGGAGCGCCGAGATCGTCTCGGCGCCCGGGGAGGGCACGGAGGTGGAGATGCGGGTGCCGCGCGTCGAGACTGAGGCGGGAGGTGCCCGTGGCGACGCTCGTAGTGGTCGATGACCATCCTATATGGAGAGAGGCGATCGGCCGGGACCTGACCGGGGCCGGGCACAAGGTGCTCGCGGTGTTCGGGGAGGGCCGGGCGGCCTTGGACGGGATCCGGTCGCTGCGACCGGACGTGGCGATCCTGGACCTGCAGCTGCCGGGGCTCTCGGGGGTGGGGGTGCTCCAGGGTCTGGGCGAGGACTGCCCCACCGCGGTCCTGGTGCTGTCGGCGAGCGGAGAGTCGACGGATGTGCTGGAGGCCATCAAAGCCGGGGCGCGCGGGTACCTGGTGAAGTCGGCGTCGCCCGCGGAGCTCGCCGACGCGGTGGAGCGGGTGGCGGCGGGGGACGCGGTGTTCACGCCGGGCCTGGCCGGCCTGGTCCTGGGCGAGTACCGGCGGCTGGCGAACGCGCCCGAGCCCGAGGAGCGGCCGCAGTTGTCGGAACGGGAGACCGAGGTCCTGCGGCTGGTCGCGAAGGGTCTGGGGTACAAGGAGATCGCCGCGAGGCTCACGCTGTCGCCGCGGACCGTGCAGAACCACGTCCAGAACATCCTCTCCAAGCTCCAGCTGCACAACCGGTCGCAGCTGGTGCGGTACGCGATCGAGCAGGGCATCGACGGCGACTGAGCATGCCGCGGCGGCCGGCGACCCCGGCGGCGCTGAGTACTTTCGGCCCCTCATTTTGAGTAGAAGCGCCGATGCGCGATGCGCTTGCGGCGCTGTCAAATGGAGGGCATGAACGCCTACATCACCGCCGCGGGCGCGTACCTCCCCGGTCCCCCGGTCGGCAACGACGAGATCGCGGCGCGCCTCGGCGGCGTCGACGAGCGAGGCGACCGGCTGCGCCGCCGCATCCTCGCCGCCAACGGGATCGCCAAGCGCCACTACGCCCTCGACGCGCAGGGGCGCACGACCGAGCTGAACGAGGAGCTGGCCGCGAACGCGCTCCACGCGGCGCTGGACGAGCGCGGCCTGGGCGCGGCCGACCTCGACATGCTCGCGACCGCGACCACCCAGGGCGACCTCCTCGTCCCCGGGTTCGCGTCGATGGTCCACGGCCGCTTGGGAGGCGGCCCGATGCAGGTGCTCTCGGCCGCCGGAGTGTGCTCCTCGAGCCTCGCCGCCCTCGATGCGGCCGTGGCGAAAGTGCGGTTGGGCGACCGCCGGCGCGCGGCCGTCGTCGGCAGCGAGCTCTCCAGCCGGTGGCTGCGCAGTTCGCGGTTCAACGGCGGCGGCGACGGCGACGCGCACTTCCTGCGCTGGATGCTCTCCGACGGCGCCGGGGCCGTGCTCGTGGAGGGGCGGCCGCGCCCCGACCGGCCCTCGCTGCACGTCGACTGGGTCCGCACCGTCTCGCTCGCCCACGCCCACCCGGTGTGCATGCGCGCGGGGATGGGCGAGGGCGCCGCGCCCGTCGCGGGCCGCACCTGGCAGGACATGGGCAGCGCCGCCGCGGCCGAGCAGGCCGGGATGATGCTGCTGCGCCAGGACACCAGCGCCCTCGGCGCCCTCGCCGAGGCCGGGCTCCGCGAGTTCCAGGCGCTCGCCCGCGAGGGCCTCATCGACCTCGGCAAGCTCGACCACGTGCTCTGCCACTACTCGACGAACGCGTTCCGCGACATCGTCTTCGACCAGCTCGCCGCCGCCGGGGCGCAGATCGACACGGGCCGGTGGTTCTCCAACCTCGAGACGCGCGGGAACACCGGCGCGGCCTCGATCTTCATCGCCCTCGAGGAGTGCTGGCGGACCGGCCGGTTCGAGCCGGGCCAGACCGTGCTCCTGGCCGTGCCCGAATCGGGCCGGTTCTCGTTCGGCTTCGCGCATCTGACCTGTGTGGACGGCGCGGCGGCGGAGGCTCCGGCGGTCGCGCCGGTCGCCGCACCCGTCGCGGCGCAGGAGGCCGCGCCGGCCGTCACCCGCGTCGCGCCCCGGTCGGAGCGCCTCCACGACCGGCTCGACGCCGTCTGGCAGGAGTTCGAGCAGCGGCTCGACCAGGTGCCCGTCATGCGCCGCCTCAGCGAGGGCACCGCCACGCTCGAGGACTACCGGCGGCTCCTGTTCAACCTGCGCCAGCAGGTCGCCGACGGCGCCCGCTGGATCTCCCGCGCCGCCTCCAACTTCTCCGTCGACCTGTTCGACCTGCGCAGCGCCGCCATCGGCCACGCCGCCGAAGAGCACCGCGACTTCATGATGATCGAACGCGACTACGCCGCCTGCGGCGGCTCCATCGAGGACATCCGCGCCGGCGAGAAGAACATCGGCTCGGAAGCGCTGTCCGCGTACATGTTCCACACCGCGAGCCAGCCCGACCCGATCGGGCTCCTCGGCGCGATGTTCATCATCGAAGGCCTCGGCACCGGCAAGGCCTCCGGCTGGGCCGCCCGCTTCAAGGCGACCCTCGGCCTGCGCGACGACCAGGTCAGCTTCCTCTCCTACCACGGCGAGGCCGACGACGACCACTTCGCGAAGCTCCAGGCGATCCTCGACTCGCCCCGCATCGACGCCGCGTCCGCCGACGCGATCGTCAAGACCGCCAAGACCGTCGCCCGCCTCTACGCCCTCCAACTCGAAGAACTCGACCATGTCTGAGCCGCCAGGCGGGCCGCTCGCCGACCCTCCCATGTGGGACGCGATGGTCCGCGACCCCGCTATGCCGCTCGAACCCGAGGTCGCCCGCATGGTCACCGACGACCAGCGGCAGTGGACCCGCACCTGGATCTACCCGGTCCTGCGGCCCGTCTCGCGGGTGCTCGCGCTCGTCATCGTCGCCCTCAAACGCCTGACGCCGGTGCGCTGGACCGCGCACCGGCTCATGGACCGGCTCTGCCTGTGGTTCCTGCGCCGCTTCGTCTCCCCGCTGGCGGTCGAACTCCTCATCCGCCACTTCGTGATCGAGACGAACCTCCTCAACTTCATCGTCCGCAACACCGCCACCGCAATCGACCCCGTCGCCCTCCGCCCGGTGAACCTCGCCGGGCTCGGCGACCGGGCCGTCATCGAACACGACATCAACGTCTACCAGGTCCTCGCCGCCCTCGACATGACCCGCGTCGGCCCGCTCGACTTCTCCGACCTCGACATGCCGCCGCTCGACCCCGAGGCGCACCGGTTCCGGCTGCTGCGCCTGGACATCCAGACCGCCCTGTGCCTCATGAACCTCCCGTTCGCCGCCTGCCTCACCCCCGACGAGTACCGGCGCGCCGTGCACTCCATGCGGTTCGACGACTCGATCCTCGCCATCCTCGCCGACCTCACCGGCGACCCGGTGTTCCTGCGCTGGCAGAACGGCGACCTCTCAATCCGCGCCGACTCCAACACCGACGTGCCGCACGCGGTCTACCGCCACGCAGTGGTCTGCGAGTACGCCCACGCGCACCTGGTCAGACTCGCCGCGAATAGATGAACCTCGATACCGATCTGTCCGGTTGCCGACAGATCCGTCCCTTTGGCGTCAATAACGCGTCAAGAACGTTGACGAGGGCGTCCCGCGGTGGTGCGCTTGAGAAACCAGCGGATCTCTCCCGGAGGTGCAAGATGGAGCGCACGCCCTCGACCCCGTACTCCCGCATCGGCGGCCTGGCCGCCCTCGGCGGCTCGGCCCTCATGGTCGGCTCGATGTTCATGCCGTGGGTCGACACCGGAGGCGGCTCGCTCGACTACTGGCACCTCTCCGGCGTCGCCGGCGTCCAGCCGGACACCCGGACCCACCTGCTGGCCCTCGGCCTCATGCTGCTGCTCGTCGTGTGGTGCGCCCTGTACTTCACGCTGCACACCCACGAGACCCGCACCGTGTGGGCCTTCGGCGGCCTCGCGGGCGCGATGATCCTGTACGGCAGCGACCTGCGCATCAGCGAAGACCTCCCGGCGGGCTCGCTCGCCTCGGGCGAGGTCGCCGCCGCGATCGGGCTGCTCCTGCTCGCGGCCGGATCGGTCATGGCGCTCGCCGCCAACATCCCCGAACCGGCCCCGGTCCCCCACCGGACCGGGAAGGCCTCGCTCTAAGGAGTCACGAACCCCCGCCCGCCTGCGCGGGTATGGCCGATTCGCCGTGCGCGAATCGGCCATTCGCGTGCCCCCGCCGCACATACGCTTCCCGGACGCACCCCTCCCGCGCGATCGCGCCGGGCCCGAGCGAAGGGAAACGACCTTGGTAGACATGGCGCAGGCGGAACGGACGCAGGCGGAGGCGCAGGAAGCGCCGAACGAACTGCTCACCGGCGACGCCTACCTCGAAAGCCTCCGCGACGGCCGCGAGGTGTACCTCTACGGCGAGCGCGTCGCGGACGTCGTGGACCACCCGGCGTTCAAGCAGGCCGCAAGGTCCACCGCGCACCTCTACGACGCCCTGCACGACCCGAAGACCGCCGACACGATGACCACCGTCGACCCGCACACCGGCAACCGCGTGCACCGGTTCTTCACGCCCGCGCGATCGGCCGAGGACCTGATGAAGGCCCGCGAGGCCATCGACCTGTGGGCCCGGATGAGCTACGGGTTCATGAACCGCACCCCCGACTACAAAGCCTCTTTCATGGCCGGGCTCGCGGTCACGCACGACTTCTACGAGCCGTTCGGCGACAGCGCCCGCGGCTGGTACGAGCGGTACGCGAAGCAGGGCCTGTCCATCAGCCACGCCATCGTGAACCCGCCGGTGGACCGCAACAAGGCCGCCCACGACGTGCGCGACGTGTACGTCCGCGTGGTCGAGGAGCGCGACGGCGGCATCGTGGTGGACGGCGCGAAACTCATGGCCACCGCCTCGGCGCTCACGCACGCCGCGTTCGTCGGCCAGATCCACCTCGCGAACCTCGAGAAGGGCAAGGCCGAGGACCTGGCGCTGGCGTTCATCGCGCCCATGAACACCCCCGGCATGAAGGTCGTGTGCCGCCCCTCCTACGAGATGAAGGCCAACAGCCCCTACGACAACCCCCTGTCGAGCCGCTTCGACGAGAACGACTCGGTGCTCATCTTCGACAAGGCGTTCATCCCCTGGGAGAACGTCCTCATCTACCGCGACACCGAGAAGGTCCACGAGTACTTCCCGCGCTCGGGACTGCTCTCGCGCGGGTTCTTCCAGGGCGCCATCCGCATGGCCGTGAAACTCGAGTTCATGGCCGGGATCCTCGACAAGGGCACGCGGCTGAACGGCACCCACTCCTTCCGCGGCGTGCAGGCCGGACTCGGCGAGCTCCTCGCCTGGCGGCACGTCACCGAGGCCGTCACCACCGCCATGGCCGCCGACCCCGAGCCCGGCCCGGAAGGGACCGTGCTGCCGAAGATGGCGTACGCCGCCGGATACCGGGCCCTCGCGCCGCTGTCGTGGGAACGCACGCACCGGTTCTTCGAGGAGCACCTGGCAGCGGCGCTCATCATGACCCCGGCCAGCGGCGCGGACATGCTCAACGGCGAACTGCGGCCCCTCCTCGACCGCTTCTACCGCGGCTCGGCCGGGTCCAGCGAGGAGCGGGTGCGCCTGTTCAAGCTCGCGTGGGACGCCCTCGGCACCGAGTTCGGCGGCCGCCACGAGCTGTACGAGCTGAACTACGCGGGCGGGCCCGACCAGGTGCGGCTCGACACCCTCGCGTGGTCGCGCGCCGCCGGGCTCCTCGACGACTACGGCGACCTGGTCGACCGCTGCATGGCCGACTACGACCTGAACGGCTGGACCCGCGGCCGCTGGTCCGAGTGAACCCAACCAGAGAAGAAGGAACCGTCCAATGAAGATCCTCCTGTTCGGCGCAAACGGCCACATCGGCTCGGCCATCCGGGACGAGCTGCTCGCCCGCGGCCACGAGATCACCGCCGCGAGCCGCACCGGAACCGGCCCCGACCTGCACGGCCTGTCCTGGGAGGCCTGCGACGTGCTCGACACCGAGGCCGTTGCGGCCCTTGCCAAAGGCCATGACGCGGTCGCCAGCGCGGTAGGCCCGAAGGTCGGCGTGGAGAACGACGAGAAGACGATCCTCGGCGCGGCCCGCAGCCTCATCGAGGCCCTGCCCGCGGCCGGCGTCCGCCGCCTCGTGGTGCTCGGCGGGGCCGGGAGCCTGGAGGTCGCGCCCGGCGTGACGCTCGTGTCGACGCCGCAGTTCCCGGCGCAGTGGAAGGCGAACGCGCTCGCGCAGTCGGCCGCGCTCGACCTGTACCGCACGGTCGGCGGCCTCGACTGGACGTTCGTGTCGCCCGCGGCGCTGATCGAACCGGGACCGCGCACGGGCGAGTTCCGGGTCGGCGGCGACCGGCTCCTCAAGGACGGGGAGGGGAAGAGCCGCGTCTCGATCGCCGACTACGCCGTGGCGTTCGCCGACGCGATCGAGGACGCCCGGACCTTCCAGCGCCGCATCTGCGTCGCCTACTGAGGGAATTGGAGACTTGCCCATGCAACGCCTGGACGGCCCGCCTTCGCGGGCCGCGTACGCCTGGCTCGTGGTCGTGCTGGGAGCGCTCACCGCGCTCGGCCCGCTGTCCAACGACGCCTACCTGCCGAGCTGGCCGCAGCTCTCGGCCGACCTCGGCGCCTCGGCGTCGGCGGTCCAGCTCAGTCTCACCGCGTGCCTGGTCGGCCTCGGCTTCGGCCAGGTCATCGCCGGCCCGATCTCCGACGCCCTGGGCCGCAAGGTCCCGCTGCTCGCCGGGCTCGCGCTCTATGTGGCGACCTCGGTGCTGTGCGCCGTCGCGCCCGACGTGTGGACGCTCGTGGGCCTGCGGCTCCTGCAGGGGATCGGCGGCGCGACGGGCATCGTGATCGCCGCCGCGATCGGGCGCGACAAGTACAACGGCGCGGACGCGGCCCGGTTGTTCGCGGCGCTGATGCTCGTCACCGGGATCGCGCCGGTCCTCGCCCCCGTCGGCGGCGGCCAGCTGCTGCGGGTCATGGAGTGGCCCGGGATCTTCATCGCGCTGGCCGCGTGCGGGGCGCTGATGCTGCTCGCTGTCGGCTTCGGGTTCCGCGAGTCGCTGCCGGCCGAACGCCGCCAGACCGGCGGGCTCGCGGCCACGCCGCGGGTGTTCGCGGGTCTGCTCGGCGACCGGCGGTTCCTCGGGTACACGCTCGCGGCCGGGTTCGCATTCGGCGCGATGTTCGCCTACATCGCCGGTTCGCCGTTCGTGCTCCAGGAGCTGCACGGCATGTCGCCGCAGATGTTCAGCGCCGTGTTCGCCGTCAACGCGCTCGGCCTCGTGATCGCGGCGCAGGTGAGCGGCCGCATCGTGCACAAGACCGGTCCGCTGCGACTCCTGCGGATCGGCACCGCGAGCTCCGCGGTGGGCGGCGTGGTCGTGCTGACCGGGGTGCTCGCCGACGCCGGGCTGCCGGTGCTGCTGGCGGGGATCTTCGTCGTCGTCTCGGCCGTGGGCCTGGTGATGCCGAACTCGATGGCGCTGGCGCTGGCCGACAACGGCGACAACGCGGGGGCGGCCGCTTCGCTCATCGGGCTCGCCACGCACCTCTTCGGCGGGCTCGCCGCGCCCTTCGCCGGTGTCGCGGGCGCCGCGAACGCCCTGCCGATGGCCGCGTCGATCGCGGCCCTGGCCGTCGCCGGGTTCGCGTCGCTCGCGGTCCTGTCCCGGACCGGGCCGGCCGTCGCGGCCGACGCGCCCGTCGCGGCGAACGGGTAGGGGGCCCGCGATGAGGGCGTTCGAATTCCCCGGGCAGTACTACGAGGTCATTCGCGGGACGCTGCGCGACGTGCACGCCGAGACGGCGTACCTCGCGGACTGGCTGGCCAAGAGCGGCAAGACGACCGGCGGACGGGTGCTCGACCTGGGCTGCGGCACTGGCACCACGCTGCGGGCGCTCGCCGCGCGCGGCCACGGCGGCGTCGGGGTCGACGCCAGCGCGACGTTCATCGCCTGGGCGGCCGAGGCCGGCGGGGACGGTCTCGAGTACGTGCGGGCCGACCTGACCGACTTGGACGTCGCCGAGTTCGCGACCGAAGAGCCCTTCGACCTGGTCGTCTGCCTCTTCGCGACGCTCAACATGGTGCCGCCCGAGGCGCTGGTGCCGCTGCTGCGGCAGGTCCGCGGGCGGCTCGCGCCCGGCGGGCACCTGGTCCTCGACGCGGCGCACCTGCTCGGCTTCGTCGACACGTACCAGCCGTCGATGATCGCGCACCACCAGCGCGACGGCGTGCTGCTCACGCGGATGGTCCACACGAGCGTGAACGGCCACACCGCGTGCTGGCGCAATGAGGAGACGATCCTGGCTCGGGACCCCGACGGCGCGGTCTCGATGCACGAGAACGGCTTCGACCAGTGGGTGCTGACGGCCCCGCAGATCCGCGGGGCGCTGGCCGCCGCCGGGTTCCGGGTCGTCGCCGAGCACGGCGGCTTCCGCGACGCGCCGCCGCCGCCGTTCGGCAAGGGCCCGCTGGTCCAAGTCGCCGCGCTCGACGGCTGAGTCGCTTCGTCGCGACCCGGTCCGAGAGCTTGACACGAAGGAGACCCCATGCCCGTGAAAGTGGCGATCAACGGCTTCGGCCGGATCGGCCGTAACTACCTCCGCGCCGTGCTCGAACGCGGCGAGGACGTCGAAGTGGTCGCGTTCAACGACCTCGGCGACGTGGCGACCTGCGCGCACCTGCTCGCCTACGACTCGGTGCTGGGCAAGCTCGGCGAACCGGTCGAGCGCACCGAGGACGGCATCCGCGTCGGCCGCCACCGGCTGCGCGCGTTCTCCGAGCGCGACCCCTCCCGGCTCCCTTGGGGCGAGCTGGGCGTCGACGTGGTCGTCGAGAGCACCGGTGCGTTCACCGATGCGCGCAAGGCCAAGGCGCACTTGGACGCGGGGGCCCGCAAGGTGATCATCACCGCGCCCGCGAAGCACCAGGACGTCACGCTGGTCATGGGCGTGAACGACGGCGTGTACGACCCTGACGAGCACCACCTGGTGTCGAACGGGTCGTGCACGACGAACTGCCTGGCGCCCATGGCGAAGGTGCTGCACGAGGCGGTCGGGATCGAGACCGGACTGATGACGACGGTCCACGCGTACACGCAGGACCAGAACCTTCAAGACGGGCCGCACTCGGATCTGCGGCGGGCGCGGGCGGCCGGGATGAACATCGTCCCCACCTCGACCGGCGCGGCCAAGGCGATCGGCCTGGTGCTGCCCGAGCTCGACGGCCGGCTCGACGGGTTCGCGATGCGCGTCCCGGTCGTCACCGGCTCGGCGGCCGACCTGACCGCGACGGTCCTGCGCGACACGACCGTGGAGGAGGTCAACGCCGCGCTCAAGGCCGCCGCCGAGGGGCCGCTCAAGGGGTACGCGACGTACACCGAGGACCCGCTCGTGTCCTCGGACATCGTGACCGACCCGGCCTCGTGCATCTTCGACGCCGGGCTGACGAAGGTCGTGGGCCGCCAGGTGAAGATCGTGGCCTGGTACGACAACGAGTGGGGCTTCTCGAACCGCCTCGTCGACGTCACCGGCCTCATCGGACGCTAGCCCGCCTCCCGATAAAGGCTCCGGCCCGGTCCCCGCGAAGGGGGCCGGGCCGGAGTCCTTTTCCGTGCCTTCAGGCGTTGCGGTTGCGGTAGTGGCGGTTGACGCGGGCGCGGTTGCCGCAGTCGGGCGAGCACCACTTGCGGCGCGGGTCGGTCTTGGCGAACAGGCGGATGCAGTCCGGTGCGGCGCAGGCCGACAGGAGGTGCCGCTGCTCGGAGCAGCACAGTTCGATGGCGGCGCCGGCGATCTCGGCGAGGGCGGCGGCGACCGGGGCGGCGGCGCTGACGCGGGCGATGACCGGGTCGCCGTCCCAGTCGAGCCGGGGCCAGCCGGGCGCGGCGGCCGCGTGCCGGTTGAGCCGTTCGCGGTCCGCTTCGGCGGGGACCTCCCCCGCCGCCTGGGACTCGATGACGGACCGGATGCCGTCGCGCAGGTGGCGGGCCTCGCTGGCGTCGGCTTCGCCGACCTCCGTCAGGGCGTGCTCGGGAAGCGCCGTGCGCAGCGAGGGCGCGATCTCGGCGAGCCAGGCCGCCAGGCCCGCGGGGGTCTCGATGGCGTCCTGGAGGCGGCCGCGGCGGAGCCGGACGGTGTTCGCGAGGGCGATCGGCAGGTCGCCGGTCAGATGTACCACTGCATTCACTTCTTAATGGTATCCTATTCGTGAACCCATTAGACTCTGATGGGACTATCGCTTCGGTAACACCATGGCGACGCCTCCGCGCCGCCACAGCACTGGGTCCGAGTCCGGCCAGCGCGGCGCTGACAGCGGCGTCCGCGTTCCAGGCGGCCGTTGGGGAGACGCCGCCGCTCGCGCCGGTCGGCTCGGCCGGCAACGCGAGGGAGTCTTCTCGTGCATTTCGAATCAGCTGTCGTCGACGCGCCCCCGCTCGAGTGGGAGCGACTGCTGGGAGGTCGGGTCACGGTCGCCCATGCCGACCCCGCCGCCCAGCGCCTCCGTCCGCTCGGGCCCGGGGGCGTCAACGCCACGGCCCTGAGCACCGGCCCCGCCACCGTCCGCCACACTCCCGTGCCCGGCACCGGCATCGTCGACTTCTGGTACGTCGCCGAGGGATCGGTGCTGGCCGTCCAGGACGGGCGCAGCATCGCGGCCCAGGAAGGGGATCTCGTCTCCACCGACCGGAATCAGGCGCTCAAACTGCGTTTCACCCGGACCGCCACCAAGGCGCTCCACATCCCGCTCACCGTCCGCCGGCTCGGCCTCACCCCGGTCGAGGCGCGCGCGGTCGCCGGGCGCCGGTGGACCCGCGACAAGGGCCCGGCGACCTTACTGCTTTCGGTGCTCGGCGGCCTCGCCGCCTCGATCGACGAATGCGACGACGCGGCGTTCCAGCCGTTCGCCCACCACTTGACCGACCTCGTCGCCTGCGCCGCGGCCGAAGCGGCCCGCTCGCACGGCGGCGACCGCGAAGTCCGCACCGCGATGCTCATGCGCATCCAGGGCTACGCGAAGCTGCACCTCGACGACCCGTCGCTCGACCTCGCCTCGCTCGCGCGGCAGCACGGCGTGTCCGTGCGGTACGTGCAGAAGCTGTTCCAGGAGCACGGGCTCAGCCCCACCAAGTGGATCCGGCGCGAACGCCTGTCCCGCTGCCTGGCCGACCTCCAGGACCCGCTCAAGTCAGGCGTCAGCGTCGCGATGATCGGGCGCTGCTGGGGGTTCCTGACCCCCTCGTACTTCACCCGGGCCTTCCGCCAGGAGTACGGCCTCACCCCCCGCCAGATCCGAGCCGCGACACAACCCGAAGGAGCATGATGATGCGACCGATCGAACACCCCGGCGAGCAGGCCGTGCAGGAGCGCGCGGGCGAAGGCGGGCCCGGATGGGGCTCGCCGATGTTCGGCGCCTCGCTCTCGGGCGGCTTCGCCGAGTTCCTGCAGCGCCAGTGCATGCTGTTCCTCTCCTCAGAGGATGAGGAGGGCCGCATGTGGACGACCACGGTCGCCGGACGCCCCGGCTTCGCGCACGCCGCCGACCACCGGACCCTCCTCGTCGACGCCCTGCCCGCCGGGGGCGACGCGCTCGGGACCGCCCTCCGCGACGGCGCCGACGTCGGCGTCCTCGCGCTGGAACCGCAGACACGCCGGCGCATCCGCGTCAACGGGACCGTGACCCGGCGCGACGGCGGCCTGGCGATACGCACTGAGCAGGTGCTCGGCAACTGCCCCAAGTACCTCCAGGTGCGGGAGGTGACGGCCTACGACGAGACCCCGCCGGGCGCCGCCGTCGCCCGGAAGGGACTCGATGCGGCCCAACGCGAATGGATCGAGTCCGCCGACACGTTCTTCATCGGCTCCCGCTCCCCCGAGCACGGCGCCGACGCCTCGCACCGCGGCGGCGAACCCGGATTCGTCACCGTCGAGGACAACGTGATCCGCTGGCCCGACTACCTCGGCAACTCGTTCTACATGACCCTCGGCAACATCGAGGTCAACCCCGCCGCGGGACTCCTGTTCGTGGACTGGGAGACCGGCGCGACGCTCCAGCTCGCCGGCGATTGCCGCGTCGACTGGGACCCCGCCGCCGCGGCGGCGCTCCCCGGCGCGCTTCGCGTCGTCGAGTTCACCGTCCGCAGTGTCGTGCAGGTCGACGGCGCGAGTCCGCTGCGGTGGCGGCTGCTCGACCGCTCCCGGCACAACCCGCCCGCCGCCTGCATGGTGGCGTAGCACCGCGAGGGGCCAGGCCGTACGGCCGGGCCCCTCGCGCCGACCGCTCTATTCCTCGAGGAAGTCCGGCTGGTCGGCCACGATCTGGTCCCACAGGAGCTGGAACGAGAACCAGCCCAGGTGGGGGTCGCCGAACCCGTCGCGCGCGAGCTTCGCCTGCTCCGGGCTCATCGGCTTCACCTCGCCCGCCGCGCTCGCGACGAGCTGCACCCGCGCGGCCTGCTCGTACGTGAAGAACCAGTGCGCCGCTTCGTCGATGGAGCCGCCCACGGTGACGAGCCCGTGGTGGGCCATGAGGAGCGCCCGCTTGTCCCCCAGGTGCCGCGCGATGCGCCGCCCCATCTCGAAGTCGACCGCCGGTCCGTCGTACTCGCTGTAGAGGACCTGGTCCTCCCAGAACGCCGCCGACTCCTGGTCGATGGGCTCCAGCAGCCGCCCGAGCGCCCCCAGCGCCCGCGCGTACACCGTGTGCCCGTGCGCGGCCGCCTCGGCGTCCGGCCGCTGGTCGTGGATGTGGTAGTGGATGACGAACGCGCTCGGGTTCACCAGGCCCTCCCCGGCCACCACCCGCCCGGCCGCGTCGACGCAGATCAGGTCGGCCACCCGCAGCCGCTCGAAGGCCTTCCCGAACGGGTTGACCCAGAACCGGTCCGGGTACTCGGGGTCGCGCACCGACAGGTGCCCCGACACCCCCTCCGAGTAGCCGAACTCGCCGAACAGGCGCAGCGCGGCCGCGAGCCGCTGCTTGCGGTGGCGGCGCTCGTCCTCGACCCGCTCGAACACCGGCCGCTGCGGCAACGGCAGGCCGGTGTCGGTGTCGGCCAGGTACGAGGGCTTGGCGGTGTCGTTCACAGCAGTGTCGTTCACAGTGGTCTCCTAACGGTTCGCCGGGGTGGCGAGGGGTCGGCGCTGGAGCGAGAGGCTCGCAGCGATGTCCCGGGCGCGGTCCACCAGGGACGGGATGCCGAAGGTGAAGAAGAGCGTCCCGGCGGCCAGGTCGCCGAGGACGTAGAGGCGGTCGTCCGGCCCGCCGCGGCCGACCGCCCGGCTCGTCGCCGGGTCGATCCGCAGGCCGCCGTGCGGGTGCGGGCGGGCCGCGCCCGAGCGGACCAGCGAGTCCACCAGGGGCGCGGCGGCCGGCGGGACGCGGTGGCGCGGCGCGCTCGCCGCGTTCACCACGGTGGCGACCTGGAGCTTCCGGCCGCCCGCCTTCACGGTGAACCCGCCGCGCCGGGGCCGCACGTCGGCGAGCCCGCCGACCACGTCCAGCCGCCCGGAGTCCATGAGGGACAGCAAGGTGGCGGCGCTCGCGGGCGGCATCGGGCAGCACAGGCTCATCAGGGTCCGGTAGTGCTCCTGCAGCACCAGCTCGCGGTCGCGCGCGTCGAGGCGCGGCCACACGTCCGGGCCGGTCTCCGGCACCGCCTGCTGCAGGATCCGCAGGCCGAGGTCGGGGTCGTCGACCATGGCGAGGTGGCGCGCCAGCCTGGCCCGCGGCTCCTCCCGGCCGAGCGAGGACAGCTCGCGGGCCACGCCCGCCGCGTCGAACCCGCCCGCCGCGATCTCCGCGGCCATGAGCGCCGTCAGATCCTCCAGGCGCAGCGGCCCTCGCCGCGCCAGCTCCCGGATGCGGTCGACCTTGAAGTGCCGCAAGCGGCTCGGCGTGTACCGCTGGCGCACCCCCGGCAGCACGCCGCTGCGCGAGACCAGCGCGATCCGCCCCTCCGAGCGGGTCGCGGCCAGCGCCAGGACCGTGTCCACCGCCGTCAGGCCGGAGCCGATGACGGCGGTGTCGCCCTCCACCGGCTCGAGCGCGGTCAGCGCCGGGTACGGGTCGGGCACGTATCCGGTGGCGCCGTCGAGTCCGTAGAGGTCGGCGGGGCGGCCGACGCCGACGCAGAGGACGAACGCGTCGAACGGCTGGAGGCGGCCGTCGTCGGTGCGGACGACCACCTGCTCGCTGGTGCGCAGCACCCCGGTGGCGGCGCAGCGGCGCAGCGCCACCGTGCCGCCCGCCCCTTCGATGGCCGCGATCGCCTCGGCGGCGGCGGCTTCGAGGTAGGCGCCGTACCGCTCGCGCGGGACGAAGCGGTCGCCGGACCACGGATCGGGTTCGGCCGCACCGCCGTTCGCGTCGAGCCAGCGTTCGAAGTGGCCGTGGTCGCCGTCCCTGACCGACATCTCGGGCGGCGGCGCGTTGACGCGGACCGCGGGCAGGTCGCAGCGGTACGGACGGCCGCGCCACGGGGCGGGCGCCGGATCGAAGACGGTGACGTCGACGCGGTCGGCGCTGCGGGCCAGGGCGTCGAGGAGGCAGACGGCCGAGGCGCCCGCTCCCGCGATCGCGAGCCTCATGGCCGCCCGCCCGAGGTCGAGAACTCGCCGGCCTCGAAGCGCCGGCTGAGCAGCGTGCGGCGGAGTTTGCCGATGCCGGTCTTGGGGACGTCGGCGCGGGTCACGGGGACGACGTGGCGGGCTTCGAGACCGTGGACGGCGCGGACGGCGTCGCGGATCTCCTTGTCCAGCAACGCGGTGTCGGCGCCGGCGCGGGGGTGGTAGAAGACGGCGAGGCCGCTGTCGCCGTCGGCCGGGTCGACGGCGCACGCGACGGTGTAGGAGGGCTCGACCCCGTCGAGTTCCTCCACCGTGGACTCGATCTCGTGGCCGTGGCGGGCCTCGCCCGCCACCACGACGGTGTCGCCGTCGCGGCCGGTGACGGTGAGGCGTCCGTCCTCGATGTACGCGAGGTCGCCGGTGCGGAACCAGCCGTCGGCGGTGAAGGTGCGGTCGTTGACCTCGGGGTTGTTGTAGTAGCCGCCGAAGACCGGGGCGCCGGAGGCCTGGAGGAGGCCCTGCTCGCCTTCGGGGAGCACCTCGTCGAACTCGTCGACGACGCGCAGGCCCACGCCCGGGTGCGGGCGGCCGACGGAGATGAAGCGCCCGGCCCCCGCGGCGCCGGGTTCGAAGCGGCAGTCCACGATGCCCGAGGAGGTCTCGGACATGCCCCAGCCGGGGCAGATCGCGTCGGCGGGCAGGGCGAACGGGTGCAGCAGGCGCAGGAAGCGCTGCAGCACCGCCGGTTTGATGGCCTCGCCGCCGTTCATGATGTACGTGAGGGCGCTGAGGTCCCAATCGCGTCCGGCCATGCGGGAGGCGTTGTCGTTGACGAGTCCGAACGCGAAGTTCGGCGCCCACGTGGCGGTCGAGCCGCGGCGGCTCATCTGGTCGATCCAGCGCAGCGGGTCGTCGAGGATCCACTGGATGCGGGCGTGGGCCTGCTCGCACTGGAGGTAGGTGTCGCGCAGGTGGAACATGACGAGGCCGCCGACGTGGTCGAGCGGCATCCAGTTGAAGGACCGCATGGTCCGGTCGAGGCCGGCGGCGCGGACCGTGGCCTCGGTGCGGGCGAGGAGGTTGCGGTGGGTGAGCATGACGGCCTTGGGGGTGCCGGTGCTGCCCGAGGTGAGGAGCAGGAGCGCGAGGTCGTCGAGGCCGCCGGGTGTGAAGTCGGTGCGGGAGTCGGCGGCGCGGAGGTCGCCGATCGAGCCGAGGCGTTCGGCGCGGGCGGAGGCGGGTCCGGGCTGCGGCCCGTCGTCGACGATCCAGACGCGGTCGCCGGGCTGCCACAGCTCGTCGAGCGCGGCCGGGTGCGGCGCGCCGGAACCGGTGCCGAGCGGCAGGGGCGTCAGGCCGCCGAGCATGCAGGCCCAGAAGAGGGCGAGCAGGTCGGGTTCGTCGGCGACTTTCGCGATGACCTTGTCGCCGCGGCGGGCGCCGCGTTCGCGCAGGCCGCCGAGGATGCGGGCGGCGTCGTGCGCGAGGGCGCCGTAGCTCTGGCGCTCCTCGGTGTCGGCGTCGCGGACGTAGGTGATGCCGCCGGAGCTGCCGCGCGCGGCGCGGAGCAGGACGTCGGCGAGGGTCGCGGCGTCGGGTGCGGTCGGTTCGGGGCCCCAGAGCCGGGAGGGGGTGTGCGTGCGGGGCCGGGTCCGGCTGGCGCTGGTCATGGCTTGGCCACCTCCAGGCTGCGGAACTCGCCTTCGACGAAGATGAGCGGGCCGTCGTTGTCGCCGAGGCCGGTCGCGAGGACCTCTCCGACGATCATGGTGTGGTCGCCGACGCTGATGCGGCGGTCGAGCCGGCATTCGATCCATCCGGGGCCGTCGAGGAGGAGCGCGCCGCTGGCGTGGCCGGGGCGGCCCATGGTGGTGACGGCTCGGGCGCGGGCGTCCTGGTCCTGCGCGAAGGTGCGGGCGATCTCCTCGTGCTGCCCCGAGAGGATCGAGACCGCGAAGTGGCGGCTGGAGAGGATCGCGGCGAGGAAGCGCGACTCGTGGCGCAGGCTCAGGGCCACCAGTGGCGGGTCGAGCGAGAGCGAGGTGAAGGAGTTGACGGTGACGGCGTCGTGGCGGCGACCGGCCGGCTCGTCGGTGTAGGTGGCGGCGACGCAGACGCCGGTGACGAATTGGCGCATGACGCGGCGGTGGTCTGGTGGCATGGCGATGGTCCGTCCTTGACGAGGTGGAGAGCGGGACTGGGGCCAGAGGGCTGCCTCGGGGTTCGCGATCCAGGGGGAGGAGGCGATCGTTGTCGTTGTGTACGAAGCGTGATCAGACTCTATGCAGGCGAAGCCGAACGGTTACGCACGGACACGCATGCCCTCTGTTCGGATCGCGAACGCCCGCAGTGCATTTCAGTACCAAGTAGACAAAGGCCACGGCCGCCTTGCGAGCAGGGCGGGAATGCGAACGGCCGCGCGTTTGCCGCGCGGCCGTCGTTACGTCGTATCGCGTCTCAGGAATGGTCGTTCGTCAAGCGCCGTCGATGCTCAGGCGCTGCCGTCGGTCAGGCGCTGTCGCGGATGACGAGCTCGGTCGGCAGGATCGCCGGTTCGACCTCCTCGTCCTCGAGGAGGGCGAGGAGGAGTCGGACCGTCTCCTCGGCGACCTTCGCGAGGGGCTGGCGGACCGTGGTCAGGGCCGGGCGGGTGGCCGAGGCGATCGCCGAGTCGTCGAAGCCGCCGACGGCGACGTCCTCGGGGACGCGGCGGCCGGCCGCGTGCAGTGCCTGCAGGGCGCCGGCGGCCATGAGGTCGGAGGCGACGAAGACCGCGTCGAGGTCGGGCACGTTCGCCAGCAGGCGGCGCATGGCCTCCTCGCCGCCGGCCTGCGTGTAGTCGCTGTGCACGACCATCTGCTTCCCGGCCTTGCGGCCGAGGACGCCCGTGAAGCCCTCGAGGCGCAGCGAGCCGCCGGGCGTGTCGAGCGGGCCGGTGATCATGCCGATCTTCCGGCGCCCCTGCTCGACCAGGTACTCGGCCATGGCGCGGGCGCCGCCGCGCTCGTCGGCCGCGGCGTAGGGGATGACGGACTCGCGGCCGAGGACCGCGCCGAGCGCCACGGCGGGCACGCCCGACCGCTCGATCTCGTCGAGCAGCGGGTCCCCCGCGTGGGTGGAGATGAGCAGCGCCCCGTCGGCGTGGCCGCCGCGCAGGTAGCGGGCCACCCGGTCGCGGCCGCCGTCGTCCCCCGCGATCATGAGCACCAATGACATGTCGCGGTCGGCGAGCTGGTTGGTGGCCACGCGCATGAGCACCGAGAAGTTCGGGTCCTCGAACAGGCGCTCCTGCGGCTCCGAGAGCACCATGACGATCGAGCCCGTGCGGCTGGTCTTCAGGCTCCGGGCCGCCCGGTTCACGACGTACCCGGTCTCGGCGACCGCGCGCCGCACCGCCGCCTCCGCGGACAGCGAGACGTTCGCCTTGCCGTTGAGGACGCGGGAGACCGTGCCGCGCGAGACGCCCGAGGCCTCGGCCACGTCGTGGATCGTCGGTCGTTTCCGGTTCAAGATGCTCAGCTCTCCCTTGTGTCTCACTCGATTATCACTCGCCCCGGCCGTCGGCCCGGGCCGAGGCCCGGCCCGGCGGCCGGATCGGACGGGGTGCGGAGCGGCCGCCCAAGGGGACGGCGGCCGCTCCGCCGCTTCCGCGCGTCAGGTCCCGCGGCGGTGTCTTCGCAACCGTGTCATCGCACTCCGGTCACCCGCCGCCGAGCGCCCGCAGGGACGGCAGCGCGTTCCCGTCGAAGTCGAACAGCGCCTGGTTGGCCCACGAGCTGCCGGACTCGTCGACCACGTCGTCGCCGTACTCCATCCCGGCCCGCGAGGCCCAGGTGGTGCCGTCCACCGGGAGCCACGCCGGCTCCCAGTAGACGATCCCGAGGCCGCGCCCGCCGGGCACGCCGTCCACAGTGGCGTACAGGTCGCGCAGGTACGCGGCCTGGCCCTCCGGCGAGGCGGGGTAGCCCCCGGCCGCCGCCAGCTCCGGCTTGAACACCTGGTGGTGCCCGGCCGGGGACGCGCCGGTCCACGCGTACGCGGTCTCGACCACCACGAGGTCCCGGCCGTAGCGCTCGGCGAGGTCGTTCAGGTTGGCGCCCAGGTCTTTCAGGGTGCCGTGCCAGTACGGGTAGTAGGACAGGCCGATCACGTCGAAGTCGAGGCCGCGCGCCACCGCCTGGTCGAACCAGCCGCGGTACAGCTCGTTCGCGCCCCCGAAGTCGAGGTGGAGCATCACCCGCGCCCCGCCCGCCGCGCGCACCGCCGCGGCCCCGGCGGCGAGGAGGCGCGCGAGCCGGTCGAACGCGGCCGGGTCCTCGCGCTCGAAGCGGCGCTCGGGGTCGATGAACTTCGGCGTCCGGCCCTCGGGCCAGAGCATCCCGTTCGTGATCTCGTTGCCCACCTGCACCATGTCCGGCGACGCGTCCGCCGCCGCGAGCGCGGCGAGCACGTCGGAGGTCCAGTCGTGCACGCGCGCTTCGAGGTCGGCGCCCCTGAGGCCGCGCCACGCCTTGGGCGTGGACTGCTTCTTCGGGTCCGTCCAGAAGTCCGAGTAGTGCAGGTCGAGCAGCACTCGGTGGCCCGCGGCCCTGGCGCGGCGGGCCAGCGCGATCGTGGTCGCCAGGTCGTTCGTGCCGCCCATGTAGGGCTCGCCGGCCTCGTCTCGCGGGTCCACCCACAGGCGCAGGCGGATCCAGTTGACGCCGTGGGCGGCGAGGAGTTCGAAGAGGTCGTGCGTGGCGCCTTCGGAGCGGAAGACCGCGCCCCGCTGCTCGATCTCGGCGGTCATCGAGACGTCGGCGCCGCGGATGGGAGTGCTCATCTGCTCAGCCCTTCTCCGCGCCGGCGCTCGCGCCGGTGACCAGGTAGCGCTGCAGGACGATGTAGAGGATGGTGATCGGCAGGGCGAGCACCACCGCTCCGGCGGCGAAGGTGGTGTAGGAGTTGGCGTACTCGGAGCTGATCATGTTGAACAGGCCGAGGGCCACGGTCTGCTTCTCGGCGCTCTGCAGCACCAGGCGGGGCAGGATGAAGTCCATCCACGGCAGCGTGAACTGCGTGATCGCCACGAAGGTGAGCATGGGGCGCATGAGCGGGAGGATGATCCGCGCGAAGATCGTCAGGCGCCCGGCGCCGTCGATCGCGGCGGCCTCGTCGAGGCTCGCGGGGAGGTTGTCCGTGTAGCCCTTCATGAGCCAGATGTTGTACGGCAGGGCGCCCGCCATGCTCACCAGGGCGAGGCCGGTGAGCGAGTCGAGCAGGCCGAAGTTCAGGAAGAGCATGTACACGGCGATGGCGGCGAGGAAGGCCGGGAACATCTGCAGGATGAGGATGCTCAGCAGGCCGGCTCTGCGGCCCTTGAACTTGACGCGGGAGAACACGTATCCGCAGATGGCGGCGAGCACGACCGAGCCGGCCATGTTGAGCACGGCGACGTAGAGCGAGTTGAGGTACCAGCGGCCGTAGTCGGTCTCGGTGAACAGGTCCGCGTAGTGGGCGATGGTGGCCTCGGAGGGGAACGGCGAGACTTCGCCGAGCCCGTCGCCGGGGCTGAGGGAGGCGCCGACGACCCACAGGAGCGGGAAGACGACGACGGCGGCCACGACGAGGAGCTCGAGGTGGATGAGGACCGTGGTGAGGCCCTCGCCGCGGGGGGCCTTGCGGCGGCGCGGCGGGGTGGCGGTCCCGCTCGGGGCGGGGCGTTCGGCGGTCTTGGCGGTCATGGTCAGAGCTCCCGGATCGCCTTGGAGCGGTTGAGGTTCCACACGGAGATGGTGCCGACGATGAGGAAGATGAAGAGGCTCATCACGGCGCCGATGTTGTACAGCTGGGTCTCGAAGGTGAGCTTGAACAGCCAGGTGACGAGCAGGTCGGTGCTGCCCGCGAAGCGGTAGTCGGCGTTGTCGGGACCGCCTTCGGTGAGGAAGTAGACCACGCCGAAGTTGTTGAAGCTGGACACGAACGAGAGGATGAGCAGCGGCGCGACGGTCTTGTGGACCACCGGCAGGGTGATGTGGCGCAGCTGCTGGAAGGCGCTGGCGCCGTCCATGCGGGCGGCCTCGTAGTAGCTGGCGTCGATGTTGGTGAGGACGCCGCCGACGAGGGCCATGAAGAACGGGAAGGTGAGCCACAGGTTGATGAGGAGCACCACCGCGCGGGCGAGGTTCGGGTTGGAGGCGTCGGTGAACCAGTAGACGCGGTCGTCGGTGAGGCCCACGTCGACCAGCCACTGGCTGATGGGCCCGAACTGGCCGTTGAACATGGAGCGGAAGACCAGGGCCGAGACGATGGCGGGGACGGCCCAGGGCAGCAGGAAGATCGAGCGCCACACGCGCGGGAACCTGACCTTCCTGTTGGCGAGGAGCACGGCCTGGAAGAAGCCGAGCGCGTAGGAGGCCACGGTGGTGACGAGCGCGAACACGAACGTCCAGGTGAGGACGCCGAGGAAGGTGTCGGTCCAGGCGGAGCCGGAGAGGATCGCGCCGAAGTTGTCGAAGCCCACCCATTCGACGAGGTTCTTGGGGGGCAGGTTGTCGCGGTTGTAGTTGGTGAAGGCGACGAGGATGACGAACAGGACCGGGAGCACGGACATGAACACGACGAGCACGAGGCCCGGGGAGAGCATGATGTACGCGAACGCGCTCTCCCACAGGCGCTTGCAGTAGGCCGCGGAGGATTCGCGGGCGCCGCCCAGGTTGAGCGCGGCGCGGTAGGCGGCGGCGTCGCGGACGCCCCAGATCCAGATGACCGCGAGGAGGGCGAGGACGAGCAGCGCGATGAGGCCGCTGGCGAGGAGGGTGACGGAGTTGTCCCCTTCGGTGAGGCCGGTCAGGGTCATCTGCCGCGACTGGGTGCCGAGGGTGAACAGGCCCCACAGGCCCTTGACGAAGAAGCCGCCGTTGCTCCGCGGCGTGAACTCCATTCCGGCGTAGTAGTTGCCGGAGGCGATCTCCCAGCCGACCAGGCCTGCGAAGAACGCGAAGAAGAAGGCGGCCTTGCCCGCCTGGCGGTTGATCAGCTGGCCGGCCCCCCACACCAGTGCCGAGGCGAGGCCCGGCACCAGTGCGGGGAGCTTGCCGCTCTGAGCGTTGTTGCTCATCTCGTGGCTCGTCCCAGAGTCCTAGAGCCCGTGCAGCTCGTTGTAGGTGTCGACGGCCTTGGTCTGGGCGTCGGCGGCGGAGCTCAGCGAGTCCCACACGTCCACGGCGAGGGTGTTGCCGACCTCCCAGAAGTACTCGGGGACCTGCGGGATGAGGTCGGCCTGGGCGGACTGCTCGACGATGCCGGCGACGTGCGGGTCCTCGGAGAGGCCCTCGATGCCCGCGAGCAGGTCGGCGTTGAGGGCCGGGATCTGGCCGGTGATGGCGTACAGGGCGGCGGCGCCGGCGTCGGAGGCCAGGAAGTTGGCGAAGACGCGGGCGGCGGCCGGGTACTTCGTGTAGCCGGAGACGACGGCGATGTGCATGCCGGCGAAGGAGCTGGCGGGGGCGCCGCCTTCGACGCTGGGCAGGACCGTGACGCCGTACTCGAAGCCGTTGGCCTCGGCGCCGGCGTCGGAGTCGGCGAAGGCCCAGGGGCCGTTGATGGCGTAAGGGGTCTTGCCGGCGGCGAACTCCTGGCGGATGTTCTCCTCGGTGGCGTCGGCGGCGGGGACGTCGAAGACCTCGCGCAGGCCCGCGTAGTACTCGAGGGCGGCGACAAGCTTCGGGTCGTCGAAGTTCGGCTTCGCCGGGTCGAGGTCGGGGTAGAGCTGCCAGCCGGTCGCCGAGAGGATCGAGTAGGCGTGGTAGATCTCGCCGGGCGTCCACTGGACGGTCCACTGGTTCTTGGCCGCGTCGTTGTACTCGGCGGCGAGGGCCTTGATGTCCTCCCAGGTGGCGGCCGGGACGTCGGAGCCGGTGAGCTCCTTGAGGAGGGTCTTGTTGTAGAACAGCGCGATCGACTCGGTGGTGATCGGGACGGCGTGCATGGAGCCGTCCTCGCCGCCGGAGACGACGCCGGTGAAGGTGTCGCTCATGCGGCCCTTGAGCACGGTCTCGTACTCGCCGAGGGGGGCGGCCACGCCCTGGTCGATGGCGCGCGCGAGCTGGTCGTAGAAGGACAGGTAGACGTCCGCGCCCTTGCCGGCCTCGCCGGCGGTGGTCATCTTCTCGACGGCGTCGTTCTGGGGCACGAGTTCGTACTCGACCTTCACGCCCTTGAACTGCTCGGTGAACGCGGCGATCATCGCCTCGGCGACGGTGTCGGTCTCGAACCAGACCTTGAGGGCGGCCTTGCCGGAGGCGACGTCCTCCTCCATAACGTACTGCTGGGCGTCGGCGTCCCACTCGAGGCCGCCGCTCTGGGTGTTCTCGTCTTCCTCGGGGCCGCCGCAGGCGGCGAGGGTACCGGCCGCGGCCACGCCGCCGCCGAGGGCGAGGAGGTTGCGGCGGTTCATGGAGGGTCCCGCGTGAGCACCGTTGCTGCGCATGTCAAGTCCTTGTCTCGGTGAGTGGTGGGCCCGCTGCGGCACTGGGGGGTATGAATCGCGCCACCGGGCTGTGAACGTTTACACGAATCTAGCGACTCATGATGCAGTTAGCAACCAACCAATGCGCTAAATGTCGGCTTTTAGAACAAAGATTCTTCATGAAACGATCACAATTTTGAAACAGCCATCGACAGAACCTCAGGTTGCGCCATCGTCATACGTCGAGTACTGTGCACGTTCACAGGCATTGATGCAAGGAACCTCACAGGAGACACGGTGCAGACCATTCGCTACGGAGGCGACTACAACCCCGAACAGTGGCCCGAGGAGGTCTGGCACGAGGACGTCCGCCTCATGCGCGAGGCGGGAGTGAACCTCGTCAGCCTCGGGATCTTCAACTGGGGCCTCATCGAACCCGCCCCCGGCGAATACGACTGGACCGGCCTCGACAAGGTCGTCGACCTGCTGCACGGCAACGGCATCGGCGTCGACCTCGGCACCCCCACCTCCGCCCCGCCCTCGTGGCTGCGCCGCGCCCACCCCGAGATCCGCCTCGTCGACTTCGAGGGCCGCGCCATGGCAGCGGGCTCGCGCCACGGCGTGTGCCCCTCGCACCCGGTCTACAGCGACGCGTGCGCCTCCATCGTGGAGCGGCTGGCGGCCCGCTACGGCTCGCACCCCGCCGTCGAGATGTGGCACCTCCACAACGAGTACGGCTGGGCGAACGTCCAGTGCTACTGCGAGGTCTCCGCCGCCCACTTCCGCCGCTGGCTCGCCGACAGGTACGGCGACGTGGACGCGCTCAACGAGGCCTGGGGCACCGCCTTCTGGGGCCTGACCTACCGCGACTTCGACCAGGTCGAGGCCCCCGCGATCGCCCCGCCCGGCGTCAACCCCGCCCTGCGGCTCGACTGGATGCGCTTCTCCAACGACGCGCACATCGCCAACTACAAGCTGCAGCGCGACATCATCGCCCGATACTCGCAGGCCCCCGCGACCACGAACTTCATGGTGCCCAACTGCAAGGATATGGACTACTTCCGCTGGGCCGAGCACGTGGACGTCGTCTCCAACAACCACTACCTCATCGCCGAGCGCGAGGAGCACGAGATCGAGCTCGCGATGAGCGCCGACCTCACCCGCGCCGTCGCCGGCGGACCGTGGATGGTCATGGAGCACTCCACCTCCGCGGTGAACTGGCAGCCGCGCAACATCGCCAAGACCCCCGGCGAACTGCGCCGCAACTCCCTCTCGCACGTCGCGCGCGGCGCCGACGGCCTCATGTTCTTCCAGTGGCGGGCCTCCCGCGCCGGGTCCGAGAAGTTCCACTCCGCGATGCTCCCCCACGGCGGCACCGACACCCAGGTGTGGCGCGACGTCGTCGCCCTCGGCCGCGACCTCGGGAAGATCGCCGGCGTCGTCGGCTCGGACGTGCACGCCGACGTCGCGGTCCTGTGGGACTGGGAGTCCTGGTGGGCGCTCGAACTCGAATGGCGCCCTTCGGTGGAGCTCGAGTTCCGCGAGCGCGTGGAGGCCTACTACGGGTCGCTGTGGAAGCAGCACGTCACCGTCGACTTCGCCCACCCCGAGGCCGACCTCGGCCGCTACAAGGCCGTGATCGCGCCGTCCTCGTACCTGCTCACGGCCGCGGCGGCGAAGAACCTGCAGGGGTACGTCGAAGGCGGCGGCCACCTGCTCGTCTCCTACTTCTCGGGGATCGTCGACGAGCACGACTCGGTCCATCCCGGCGCGCACGCCTCCGTGCTGCAGGCGACCCTCGGCCTGTGGGTCGAGGAGTTCCACCCGCTCCACGAGGGCGCCCGGCTCGCCCTCACCTCAGCGGCGCCGAACTCGGCTTCGGGCCCGGTCGGCCGCATCTGGTCCGAGCACGTGCGCCTCGACGGCGCCGAGGTCCTGGCGGCCTTCGCGGACGGCCCCGACGCGGGCCGCCCCGCGATCACCCGCAACCGCGTCGGCGCCGGCACCGCCTGGTACGCCGCGACCGCGCTCGACGACGCCACCGGCCTGCGCGACCTCCTCGCCGAAGTGCTCGACGCGGCCGGAGTCCAACGGCCGCAGGGCCTCCCGGACGGACTCGAAGCGGTCCGCCGCGGCCCCTTGAGTTTCCTGATCAACCACACCGGTCAGGACCAGCACGTCCCGGATCTCCGGGGCACCGACGCCCTCACCGGCGCCGCCTATGAGGGCGGCGTCCCGGTACCCGCCGGGGAGGTCGTCGTCCTCGCGCACCCCTAGCGCCCGAGGCGGCCCCGCGGGGCCGCCGCCCCTAGTGCAAGACCCACCTCTGAAGGACGTGATCGCAATGAAGCGAAGGACAGCCCTCACGACCGCCGTCGCGGCCCTCGCCGCGCCGGCCCTGGCGCTCGGGGCCGCCGAGTCCGCCCAGGCCCAGACCGCGTTCGCGCGCGGCGCCGACATCTCCAGCCTCGCCAAGTCCGAAGCCAAGGGCGGCGTGTACATGTGGGCCGACGGCTGGAGGGAGGACGCGATCTGGATCCTCCAGAAGAGCGGCGTCAACTGGATCCGCCTGAAGGTCTGGGTCAACCCCGCCGACGGCTACAACGACAAGACCCACGTCGTGAACGTCGCCAAGCGCGCCCGCGCCGCCGGGATGAACGTCCTCGTCGACTTCCACTACACCGACACCTGGGCCGACCCGGGCGCGCAGACCAAGCCCGCGGCCTGGGCGAACTACGGCGTCGCGCAGCTCAAGACCGCGGTCTACAACCACACCGCGGAGGTGTTGGGCGCCATGGTCGCCGCGGGTGCGGCCCCGCAGATGGTGCAGGTCGGCAACGAGCTCAACGGCGGGATGCTGTGGCCCACGGGCCGCTACGACCAGCTCGACAACCTCGCGCAGTTCCTCATCTCGGGCGCGAACGCCGTACGCGCGACCGTGCCGGCCGCGAAGGTCATGCTGCACCTCGCCGAAGGCGGCAACAACTCGGTGTTCCGCTGGTTCTTCGACGAGATGAAGGCCCGCGGCGTCACCTGGGACGCCATCGGCGCCTCGTACTACCCCTACTGGCACGGCTCCCTGGCCGGGCTCCAGTCCAACCTCAACGACATGGCCTCGCGGTACGGCAAGCCCGTCTACGTGGTCGAGACCGCGTACCCGTTCAACCCCGGCGACCGCGACGGGTTCGGCAACATCATCAGCGCCGCGACCCCGGTCGCGGGCTACCCGGCCAGCTACACCGGCCAGTCGAACATGCTCACCGCGATCGCGAACGTCGTCAAGGCGGTGCCGAACGGCCGCGGCGCGGGCGTGTTCTGGTGGGAGGCCACCTGGACCGCCGTCGCGGGCAACGGCTGGGACCCCTACGACCCGAACAGCAAGAACGGCTGGGAGAACCAGGCCCTGTTCGACTTCGCGTGGAAGGCGACCCCGGCGCTGAAGACCCTCGGCACCTTGTAAGCACTCCCCCTTCGGCGGGCCGGGCCCCGCACCGCATTCGGCGGTCCGGCCCGCCTCCCCTGAACCCCCTCCGCAGAAGGAGCACTCCACATGAGACGCAGAACCGCTATCGCCGCCGCCGGTGCGGCCGCCGTCGGGGCCGCCGCCGCGACCGCGACCACCGCGGCGTTCGCCGGGGGCCGCCGCCCCCGGCCGGCGAGCACCGGATTCGTCCGCGGCGCCGACATCTCCGGCCTGATCAAGAACGAGGACTTCGGCGCGGTCTACCGCCGCGCGGACGGCCGCCGGGGCGACGCGATCAAGATCCTCGCCGAGAACGGCCTCAACTGCATCCGGGCCAAGGTCTGGGTCGACCCCGCCGACGGCTACAACACCAAGACGCAGGTCGTCGAGCTCGGCCGGCGCGCCAAGAAGGCCGGGATGGACCTCCTGGTCGACTTCCACTACTCGGACACGTGGGCCGACCCGGGCAAGCAGTACAAGCCCGCGGCATGGGAGGGCCTGAGCTTCGCCGACCTCAAGACCGCGGTGTACGAGCACACCGCGGACGTGCTCGGCGCGTTGAAGAGCGCCGGCGTCGAGCCCGGCCTCGTGCAGATCGGCAACGAGACCAACGGCGGGCTCATCTGGCCCGACGGGCGCTGGGACCAGCTCGAGCAGATGGCCGGACTGCTGACGGCCGGTTGCGACGCCGTCGCCGACGTCCTCCCCGGGGCGCAGAGGATCCTGCACCTCGCCGAGGGCGGCAACAGCGGCGCGTTCCAATGGTTCTTCGACAACGCGGTCGCCAACGGCGTGCCGTTCGACGCCATCGGCGCCTCGTACTACCCGTACTGGCACGGTGAGCTCTCCGGACTCGCCGCCAACCTCGACGATCTCGCGGCCCGGTACGGCAAGCCGCTGTACGTGGTCGAGACCGCCTACCCGTTCACCACCGAGGACTCGGACGGGTTCGGGAACATCATGACCGACCCCGAGCCGGTGCCCGGGTACCCCTCGAGTCCGGAGCAGCAGTCGTTCTGGATCGAGGCGATCGCGGACGTCGTCAAGGCCGTCCCCAACGGGCTCGGCAAGGGCCTGTTCTGGTGGGAGGCCACCTGGACCGGCGTCGCGGGCGCCGGCTGGGACCCGGCCGACCCGGCCAGCGGCAACGGTTGGGAGAACCAGGCGCTGTTCGACTTCGACGACAGGGCGCTCCCCGGTCTGCGGACCCTCGGCGGCCTGTAGACACCCCCACCGAGACGGCCGTGCCGTCCGGTCCGAAGCAGCCCACCGGGTCGAGACCGGGAGGCGGAGGACCGGCGGCGCGGCCTTCGCCGTCGGTGCGGCCGGTCGGGGCTGGAAGGCGCAGGGGCCGAAGCGGCCCCGGACGACGACCGCGGCGAGGGCGAGGAAGACGGCGTTGACGCCGATGGCCCGGCACTCGCCCTTGCGGAGGCGGCAGCCCCGGCCGGCTCGGGAGTTGCGGCGCCGGTGAACCGACCGCGGCGAGGGGAGGCGAACCTCCCCCGCCGCGGTCGAGGCGGACCCTACGATTCGCCGCGTCTCGGGATCAGCCGAGCGCCCAGGTACGCGCCGATGCCGAGCGCGAGGGCGAGACCGCCGAATCCGGCGGCGCCGCTGAGCCGGTCACCGGTCGAGGGCAGCCCTCCAGAATGGTCCGGGCCGTCAGGACCGGGAGACGGGGCCGGCGGGTCGAGATGCGTGTAGTAGTCCTCGACTTCGCCCGCGCCGCCGAATCCGACCGGCGCCGCCTCCAATGCCTCGGCCGCGTCTTCGGCCCGCGCGCTCCCCGATTCGCCGAAGAGCCGCAGTCGCAGGTACAGATCGCTGGCCGTCAACCCCTGCCCGGCATCAAGGGCGGCGGTGTCCCAGGTGAGCGTGTACTGCGCGTGCCCGGTGCCGGCCGGCACGGCCGCCCGGACCGACTCCTCCGGTTCGAACCGCCCGTCCGCGTCCAGGTCGATCCAGCCGGCGAGCACCGCCGCCGTGTCGCTGTCGTTGTACGCGTTCACATCGAGTTGCACCGAGTGCGATCCGTACTCGACTCCCCGCGCCGCGACGACGCTGTCGTCGTCGTCATCGGCGTCGGCGAAATCGGAGGGCGTGCCGTCCGATTTGCTCTCGATCGCATCGCCGAGCCGCAGCGTCTCGACGATGCGGTGGAACGGGCCGCCCTCAGCGCTCGTCGTGCGGTACCGGTCGGGCGCGTCGCCGAAGTCGTAGACGCGGGTCCGCGCGTTCGCCGAGCAGTCCTCGTCGCCGGCCCCGGGCTCGCAGTCCGAACCGCGGGGACCGGTCACCGTGTTGTCGAGTTCGCCGTCCCCGGCGGGGAACGGGTTCCCGACGGTCACCGAGTAGGTGATCGCGACCGTGGCCCCCGCGGCGATGTCCCCGGTCCAGGTCAGGACCGGTTCGTCGTAGGCGAGGGTTCCGCCCGCGCCGTTGTCGGAGGCGTCGTCGTTGTAGACGGCGTCGTCCAGGACGGCGGTCAGGTCGTCGGTGATGAGCGCTCCGGGGTAGACGCCCCGTCCGGTGTTGGTGACGGTGATCGTGTACTCCACGGTCGCGCCCGGCTCCACTTCGCCGGGCGCCGCGGTCTTCGCGATGTCGAGCTCCGATTCCGGGAGCACGTTGACGCAGGCGCCCGCTTCGTCGTCGCAGTTCGAACCGTCCGGTCCGATGACGGCGTTGACCAGGCGCTTGTCGCCGGTGTCGGGATCGTCGACCGTGACCGAATAGGTGATCGTCACCGTCGACCCGACCGGCACGTCCCCGGTCCAGGTGAGCACCGGCGCCGAGTAAGACATGGTCCCGGCGTCGGCTTCGGCGTCGCCGTTGTAGGCGGCGTCGTCGAGGACCTCGGTGAGGTCGTCGCTGACCGTGATCCCAGTGTGGTCGACCTGCCCGGTGTTGGCGACGGTGACCGTGTAGACGATCGTGCCGCCGGGGACCAGCGGCGCGGTCGGGTCGGCGTCGTTGGACTTCTCGATGCGCAGTCCGGCGATCGGCACGTCGGTGGAGCAGCCCGCTTCGATCGATCCGGGTTCGCAGTCCGATCCGTCCGGCCCCGCGACCGCGTTCATGAGCCGGTGGTCGCCCGTGACGGGATCGTCGAGGGTCACCGTGTAGGTGATCGTGGCGGTCGCCCCCGGTTCGAGGTCGCCGGTCCAGGTGAGCACCGGCGCCGAGTAGGACATGGTCCCGGCGTCGGCTCCGGCGTCGCCGTTGTACACGGCGTCGTCCAGGACCGCTGTCAGGTCATCGGTCACCGTCGCCCCGATGTAGGCGGCCTGCCCGGTGTTGGCGATCGTGATCGTGTACGCGACCGTGTCGCCGGGTCCCGCCGCCGCGGTGGCGGCGGTCTTCTCGATGTCCAAGGCCGCCAAAGGCACTCGGGTGATGCAGTCCGCGTCGGTGGAGTCGGCGCCGCAGTTGGACCAGTCGCCGGTCGCGGCGACCGCGTTGTCCAGGACGGCGTCTCCCGTGAAGGGCTGGTCCACCGTGACCGAGTAGGTGAGCGTCGCGCTGGCGCCGGCGGTCAACTGGAGTTCCCAGGTGAGGACCGGTTCGGCGTAGGCGACGGCACCGGTGTCGACATCGGCGTCCTCGTTGTAGGCGGCGTCGTCGATCGCACCCGACAGGTCGTCGGTGAGCGTGCCGCTGTAGTCGGTGGCGCCGGTGTTGACGACCGTGATCGTGTAGGCGACGGTGTCGCCCGCGATCGCGCTGTCGGTGTCGGCGCTCTTGCGGACCTCGATCGCGCTCAGCTCCTGGCGGTCCGAGCAGTCCGGGTCGGTCGAGCCCGGCGCGCAGTCGGAGCCGGGCGGGCCGGTGACCGCGTTGTCGAGCACCGCGTCACCGGTCACCGCGTCGCTCACCGTCACCGAGTAGGTGATCGTCACGGTCGCGCCGACGGGGATGTCGCCGGTCCAGGTGAGGACGGGCGCGGCATAGGAGACGGACCCGGCGTCGGCGACCCCGTCGCCGTTGTAGACCGCGTCGTCGATGACCTCGGACAGGTCGTCGGCGACCGTCGTGGCCGTGTAGTCGACCTGGCCGGTGTTGGTCAACGTGATCGTGTACGCCACGGTGTCGCCGATGCCGAACGGTCCGGTCGCGGACTCCTTGACGATCGCCAGCGCCTGGAGCTTGACCGCCGCCGAGCAGCCGGGGTCGGTCGAGGCCGCCTGGCAGTTGGAGCCTTCGGGGCCGGTGACGGCGTTGCCGAGGGTGCCGTCTCCGCTCGGCGGATCGTTCGCGGTCACGGAGTAGGTGAGGACGACCGTCGCTCCGGCGGCGATGCCCCCGGTCCACTCCAGCACCGGTGCCGCGAAAGCGAACGCGCCGGTGTCGGCGGCGGCGTCACCGTTGTAGACGGCGTCGTCGAGGACGGCGGTGAGGTCGTCGGCGACCGTGGCGGCCGTGTAGTCGACGGTGCCCGTGTTCGCGATGGTCACGGTGTAGACGACGGTGCCGCCGGGGACGACGGTGGCGGTGTCGGCGGTCTTGGTGATCTCCAGGGCCTGGACGTTCACCTCGGCGCGGCACTCCGCGCCGGCCGAGGCGTCGGTGCAGTTGGAGTCGGCGGGGCCGCGGACCTCGTTGTCGAGCCGTCCGTCGCCGACCTCGCGGTTCACGGTGACCGAGTAGCGGATGGCGATCGTCTGGCCGGGGGCTACGTCGCCGCTCCAGCTCAAGGTCGGTTCGGTGTAGGCGACCTCGCCGGAGTCGGCGGCGGCGTCGCCGTTGTAGGCGGCGTCGTCGTTCACATCGGACAGGTCGTCGGTGAGGGCGGCTCCCCTGTAGGTCGCGGTGCCGGGGTTGGTGACCGTGATCGTGTAGGTCACGACGCCCCCGGCGTACACCTGGGTCTTGTCGGCGGCTTTCTCGATGCGGATTCCGGCGAGTTGCACCGTTGCGCTGCAGTCGGGGTCGGCGGATCCGGGTTTGCAGTTGCCGGTCTCCGAGACGATCGCGTTGCCGAGCGAGCCGTCGCCGCTGAGCGGCGTGTTCACCTGCACTGAGTAGGTGATCGTCGCGGTGGCGCCGGCGGCCAGGTCGCCGCTCCAGGAGACCTCGGGTTCGGTGTAGGCGGGTTCGCCGGCGTCGGCGGCGAGGTCGTTCCTCCAGGTGGCGTCGTCGAGCACGCCAGAGAGGTCGTCGGTGACCGCGGCCGTGGTCGCCGCTTTGCCGACGTTGGCGACGGTGATCGTGTAGGTGACGATGTCGCCGGCGCCGGCTTCGTTCACGTCAGCGGTCTTGGTGAACTCGAGGAGTGCGACGGCGTTCTGGCTGGCGCAGGCCGGATCGGTGCCGCCCGGCGGGCAGTTGGTGTCCTCGCCGCCGGTGACGGCGTTGGCGAGGACGCCGTCGCCGGTGAGCGGTTCGTCGATCGCGACCGAGTACGTGATGGTGGCGGTCTGGTTCGCGGGGATGTCGCCGGACCAGCTCAGGACGGGCTCCGCATAGGCGGTCGCGCCGTGGTCGGCGGTCGCGTCCAGGTTGTACGCCGCGTCGTCCAGCACCGCGGTGAGGTCGTCCTCGAACGCCGCGCCGGGGTACGTCACCGGATTGGGGTTGGTGACGGTGACCGTGTACTGGACCGTGTCGCCCGGTTTCGGATCGGTCGGGTCGGCGGTCTTGGCGATCGCGAGCGGTTCGAGGGCCACGGCTTCGACGGTGTTCGAGGTCGAGGTCTTGTCGGCACCGGAAACCGGCTCTCGGTAGTCGGCGGTGGCGGTGTTCGCGACGGTGCCGGCGGCGGTGATCTTCACGGTGAAGCCGATGGTGCTGGTCGAGCCCGCATGGAGTACCCCGCCCGCGCCCTCGTCCGCACCGAGCCGGTACCGGACGGCGTTCGCGTCCGCGTCGTATTCGGCTTGGTCGTCGCCCGCGGCATCGGTCTGGGGCGCGCCGTCGATCGTCAGGCTGCCCGGCACGAACACCGTGCCCGCCGGGATGAGGTCTTCGAGCACGAGGTTCTGGGCCCCGACGCCGCCGCCGTTGGTCGCGTCGACGGTGTAGGTGACGGTGCTGCCGATGGTCGCGGGAGTCTCGGACAGGGTCTGTCCCTTGTCGAGGATCACGCACGCCTCGGTCCCGAACTCGATGTCGTCGAGGAAGTTGCCGAACGAGTCGTTGCCGCCTGCCGCTGCGACCGCCGTGAACGCGAAACGCGTGGTGGTCTGCCCCGCGGGCACGGTGTAGACACCCGAATAGGCGCCCCACGCGTCGGTGCCGTCCGACATCTCGCCCTGAGTCACGAGCGGCCCGCCGGGGGCGCCGATGTCGAGCCGCATGACATCGGTGCCCAGGCGGCCCCGGTGCTTCAACGCCCAAGCCATCGTCGCGCCCGGGGTGGTCGCCAGGTCCTGGAAGAGAGCGGAGGGCACGTTGGCGTTGAGCTCGGCGAACTGGTCGCCGTCGGCGGCGGGGACGCCGTTGTAGCCGTCGACCCACATCTCGATCTGGCCGTCGCTCGCGGTCGTGCTCCAGCCGGGCACGGCGGACTCGTGGAACAGCTGGAAGGTTCCCGTGGTGATCGGCGGCGACTCGAAGGAGCCGTTCTCCAACGAGATGACGTTCGGACACGCGGCCGGGTCTTTGACCTCGGGGGCCCGGACGACTTCATCGGCGTTCGCGGCCGGTGCCGCAGCGGTTGCGGGCCGTTCGGGTTCGGGATCGTCCGAATCGACCGGGATCAGGGTGGTGCCGCTCGCCCGGGCCGATCCCACGGCCACCTCGGTGCGGCCGCCCTCTTTGCCGCTTTCGGCGCGGACTTCGGTCTCGTACCAGACTTGCGGGTGGTCACCGCGCCAGTACAGGGCGAGCGCGCCCTCCGTGCCAGGCTCGGCCTCGGCGGTGACGGTGAGGACTGAGGTGTCGTAACTGCGGCCATCGGCCTGATGCGAGGGGTAGCCGAGGGCCGAGAGGTCGAGGCCGTCGGCACCGGACCCTGCCGCGAGGGGGATCGAATCCCCGAAGGCGTCTTTGACGGTGATCGCGGCTTCGTCGATGCCGCCGCGCAGTTCGACCCGGTCCCAGCCGTCGACGGCGTCGGCCCTGGAAGGCGGGGCGTACGAGTCGGTCGGGTCCACGGTGAGCGCGGCCCGCCCTTCGGCGTCGAACCGGTCGAGCCCCGAACGCGCCGAGCCCGGGACGCCGCCGCCGAGCCGGAGCACCCTGCCGTCGAAGCCGCCCTCGAGCGCGGACGGATGTCCCAGGGAACCATCCACATAAGTGAGTCCGTCGGTGAGCTCGTCGGTGAGCGAGACCTCCCGATAGCCGCCGCCTTCCGCCTCGGGAAGGTCGATCGTCCACAGCACGCGCTCGCCGGTTGCGAGCGAGTCGAGTCGCTCGCCGCCGCTGCCCCAGGCCGTCTTCACCTGCCCGTCCGCGGCTGCCGCCGCCAACGGGAAGGACATCGCGGCCACCGCCGCGACGAGACAGAACGCGGCTGCGCGCCGCAGCCTCCGAGTGTGCGCCATCCGAGCATCCCGCCATCTACTGTGGATTGAAATCACCGAAAGCGATCATAAGGACACTCAGTGTGGAATCGACGGAGGAGCGCGCCGACCCGCGGATTCGCAGAGGTACCGCAGCGCATACCGATCCGACCGCGCGAGCGGGTTCCGGGTACGGCCGCAGGCGTCTTGTCGCGGGCGGCGGGCCACCGCGCCGGGTCCAGCGGTTGAGGCCCGCCACCGGACCGACCTTCCCGAACCCCGCGCAGCGGGTCCGCGCCGCCGCGACCGGGGCGGCTGACCTGCCGGAGAGCGGGGCCCGCAAGTTGCCGTCGACGTGACCGGACCCTGCCGGATCACGGTTGCCGGCGGGGCTTGAACGGCCATAGACTGGCGTGGTTTCGGAGCGCCGCTCCCCCGCCGCCTCCCCCTCGCCTCGAGAGGAACCGCCCGTGTTCGGCACCGTCGACCTGTGGACTTATGTCGTCGCCACCGTGCTCATCATCCTGCTGCCGGGGCCGAACTCGCTGTACGTGCTCTCGGTGGCGTCGCGAAGGGGGCGCAGGGCCGGGTTCCAGGCCGCCGCAGGGGTGTTCCTCGGCGATTCGGTGCTGATGGTCGCTTCGGCGGCCGGGCTCGCTTCGATGTTCGCGGCGTCGCCGGTGCTGTACAACCTGGTGCGCTGGGCGGGTGTGGCGTACCTGGGGTTCTTGGCGTTCGGGCTGCTGCGCGGGGGCTGGAAGACCTGGCGCGCGGCGCGGCGCGGCGACCCGGTGGCGGTGAAGGCGGTCGAGACGGGCGGCGCGAACGAGCGGCCGTTCGTGCGGGCGCTCATCGCCAGTCTGCTGAACCCGAAGGCGATCCTGTTCTTCGTGGCGTTCTTCGTGCAGTTCGTGGACCCGGCCTACGCGTGGCCGGTGCTGAGTTACGGCGTGCTGTTCGTGATCCTGCAGTGCTGCTCGATGGTGTACCTCTCGACCCTCATCGTCGCCGGCGACGGCCTGGCCCAGACCTTCCGCCGCCGACGCCGCCTCGCCGCGGCGGGCAACGGCGTGGTCGGCGCGGTCATGATCGCCTTCGCCGCCAAACTCGCCACCGGCTGAACACCGCCGCGCACCGGGTTCGCACTGGTGGCATATGACATGTCACCGGTGACGTGCCACTACCGCTACGGCCAGTGGGGCACTTCCTGGCAGGGGTGCAGGTCGTCGTCGCCTTTGGCGTGCGAATTCACTTGGGCCACTTCGGTGCCGAACACGATGTAGTCGTGGAGCGTGGTGCGGAGTCCGGGGTCGTCGGGGCCGTGCTCGGTGACGGCGCGGTCGAAGAGCTCGATGAACCGGGCGCGCTGCTCGTCGGTGATGGCGAGTCCGCGGTGGGCGGTGAGGATGGTGCCGAAGCCGCCGAGTTCGTCGGTGTACCGGGCCGGGCCGCCGAAGACCTCCGCGAGGAAGGCGGTGAGATGGTCAACGTGGTGCGCGGCGCCGGCGCCGAAGAGCGGCTGGAGCAGCGGGTCGCGCAGCACGGAGCCGTAGAAGGCGTCGACGGTGCGGTGGAGGGCGTCCTCGCCGATGCGCTCGTAGATGGTGGGCTCGCTCACCGGGTGTCCTTCCGTCGGGGTGGAGTCCTTGTCCCCCAAGGTCTCTGCACCATCGACTGTAGTCCTTCACCGCGCACCGCCGAACCGGGTCCGGCGGTGCGCGCGATTGATTACGGCGTGCGTCGAGTGTGTCCCGGATTGCGGCGCCGGGCGTTCAGGGAGGTCAGGGCGGCCGGACTTGCGCGGCCCTTTTATCCTGGAGAGCGAAGACGAGGCCGGGGGCGCGTGCGGGTATGCGCCTCCGGCCTCGTCGCGTTCGTTCGGTGTCAGGAGTTGTCGAGGCGCGGGAGCAGGAGTTCCTTGCCGATCAAGCGAATCGCGGCATAGATCGGGACCGAGAGGACGATGCCGACCACGCCGAAGAGGGTGCCGCCGACGAGCACGGCGACGATGGCCGCGAGGTTCGACACCTTCACCGCGCTGCGCATGACCGTCGGGTAGATGACCCAGTTCTCGAGCTGCTGGTAGGCGATGAAGAAGATCGCGGAGGCCACGGCCGTCATGGGAGAGACGGCGAGCGCGACGAGCGTGACCACGACCGCGCCGATGGTGGCGCCGATCTGCGGGATGAGGTCGAGCAGCGCGACGAGGAGGGCCAGCAGGGCGCCGTACGGGATGTCGACGATGGCCATGAAGATCCACGAGGAGATGCCGGCGAGGGCGCCGATCGCCAGCGCGCCGATGAGGTAGGCGCCGATGCCGCGGAGGATGCCCTCGATGATGCGGTCGGTCTGCTCGCGCTGGGAGGCGGCGAAGAGCCGGACCATGCCTTTGCGCAGCTGCACGTAGGAGGCGAGGATGAAGACGGTCAGCAGGATCGTGGTGACCGTCCACACCAGACCGCCGAAGAAGGAGGCGACGCCGCCGGCGACGCCGCCGAGGGCCTTGGTCATGTTGGCGGCGGTGAGCGCGCCTTCGGCGCGTTTGAGCAGGCCGTCTTCGCCGCCGAAGCGGTCGGCGAGCTGGCTGGCCATGAAGGTCTCGTAGTAGCCGGGGACGTTCTCGACGAACTCGGCGGACTCGCGGGCGATCGCGGGGATGATCGCGGCGATGCCGCCGCAGAAGACGATGGCGACGCCGAGGAAGAGGATGGTCATGGCGAGCCAGCGGGGCATGCCGCGCTTGGTCATGCCGCCGATGATGCGTTCGAGGCCGACGGCGAGGAACGCGGCCACGATGAGGGCGGTGATGACGGTGCCGAGCTCCTGGACGGCCCAGACGGCGGCGGTGACGAGGGCCAGGCCCGCTCCGAAGAGGACGCCGGCGGCGAGCGGCGGGGTGTTCGCGAGACTTCTGCGCAGGGGCAGTCCGGGTTTGTCAGCCATGGGAGGTTTGTAGCAGACACCGGGGCGGCCCGGGGTCCGGCACGCGCTCGGTGCCGGACCGGACTCACCCGCGGCGACCACTCCGCGGACGCGGGGTGGTCGCCGCAAACCTGAAGTCGGCTTCAGGCGGTTTCAGGCTGGCTTCAGGTTCGGGGGTCCATGCTTGGGTCGCCGGTTCGGGAGGGTCCCGAAACGGCGGTGGCGCGGCCCCAGGCGCGGTCGCCCATGAGCGCCAGGGCGGCCGGGAGCAGCACGCCGCGAACGATGGTCGCGTCGATGAGGATCGCCAGCGCCATGCCGAGGCCGAGCATCTTGTACTCGATGGCCGAGAGGGTCACGAAGACGGAGAAGACGCCGGTCATGATGAGTGCGGCGCTGGAGACGACGCCGGCGCTGGCGGCGATGCCGTCGGTGATGGCGTCGTGGTGCGGTGCGCCCGCGAGGCGGCGTTCGGCGACGCGGGAGAGCACGAAGATGTGATAGTCCATGCTCAGTCCGAACAGGATGATGAACATGAACAGGGGGATCCAGCTGACGACGCCGCCGTAGGAGGTGAAGCCGAGGAGGTCTTCGAGATGGCCGTCTTGGAAGACCCAGGCGAGGGCGCCGCAGGCGGCGCCGATGGACAGGAGGTTGAGGGCGATCGAGGCGAGGGGGATCGCCCAGGAGCGGAAGGTGATCGCGAGGAGGACGAAGGCGAGCAGGAGGATGAACGCGATGACGTAGGGGGTGCGGGCGGTGAGCTGCTGGGTGAAGTCGTGCGGGAGCGCGGTCTTGCCGGTGACGGCGTGTTCGGTCGCGGTGTCGGCGAAGGCGTTCGGGAGGGCGTGGTCGCGGAGGTGGGCGAGGGCGGCGTCGGCTTCGGGGCCGGTGGTGTCGCCGGCGAGGGGGACGCGGATGACGAGGGCGCCGTCGAGTGCGGTGGTGGTGATGGGTTCGAGGAGTCGGCCGTCGCTGGCGGCGGCTTCGTCGTGGAGGGCGGCGACGGCGGTGTCGAGTTCGGCTTGGTCGAGGGTGTCGCCGGCGATGGGGGTGATGACGACGCGGGCGCTGGTGGCGGCGCCCGGGAAGTGGTCGTTCATGGCGGTGGCGGCGTCGACGGCGGCGGAGGCGCCGGGCGGGAGGCTGTCGGTGACGGCGGCGTCTTGGAGGCGGAGGCCGATGACGGGGGTGGCGGCGATGAGCAGGAGGACGGCGGCGAGGCCGCCGGTGGCGAGGGGCCTTTGGACGACGGCGGCGGCGATGCGGGCCCAGAAGCGGGAGGGCGCGGCTTGGATGCGGCGCTTGCCGAGCCAGGGGAGGCGGGCGGCGTCGACGCGGTGGCGCAGGAGGGCGAGGAGCGCGGGCAGGAAGGTGACGGAGCCGAGGACGGCGAGGGCGACGACGAGCGCGGTCCCCAGTGCGAGTCCCTTGAGGACGTCGATGCCGGTGATGAGGAGGCCGGCCATGCAGACGATGACGGTGAGGCCGGACGCGGCGATCACGTGCCCGGAGGTGCGGGCGGTGGTGCGCAGGGCGGTGGCCGGGTCGTGTCCGGCAGCGCGTTCTTCGCGGAAGCGGCGCAGGTAGAACAGGGAGTAGTCGATGCCTACGGCCATGCCGACCAGGAGGACGATGGCCGATCCGGCACCGTTGAAGGGGACCCAGTGGCCGAGGAGGTTGAGGAGCCCGAAGGCGCCGGCGACGCTGGTGGCGGCGAGGAGGAGCGGGAGTCCGGCGGCGACGAGGGAGCCGAAGACGGCGAGGAGGACAAGGACCGTGAGCGGCAGCGAGGTGGTCTCGGCGCGCTTCATGTCGTCCTTGATGCCGGCGTCGACGGCGCCGGAGAGGGTCGCGTCGCCCGCTTGGAGGATTTCGGTGCCGGGGTGCGCGGCTTGGACGTCCGCGACGGCGCCGAGGGCGGTCGTGTAGTGGGCCTCGTGGTCGGCGTCGGGTCCGAGGATGGTGAAGGTGACGAGGGCGGCGTCGCCGGATCGCCAGCGTTCGCCGTGGTCGCTGAGGGGTGAGCCGATGTCGGCGACCGCGTCGGGGGCGGCTTCGAGGGCGGTGACGAGGTCGGCGACGGCGGCGGTGGCGTCAGGGCCGGTGATGAGGACGTTCTCGCGGACGGCGTAGTCGCCCGCGGCGTCGATGCGGCTCTCGGCGATGCCGGCTTCGCCGGGGTCGGTGGCGTTCGCCTGATCCCCCAGAGGAAGTGCGCCGGAGACTGCGGCGAGGACGATGAGAGCGAGCCAGCCGCCGATGGCGAGGGCGCGGTGCCGGGCGGACCAGTCGGCGACGGCGGCGATGAAGCCGCGGCGGGTGCGCGGGGTGTGCGGGGCGTCGTGGGGGCGGGGGTCTGCGGTGATGTCGTGCAGCACGGTCTGCTTTCCTATGGTTGCGGGGGCCGGTCCTGCGGAACTCGCCGCTCGCGGCGAGAGGGTCCGTCTCCCTGGGTGAACGCCGCCGGGTTGCCGCCCGGCGGTGGAGGCCCGGGCCCGGGCCGTCGAGTTGCCGCTCGACGGCCCGGGCCGGTTCCGGTCCTTATTCGACGACTTTGAGGGTCTCCTCGATGGAGGCGTTGCTGGTCTCGAGGCGCGCGAGGCGCTCGTTCAGGGCCGCGAGCTGCTGCGCGAGCTCGGCCTGGTGGGCGTCGGCGCGTTCGGCCAGTTTCCTGTACCGGTCGTCCTGTCTGATCTGCATTTCGGCGCGCTTGATGAACGTCTTGCGCCACATCAAGGTCAGCACGACGGTGATGAGGAGGGTGAAGAGCCCGATGGTGCCGATGATTTCCTGCCAGTCGTAGGGGCTTTCCATGACAGTCCTTTCGGTTGCGTTCACAGGGTCAGGGTCGTCGAGGCCTGCTCGACAGCCTGGGGGGTGAGGTGGACCGCGAACGGGACGACCTCGTAGTAGTTCATGGCCTTGCCGTCCTCCGAGACCTCGATTGCAGAGGTGACGAGGCCGGATGCCTCGAGCTTCTTCAAGTGGACCTGGAGCAGCGCCCGGCTGATGCCGAGGTCGCGCGCCAGCTGGCTCACGTAGTTGCGCCCGCTCGCGAGGGCGGCCACGACGCGCAGCCGGTGCGGGCTGGCGAGCGCCGCCAGGAGCGCGACCAGGTCGTCCCCGGTCGGGATGCCTTCGTCCATGCGGCCTCCAATACCTGCAAATGAATGTTAGCAGGTGCCATTCTCAATTGGCATGAAGTGGAGCGGGCACGCGAAAGGGCCGGTGGCGACGCCACCGACCCTTGCCGCGCGGGGTCACCGCGCGGACGCGAAGCCGTGCTTCAGGAACCGCCGCGTCTGGTGGCGGCGGACCCACGCGATGCCCGCGAAGCAGGCCAGCAGGATCAGCGGGGTGAGGACGGGGTAGTCGAGGATCGCGAGGTTGAAGATCGCGGCGCCGACCATGAGCAGGCTCAGGCCGATCGCGGCGAGCCCCGCGACGCGCGGGATGAGCAGGCCGACGCCGCCCGTGATCTCCAGCGCGCCGACGAGGTACATGAACCAGTCGCCCCAGCCGATCATGTCGAAGCCGGTCGCGGCGGCCTTCACGGCGAACAGCTTCGGCGCGCCCGAGGCGACGATCATGAAGGCGCCCAAGAGGATCTGGAACACCCTGGTGGTGATGCCCAGCGCGCGGCCGGGGCCTTCGGCGGCGGTGGTGGCGAGGACGGTCTCGGCGGTGCGGTCGTAGGTCGTCATGGCGGGCTCGCTTTCTTCGTGAGCGCCGTCTTGGAGCGGCGCTGTCCGGGGTCGTCGGGCTCTTGCCATGTAGACGAGGCCCGCCGCGCGGATTCATCGCACGGCGCGAAGTCTCCTCCCGCGGCCCCGAATGGACCCCCGATTGTCGGTGCCCGGCGTTAGCGTGGGGGTCATGATCGAACGCCAGCAAGTACGGCACTACCGCTTCCAGACGCAGCAGCTCGGCCGCGAGCACGGCACGGTCGCCGACACGGCCGTCCTCGACCTCGGTGTGCAGGACACGGGGCCCGACGGCGCGCTCTGGGCCCTCGAGCTGCGCGGCGTCGACACCGCCGGACTCGGCGCGGCCGCCGAGCACCACGCCGACCTCGTCTGGCTGTGGACACTCCGCGGCGCCCCGCACTGCTACCGCCGCAGCGACGCCGCGGCGGTTGCGGCCGCCGTCGCCCCCTGGTCGGAGGCCGACGCGTCCAAGCGGATCTTCGACGCCTCCAAGCCCCTCAAGGACGCCGGCATCCCCGTGCTCGACGCGCTCGACGCCGTCGCCGGGCAGATGCGCGCGATCGTCAAGGAGCCCATGGTCAAAGGCGAGATGTCCACCCGCCTCCACGAGGCCATGCCCGAGCCGTACCAGCGGTACTGCCGCTCCTGCGACGCCGTGCACCTCTACGAGATGCCCTTCCGCCTCTCCGCGGTGCGCGCCGGGCTCGAGCTCGTGCCCGACACCTCCCCCCCGGTCCTGCAGCCCATGCCCGGCTTCACTGTCGCGGGCGAGTACCCCGACCGCCTCGACCCCGTCCGCGCCTACCTCCGCCTCCTCGGCCCCGCCACCCACAAGGAGGTCGCCGAGTACGTCGACGCGCCCGTCCGCGAGGTCAAGGCCCGCTGGCCCGAGGACGCCGTCGAGGTGGAGGTCGAAGGCGAGACCCGGTGGATGCTCGAGGCCGATGTCGACGCCCTGCAGGGGGCCGAGGCCTCCGGGACGCGGCTGCTCGGCCCTTACGACCTGTTCCTCCAGGCCCGCGACCGGTCCACGCTCGTCGCCGACCCCGCCAAGGCGAAAGCCCTGTGGCCGGTGCTCGGTCGGCCGGGCGCGGTCCTCGTGGACGGCGACGTCGCAGGCCTGTGGCGGCCGCGCAAGTCAGGGAAGCGGTTCACCGTCGCCGTAGAGCCCTGGCGCGACCTCGAAGGACCCGAGCGCAAGGCGGTCGAAGCCGAGGCCGAGAAGCTGGCCGCGTTCCGCGGCGTCGCCCTCACCGGCGTCGACTGGGCCGGCTGAACGGCTCAGCGGGCGCTCGCCGTCAGGTTGTCCACGAACAGGCCGTAGTCCCCGAACGCCCCGTCGATCATCGCCGGGTCGAGCCCGTAGTGGACCATCGAGTACTCGTGGCCGCGCTGGTCGCGCGGGCGGTCCAGCGCCTCCCGCAGGTTCGCCTCGTCCGCGTCCGTCCATTGCAGGTCGAGCTTCTCGAACAGCTCCGGCACGTACCGGTACGGGTCGGCCATCATCGCGTGGTAGGCGACGTCCACCGTGGTCTCGCGCGGCATCTTTATGCGCTCGCGGCGCGCCCGCTCCACCATCTCCGGGAGGATCTGCAGCCACACCTGGCCGATCTCGTGCGGGTCCACCGACTTCGGCTGGTTGTGCAGGTAGCCCAGGGACTCGGCCATCGAGCACATCGACCCCATCACCGTGTGCGGGTCCCGGTGCGTCCACACGAACTTCGCGTCCGGGAACACGTGGTGGATCGCCGCGGTCTCGCCCAGGCAGTCGGGGTGCTTGAGCATCCACCGCGCCGCGGGGCGGCGGAACTGCAGGATCTGCAGCACGTCGCGCACGAACCGGTAGTCGGGGCGGGCGTCGTACGAGCGCAGGAACTCCACGTACTTCGGCATGGGCGCCATCGTGTTGTGCAGGCGGCTCTGGTTGAGCAGGAAGTAGATCTCCTCCACCCAGTCGGCGCGCACCGGGTGGATCCGCGACCACGACGGGCTCAGCATGAGCACCTGGTCGAGCCGCTTCTGGGTCTGCCGCGACAGCTTGGCGACCTGCTCGTCCGAGCGCGGCAGCCCGATGTTGTCCATCTCCCACATGTACGGCCCGCGCCCGCCCGGCGCGTTCGCGAGGATCTTGTGGGTCAGCGTGGTCGCCGTCCGCGGCAGGCCGATCACGAACACCGGCGCCTCGATCCGCTCCTCGCGGACCTCCGGGTGCTCGGCCTGCAGGCGCCGCACCAGGAAGCGGTTGTTGACGCGGGTCTTGACCATGTCCTGCACGGAGAGCCAGCCGACACCGCTCAGGGAGGGGACCTCGGCGATGAACCCCAGGAAGCGGCGCAGGTGCTGCAGCTCCGACTCGTCCTCCTCCGTCAGCGCGACGCCCGCGTTCGCCGCGCGCCGGCCGTCGAGCATGCGGTCGAAGAACCGGTACGGGTCGTGGCGGGCCCGCGCCGCAGGGGCCGTGAGGGCGTTGACAAGGCGCAGTCGTGCGGTGGTCCGGCGCATGAAAGGTCCTCTCTGCGTTGGCGTTGGACGCCAAAGGGGTGACGCTTCCGGAGCGTAGCGCAACAAAACGTCACGCAGAAGCCCTGCGCGGCATGGAATCAGCGCATCTGCGACGACGCGTCCGCTACCTCCATCTCAGACCGCACCAGTCGGAATTGGTCATTCGCCGGTCTCGCCGTCGATCGCCTCGCGGATGAGGTCCGCGTGGCCGTTGTGGCGCGCGTACTCCTCGATCATGTGGCACAGGATCCACCGGAGCGACGGGCTGCGGCCGTCCGGCCAGACCAGGTGCGCGGCCCGGCCGAGCCCGCCGTCGGCCAGCGCCTCGGCGACGGAGGCGCGGGCCCCTTCGATGCTGTGTCGCCACATGGCGCGCAGGGCATCGGGTGCGTCTTCGGCGGCGGAGTGCCATTCCCAGTCGCGGTCGGCCTTCCAGTCGACGTCGTCCCAGGGTTCGCCCATGGGGCGGCCGAAGAGCGAGCGGGAGAACCAGCTGGTCTCCACATAGGCCATGTGTTTGAGGAGGCCGCCCAGCGTCATGGTGGAGGCGGCGACGGTCCGGTTGAGGGCGGCGGCGTCGAGTCCGGCGGTCTTCCAGGCGAGGGTGGCGCGCTGGAAGTCGAGGAAGCCGATGAGGGTGGCGGCCTCGTCGCCGTCCGCGGGCGGTTCGGGGCGGCCTTGGGCGTCGATGACGGTCATGGGGGGACTGTACTCCGGGGTGGCGCCGGAAACAGTTCAGTCGCGCCCGGCATTTACACACATCGATATTTATCGATAACCTGGTCTTGGCGTTCACGTAATTTCCGGTGGTTTGGTCGAAAATTTCGGGATGATCGAGTGGACGCCTTGTCCCCCAAGGAGAGACGAACCATGAAGCATTCGATCCGAACGCGGTTGCGGGTGGTGCGCGCAGCGCTGCTCGCCGCCGCGATGGCCGCCACCATGGCGGCGGGGCTGACGGCCCACGCGCAGCAGGCGGAGGAGGACGCGGCCGCCCCGGCGCAGGCCGCGGCCCTCCCCACCAGCTTCACCTGGAATTCCAGCGGGGTCCTCGCGGGCCCCAGACCCGATGCGGCGCATCCGAACATCGCAGGGCTCAAGGACCCGTCGGTGGTCTTCCACAACGGGAAGTGGCACGTGTTCGCGTCCATCGCGAGCAACGCCGGCTACAACATGGTGTACCTCAACTTCACCGACTGGTCCCAGGCGGCGAGCGCGACCCACCACTACCTCGACCGCTCGGCGATCGGCACCGGCTACCGGGCCGCGCCCGAGGTGTTCTACTACGAGCCGCAGGGCCTGTGGTACCTCGTCTACCAGACCGGGAACGCCTCCTACTCCACCAACGCGGACATCTCCAACCCGAACGGCTGGTCGGCGCCGAAGCACTTCTACTCGGGCATGCCGCAGATCATCAAGGACAACATCGGCAGCGGCTACTGGGTCGACATGTGGGTCACCTGCGACGACGTCAACTGCCACCTGTTCTCCTCGGACGACAACGGGCACCTCTACCGCTCGCAGACCTCGGTCGCGAACTTCCCCAACGGGATGAGCGAACCGGTGATCGCGATGCAGGACTCGAACAAGTACGCGCTCTGGGAGGCCAGCAACGTGTACAAGATCGAGGGCACGGACCGGTACCTGCTCATCATCGAGGCGATCGGCTCGAACGGCCGCTACTTCCGGTCCTGGACGTCGACGAGCCTGGCCGGGCCGTGGACGGCCCTGGCCGCCACTGAGAACCAGCCGTTCGCCGGGCCGGCGAACGTGTCGTTCCCCGGCGGGAAGTGGACGCAGGACATCAGCCACGGCGAACTCATCCGCAACGGGGTCGACCAGCGGCTGGAAGTCGACCTGTGCGACATGCAGTACCTCTACCAGGGCCGCGACCCGAACTCCGGCGGCGACTACAACAACCTGCCGTGGCGGCTGGGGCTGCTGACGCAGACCAACTCCAGCCCCGACTGCGGCGGCACGGGCGAGGAGCCGACGACCACGCCGCCGCCCACGACCACGCCGCCGCCTTCGGGCGCGTGCACGGCCACGGTCACCGTGGTCGGCGACTGGGGTTCGGGCTGGCAGGGCCGCGTCGACGTGAAGGCCGGGAGCGCCGCGCTGACCGGCTGGACCCTCACCTGGACCTGGCCGGGTGCGCAGAAGATCACCTCGGCGTGGAACGCTGACTGGTCGCAGTCGGGGGCGGCGGTGACGGCCGGCGACGTGGGCTGGAACGGATCCGTCGCTGCGGGCCAGTCGAGGGAGGCCTTCGGGTTCGTCGCCTCGGGTGCGAGCACGGTCCCGCAGGTGACCTGCCAGGGCTGACCGGGAGAACGAGCCGGTGCCCGCTCCCCCGGATCTGGGGAGCGGGCACCGGAGTGCATGAGGGACGGGGTCCGAGCGCGCATCGTGCGCTGCTCTCACGCTATGGCCCGGCGGCGCCGCGCGGCAAGGCATGCGCGGCAACGGTTTGGTAAATCAGCTGTTCGAACGAGGGGGACTGGCCCCATCAGGGGGCTTTGCGGCCCTTGACCGCGACGAGTGCGATGCGGGCGCCGAACCAGACGGCGGCGATCGCGCCGAGGACCGCGACGGTCCGGCCGCCCACGTCCAGCAGCAGGAGCAGGACGCCCATGATCGCGAAGGTCGACGCCGCGACGGCGGCCTCGACCTGCCAGCGGGTGGGGAGCTTGGCGTAGAGCAGGGAGTGCTTGAACTCTTCGAAGAACACGGCTCAGCCTTTCCAGTCGGTGCTAGTCGCGGGGCTGCCAGCGGAAGAGCCGGGCCGCCACGAGGGCCGCGGCGATCGCGACCAGCGTGGACAGTGCGATCGGCTGCGCGGTCGACGCGAAGTCGACGCCGCCGTCCCAGGCGGCGGTGGCGAGCTCGGTGAGGGCCGCGCCCGGGATCGCCGAGCGCAGGATCCCGCGCGGGCCGTCCATCGGCGCGAGGGCCCAGAAGGTGCCGATCGTGAGCACGACCATGCCCGGGAGCACCGTGATCTGCGCGGCCTCGGGGGTCTTGGTGAACGAGGCGGTCAGGAACCCGATGGCGGTCATGGTGATCGCGCCGTTGGCGAACGCGAGCACGAGGAGCCCGGGGTGGGCGGGCGCGGTGCCGGTCTCCCAGGCCGTCATGCCGAGGACGACCGCGGTCTGCAGCAGGGTGATGAGCGCGAGGGGGCTCGCCAGACCGGTCACGATCGACGCCGTCGAGGCCGGGGAGGTGCGCAGGCGCTTGAGGTAGAGCTGCTGGCGGCGCGCGGCGAGGGTCATCGTGATCGGCATGAACAGCCCGAACATGAGCAGCATCCCCAGCTGCACGGCCGCCAGCGCGCCCGCGGTCTGGGCGGCGCCGGTCAGCGGCGAGTTCATCAGGGCGATGCCGAGGATCAGCGGGAGGATCGCGGCGGAGACGAGGACGGTGCGGTTGCGCAGGATCAGGCGGGTCTCGGCGGCGGCGAGGGTCAGTGCGGTCATGACGGGGGCTCCGGTTTCAGTTGGCGGGGGCGGGTTCGGATTCGAGTTCGGCGAAGATCTCGTCCAACGTGGCCGGTCCGGCCTTGAGGTCGGCGAGTTCGACGCCTTCGCGGGCGGCCCAGTCGAGGAGCCGGTGCAGGTCGGCCTGGAGGGCGGTGGTGCGGATCGTGAGGACGCCGTCGTCGACCGCCGCGCGGCCCGCGAGGGCGGGCAGTGCGATCGGGTCGAAGGGTCTGGGCCGCATCGTGATGCGGGCTTCGTAGGAGGCGGTGATCTCGGCGACGGTGCCGAAGCGGGCGATGCGGCCGCGGTCCATGATCGCCACATGGTCGGCCAGTTCGGCGGCCTCGTCGAGGTAGTGGGTGGTGAGGACGACCGCGGTGCCCTGCGCGGTGAGCTCGCGCAGCAGGCCCCAGGTGCGGCGGCGCGAGGCCGGGTCGAGGCCGGTGGTGGGCTCGTCGGCGAAGAGCACGGACGGCACGGTGGCGACCGCGAGCGCGAGGTCGAGGCGGCGGCGCTCGCCGCCGGAGAGGGCGCCGACGCGGACGGCGGCGCGGTGGGCGAGGTCGACGCGCTCGAGGAGTTCGGGCCGGGGGGCGAGGCGGTGCAAGTCGGTCCAGAGCCGCAGGGTCTCGGCGCAGGTGAGGTCGTCGGCGAAGCCGGTCTCCTGGCCGATGACGGCGACGTCGCCGGCGAGTTCGCGGCGGTGCTTGAAGGGGTCGCGGCCGAGGACGCGGGCGGTGCCCGACGCGGGGCGGCGCAGGCCGGTCGCGGTCTCGATGGTGGTGGTCTTCCCGGCGCCGTTGGTGCCCAGGAGCGCGAAGAGCTCGCCGGGGGCGACGGTGAAGGACGCGCGGTCGACGGCGGTGTAGGCGCCGTACCGGCAGGTGAGGTCGGCGACCTCGACGGGCGGGGCGGGCTGGCGGGTGGTCGCGTTCATGGCTTCCATCCTGCTGGTTCTCAAGGGCCGCAGGTAGTGCCGGAACCGCATCGGTCCAGGTGACGGACGTGTGGGGGCGGTCTGACAGATGTCATGCGGGACCGGAATGGTTGAATCTCGGGGTGCCCCTTGAACCTGAGCCCTCGGCGCGGAATCTGCGCCGCCTGCGCACGTACACGTTCTTCACCGTGATCGGCACCGGCCCGGTCGTGCTGTTCATGGCCGCGCTGTTCCTCGCCGGATCGGGGATGACCGGCACCGACCTGGCGCTGGCGGGCGGGGCCGCGACGGTCTCGGTCGTGTTCTGCACGGCCGCACTCGCGCTCCACTGGCACGGGCAGGGACCGTTGCGACGCAAGGTGTTCTGGTCGCTGTCGCTCGCCGCGCTCGTCGGCGGGGCGGCCGTCGAGGCGCGCGCCGGCCTCATCCAGAGCGAGTGGGCGGCCCCGGCCGGGCTGCTCGCCGCCGAGTTCGCGCTGTGGGCCAGGCCCGGGAAGCGCGCGTACGCCCTCGGGTGGGCGTGCCTGGTCGCGATCGGCGCCGTCATCGGGCTCGCGCAGCTCGGCCTGGTCGCCCCCGAGGCGGTGGTCGTGTCGGTGCTGATGGTGCCCACGATCGGCACGGCGATCGTCTGCCAGCTGTGGCACTACCAGGTCGCGAGGGAACTCGAGCAGGCGCGCGGGCTCGCCGCGGACCTCGCCGTCGCCGAGGAGCGGCTGCGGTTCGCGGGCGAACTGCACGACATCCAGGGCGGCAATCTGCAGGCGATCACGTTGAAGGCGCAGGTCGCGCGGCGGCTCGTCGCCGTCGACCCGGAGCGGGCCGAAGCGGAGATGCAGGCGGTGGAGGACCTGGCGCGGACGGCGCTGAAGGACACGCGCGAGGTCGTGGGCGGGTACCGGAAGGTCGCCCTCGCCGACGAGATCGATTCGGCCGCGAGGATTCTCAAGTCGGCGGGCGTGCAGGCGACCGTGCCGGACGCGGCGCCGTCGCTCGACGAGGACACCGAGAAGCTGCTGGGCCTGCTCGTGCGCGAGGCCACGACGAACCTCATCCGGCACGCCGAGCCGACCGCCGCCGACGTCTCGATCATCGAGGTCGACGCGCAGGTCACCGTGACGGTGACGAACAACGGCGCGCCCGCCCCGGCCGGGGGCGGCAACGGCCTGACCATGCTCAAGGACCGGTTCACCGAGGCGGGCGGCACTGTCGAGCATGTGCACGACGGCGACCGATTCGTCCTCAAGGGCACGGTGCCGCGCCCGCAGCCGGAGGCACAGCCCCAGCCGAAGCGCGGGGCGCAGGCGAAGCGCCAGGGCGCGCAGGCCCGGCGGGTGCCGCCCTCGCAGCGGCTCGCGGGCAGGCGGGTCCGGCGATGATCCGGCTCCTGGTCGCCGACGACGAGACGCTCGTGCGCGAAGCGCTGGCCGTGCTCCTCGGGCTCGAGCCCGACCTGACCGTGATCGCCCAGGCCGACAACGGCGCCGACGCGGTGACGCTCGCCGAGTCCCGCCTCCCCGACATCGCGGTGCTCGACCTCGAGATGCCGCCGCAGGACGGATTGTGGGCCGCCGAGCGCATCCGCGAGGCCAGTCCCGGCGTCAAGGTCATGCTCGTGACCCGGCACGCGCGTCCGGGCGTGCTGCGCCGGGCCCTCGCCGCGGGCGTCTCCGGGTTCGTCCCCAAGACCACCCCGGCCGAGCGGCTCGCCCAGATCATCCGCGACATCGGGCAGGGCCGCCGCTACATCGATCCGGAGATCGCCGCGACGGCCCTCACCGAGGACCGCTCGCCCCTGACCGAGCGGGAGCTCGACCTGCTCCGCGCGACCAGGGGCGGCGGCACGATCGAGGAGATCGCCGCGCAGCTCCACCTGGCGCCCGGGACCGTGCGCAACTACCTCTCGACCGCGATGCGCAAGCTGGACAAGAGGACCCGCCACGCCGCCGCCCAGCACGCCTGGGAGCAGGGCTGGATCTAGCGTTCGATCGTGAACGACTCGAGGTGGTCCAGCAGCACGAACTCGGAGTCCGGGCTGTACTGGGCGACCTTCTCCCCCAGGGCCGCGCCGCCGAAGAGGTCCACGGCCGGCTCGGTCAGCGGCTCCTCGTAGTCGTCCCAGTGCGTCGGGATGACGTACGGCGGGCTGCCGACCGCCGCGAACAGCCGCTCCTCGTAGTCGGGGTAGTTCGGGTTGCGGCCCTGCATGAACAGCACCGTCGGCCGGATCCCGGCGATCTCGCGCTCATGGAACGACGGCACCGCGTTGAAGTACAGCGAGACCTCGCCGAACGTCACCAGGTAGGCGAGGCTGCCGCCCTCCACGAGATCCTTGATCACCTCCGGCCGCCGCGGCGCCTCGCCCGGGCGCGTGCCCGGGAACAGCAGGCTCTTGTGCTTGCCGGTGACGCCGTGGGAGGACCGGAAGACCTCCACCGTGTAGCCCTCGAACTGGTACAACTCGCCGCCGCCGACCTGCGCCAGCTGCTCCTCGGGGGTGTCCATGGCACGCAGCAGGTTCAAGTGCGTCTCGGTGCCCAGCACCGTGGCGCCGGTCTTCGCGGCGACGTACGGGACGTCGGCGATGTGGTCGAAGTGCGCGTGCGTGATCAGGATCGAGTCGGCGGTGGCGATGTGCTCGTCGATCGCGGCCTCGTCGATCGTGATCGGCGTGTCCGGGTCGAACTCGCCGGGCTTGGTCGCGCCGGTGTAGGTGCGCGAGACGTACGGGTCGACCAGCACCGTGGTGCCGCCGCCCGTCACCTCCCAGGCGTTGGTGCCCAGCCAGCGGACGGTGACCTCAGAAGTCATGGCTCTCCAGGTGGTCGATGAGGAGGAACTCGGAGTCGGGGCTGGCGGCGGCCACGCGCTCGCGCAGGGCCTCCACGTCGCCGCCGGGGACGGCGGGCTCGGTGAGCGGCTTGTCGAAGTCGTCCCAGTGCGTCGCGATCACATACGGCGGAAAGCCCGTCGCCTCCAGCAGCCGCTCGACGTACCCGGGAGTGTGCGCGCCGCCGGGCTGCACGAACACGGCCGTCGGGCGCAGGTGCGCGATCTCGTGCTCGTGGAAGTTCGCCGAGCCGGCGTTGAAGAACGAGACGCCGCCGAAGTCGAGCAGGAAGGTGAGGCTGCCGCCCTCTACAAGGTCCTTGATCTTCTTGGGGCGCTTGGGGACCTCACCGGGGCGGGTGCCGCCGAACAGGATCCGCTTGTGCTCGCCGCTCGCGGAGTGCGAGGACCGGAAGACCTCGACGGTGTAGCCGTCGAACTGGTAGAGCTCGCCGCCGAGGACCTGCGAGAGCTGCGCCTCCGGGGCGTCCATGGCGCGCAGCAGGTTCAGGTGCGTCTCGGTGCCCAGCACCGTCGCGCCCGTGCGGGTCGCGAGGTACGGGACGTCGGCGATGTGGTCCCAGTGGCCGTGCGTGACGAGGATGGTGTCGGCCTTCGGCAGGTGCTCGTCGACCACGTCCTCGTGGACCTCGATCTCGGTCTCGGGGTCGGCGCCCGCCTCCGTGTAGGCGCCGGTCGGGAACCGGCTCACCCACGGGTCGATGAGGACGGTCGCGTTCGCGGTCGTGAACTCCCAGGCGTTCGTACCGAGCCAGCGCAGCCGCACCGCCGGAGCCTCGGGCTGCGCGTCGTCCTCCTGGGCGGCGGCGATGCCGCCGACCGTGGCGGTCGCGGCCAGCGCGGTGGCGCCGGTGCCGATGAGCAGGCCGCGGCGGCGGATCGGCGGCGTGGGATCGTTCGGAGTGTTCATGGCGGACATTCAAACCGAAGTGTCCCCCGGCGTCCAATATCAACGCGCCTATGGACCGATACGGCCGTTGATATCGTTGCCGCGTGGACATCATGCGGCACTTGGAGTGCTTCCTGGCGGTTGGAGAGGAACGTCACTTCGGGCGGGCCGCGGAGCGCCTGGGCATGGAGCAGCCGCCGTTGAGCCAGCGCATCCGGCGGCTCGAGAAGGAGCTGGGCGCGGAGCTGTTCGACCGCGGCGGCGGGCAGGTGCGCTTGACGCCGGCGGGCCACGTGCTCATGCGGGAGGCGCCGGAGCTGCTGCGGGCGCATCAGCGGATGCGGACGCTGGTGCGGCGGGCGGCCGAGACGGACCCGGCGAATCCGCCGCGGCCGTGGTCGGCGCTCTACTGATCGAGCGCTTCGGTGAGGGCGAGGGCGGCTCGGCTCATGGCGAGTTCGACTTCGCGGAAGTTGCCGCGCGTGACCTGCGCGAAGACGGCGATGGCATGGCGGCGGCCGTCGGGCCACTCCCAGACGGCGACCTCGTTGAGCCAGCCGGGGAGCGAACCGGAGCGGCCGAAGGGCTTGACGGTGCTGGGGGCGAGGCGGGAGAGGCGGCCGCCGGTGAGCTGGCGGCCCATCCAGTGGCGCACGTCGGCGGCCACGGGCGCGGGGCCGTTCCATATGCACCGCAGGAACGCGGTCATATCGGCGGGTGTGGACGCGTTGGTGCGCAGGGGGTCCCAGGCGCTGGTGGCGCGCAGTTCGGCGGTGGTCACCGCGCCGCTCTGGAGGACGTGGGCGAGCGATTCGAGGTCGGCGATGTCGAGATCGCGGGCGACCTCCTCGAGGATGGTGCGGGGCGAGCCGAGCAGCCGGGTGCGCTTGAGGCCGAGTCGCGAGGGCAGGCTGCGCAGGGCGCCCGCGCCCATGTGCTTGACGACGAGATCGGCGGCGGAGTTGTCGGAGACCTCCATCATGAGCGACGCCAGGTCCCACACGGCGATCTGCGAGTCGTAGCGGAATCCGGCCACGCCGGTGCCGCCGAGCCGGTCGGCGGCGGTGACGCGCACGGGCGCGGCGGGGTCGATGAGCCCCGCTTCGACCTGCGACCGGAACTCCCAGGCGATGAAGAGCTTGACCACCGACACGAGGATCACCGGGTCGTGCTCGCGCACGCCGACGCCGCGCCCGTCGGCGAGGTCGCGGATGTGGGCGGAGACGTTGGCGCCCAAGGGCGCGAAGTACTGCTCGAGGTCCATTGGCACTCCTGGTCCGCCGGTCACAGGCCGCGGGTGCTCGGCAGGTCGACGAGGCCGAGCCCGTCCAAGACGGCGGCGCCGATCGCGAGGACGGTGATGACGACGACGAGGGCGGCGACGCCCCAGCCGACGGGGTGGCCGAGGTTAACGGTCCATTGTGATCCGCCAGCGCGCTGGTGGACGAGGATCGCCGGGTCGCTCCGGTTGGCGTAGACGAAACCGCCGAGGTGCCAGTGCCGGTCGACGTCGCGCTGCACGAGGCCGGTGTCCTCGGGCGGGCCGGCGGGGAGGCGGTGGCCGCCCGCGCCGACGCGGAACTCGAAGACCACGGCCGCGGCCACTGCGGCGGCGAGGGGCGCGAAGATCAGGGCGGTGGCCGCGACTGCGGGCGGGACGATCTCCCACAGGCGCAGGGCGATCCCGAGGAGCGTGAGGTTGACGCAAGCGGCGGCGAGCAGCAGGAGGTTCGCGAGGCTGCGGAGGTAGATCCGGTAGCGGCGGGCCGAGTCGGCGGGGCGGGCGGCGTCGACTTCGGGTCGGGACCGCAGGATCGCGGCCAAGAGCAGCGGGACGGCGATGGCGACGGCGGCCTGCGCCAGTACGGGGTTCGCCGCGGTGAGGAAGCCCGTGGGGACGCGCGGTCCGCTGTCGAGGGTGAGTCCGTCGAGGCCGGGAAGCGTGGCGGGGAGTGAGCCGGCGCGGGCGAGGCCGATCGCGGCGGTGGCGGAGAAGATGAGGGCGGCGGGGATCGCCCGGAGCCAGGGCACGCGCACGGGGTCGGCGCGGAAGCCGAGGTCGGCGGTGACGGCCTGCTTCGCGCCGGCGTACCAGTCGCCGTCGGTCTTGGCGGCTCGCAGTCGACGACCCGCGAGCGCATAGGCGACGGTGTCGGACAGGACCAGTGCGACGACCGCCACCGCGGTCACCACTTCGGGATCGAGCAGGAGCGCCGCGGGGAGCGCGAGCGCCGCGGTGCCGATTCCGGACGCGATCACGGTGCGGGCGAAGCGTTCGCGAACCTGGGCGATCGCCGGATCGTCGGTCCGGTCGGGCGGGACGGCGACGCCGAACGGGAGGCCGGGCCGGGCGAGCGCCGGGACGGCGCGCCAGACCGCGGTCACGAGCGCCACGGTCAAGAGCAGGGTGATGAGCGGGAGGGTCACCGGTCGGTCCTCTCGGTGGCGGTGAACGAGTCGAGCGTCTGCGCGGTGCGGTCCAGGACCTCCTCGCGGCCGAGGCCGTGGGCGACGGCTTCGGCGAGCATGATCGCGAGCCGTCCCTGCCAGGCGTCGGCGACGCCCGGGTCGGGCGGTGTGGTCCGGTCGCGGCGGATCACCGCGCCGCTCTTGCGGTTGACGCGAATGAACCCTTCGTGCCGCAGCAGGTCGTAGGCCTTGTTGACGGTGTGGAAGTTGACCGCGAGGTCGGCCCCGAGCTGCCGGGTGGAGGGCAGCGGCGTCTCCGCGGGGAGTTCTCCCGTGGCGATGGCGGTGACGATCTGGTCCCGGATCTGCTGATAGATCGGGATCTCGCTGTCGACCGCAAGCGTGATTCGCATGCCTCAAGTCTATCTGATATACATGAACTAGAACAGATAGAAGAGATGGAGTTATGCGATGCACCCACCGCACCGCCTCGAAATCCAGGGGCTCACGAAGCGCTTCGGGCCGGTCACGGCAGTCACCGACGCGACGTTCGGCGTCGAGCCCGGCCGCGTCACCGGCTTCCTCGGCCCCAACGGCTCCGGCAAGACCACCACCCTCCGGATGCTGCTCGGCCTCGTCGCCCCCGACGCGGGCACCGCCCGCATCGGAGGACGCCGGTACCGCGACCTCCACGAGCCCGCGCGCACGGTCGGCGCGGTCCTGGAGGCCTCCAACTTCCACCCCGCCCGCACCGGCCGCGACCACTTGCGCGTCTACGCCGACATGCTCGGCGTCCCGGCTGCGCGCATCACCGAGGTCTTGGCGCTCACCGGCATCGCCGACACCGCCGACCGCAGGACCGGCGGCTACTCCACCGGCATGCGCCAGCGCCTCAACCTCGCCACCGCGCTCCTCGGCGACCCGCCCGTCCTGATCCTCGACGAGCCCACCAACGGACTCGACCCCGAAGGCATCGCCTGGCTGCGCCGCCTCCTTCGGGACCTCGCCGCCGAAGGCCGCACGGTCCTCGTCGCGAGCCACGTCCTGTCCGAAGCGGAACGGCTCGTCGACGACGTGGTCGTCATGCACCACGGCAGGGTCGTCACCACGGGTTCCCTGCACGCCTTGACCACTGACGCGACCGGTCTCGAAGAGGCCTTCCTCCGACTGATCGGAGCCGCGGCGTGAACCGCCTCATCCGCGCCGAACTGCGCCGACTGTTCACCACCCCGCTGTGGAAATGGGGACCGCCCGTAGCGGTGCTGTCCGGCGGCGCGCTCACCGCCATGGCCGTGCTCGTCGGGCCCGAGAACTTCGACCCGCCGATGCCCGGGATCGAGACCGAGGCGGGGGCGCGCCTCGTGCTCAGCCTGATCGGTTTCACGGTGCTCGCCCCCGCCCTGTTCGGGGCGCTCGCGGTGACCTCGGAGTACCGGCACGGCACCATCACCTACACGTTCCTGTTCGCGCCACAGCGGCACCAGGTGCTCGCGGCCAAACTCGCGGCGTACGCCGTCGCGGGGACCGGGTACGGCCTCATCGTCGCCGGCTCGGCGGCAGCGGGGCTCTACGGCGGCGCCGCGATCAGGGGCGTCGAGGTCGGGGCGCCGGTGGGGACCGCGGCGGGCATCCTCGCCGGCCTCGCGGTCACGATGACCGCCTACACGGTCATCGGCGTGGGCGTCGGGGCCCTGCTGCGGGAGCAGACCGCGGCGCTCGCCGTGCTCGGGGCGTACCTGTACATGGTGGAGCACCTGCTGGCCGTCATCCCCGGCGTCAGCGCCGTCTACCCGTTCCTGCCCGGCGGCGCGACCGCCGCCCTGACCCAGGCGAGCCTCATGGGCGAGGCCGCCATTGAGGTCACCGGCTCGGCCACGGCGCTGCTGCCGCCCGCGCTCGGCGCGCTGGTGCTGCTCGCCTATGCCCTGCTGGCGGCCGGAGCAGCCGTGCTGCTGCCCCTGCGCCGCGATGTGACCTGAGCGAAAAGGAGGAGAACGACATGGCGGTACTTGAATACACCGACACGCATCTGACGGTCCGGCTCAGCGGAGCCCGGCGGGTCTTCGGGCGCTGGCGGCCGCTGGCGATCCCGCTCGCGGCGGTCACGGCCGTCCGCGCGGACCCGGCGGCTGCCCGGGCATTCCCGGGCGCGCGCTGGGGCGTGGCCACCAACATCCCCGGCCTCGTGAACCTCGGCTCGTTCCGGCGCGGCGGCAGCCGCGACTTCTGGGACGTCGCGGACCCGGATCGCGCGATCGTCGTCGAACTCGACGGCGCGCAGTACGACCGGCTGCTGCTCGAAGTGGACGACCCGGAAGCGGCCGTGGCCGCGATGCGTGCCCGGCTCTGAGGGTGTTCGCGCGTACCCGGCGCGTCCGGCGGCGGGGCGAACGCGTTTCCAGTGGCGGCGGGTGCTCGTTATGCTTGGCGCTCATGGAGGAGTATCCGCTGGTCCGGGAGGTGTATCCCGACCTCGTCGCCGAGCTGGCCCGGCTGCTCGAGGCCGAGGGCGAGCGGTATCTGGCGATCGTGGCGCACGACCTCCGGCTCGTCGCGCCCTGCGGCTGCGAGGACGACTTCTGCCAGAGCTTCCGCACCTCTGAGCATCCGCCCGGGACGCCGTACGGGCCGGGCCACCGCAATGTCCTGCTCGATCCCGAGGAGGGCATGCTCATCCTCGACGTCGTCGACGAGCGGATCGTGTACGTCGAAGTCCTGTTCCATCCGCCGCTGGTGCGGCAGGACGGCGGTTGAGCCGGACGCATCTGGTGAAGGCGAGGCGGGTGCCCAGGTGGCGCCCGCCTCGTTCGTTCAGCGGGCGGTCATCGGGGCGAGGGCGGCGTCGCCGGTGTCTTCGGCGACCGCGTTCGCGACGGCGAGGGCGAAGTCCTGGCGGAGGCCGCCGGTGGGCGCCGCGCCCGGCGCGGGCTGTGTGACCGAGACGCCGCGGACGCGGACGGTGTAGACGCCGTCCTCAGGTGCGGTGACGGTGATCTGCTGGACGTTGTTGATGACGCGGGTGGCCGGGTTGGCGTCCCAGTTCACCACGTCGCCCGAGGGCGTCTCGAGCTGCAGGTACAGCTCGTTCACGAGCCCGCCCAGGCCTTCGAGCGAGGGCGCGTCCGTCCACACGAGCGTGATCTTGAGCGGCTGCTCGGGGTCGGCCGCCTCGATCCGGTAGCGGCGGATCTCGCCGGTCGAGACGGCGTCGGCGGGGGCGTCGGCGAAGCGGCTGAGGTGCGCGGCGCCGATGGCGCCGGCGACGTCGATGCGACCGAAGCCGCTCACCGGGTTCGGGCCCTCAGGGATCTCCCCGGGGTACTGGCCGGGGATCGCGACCGCGCCGTTCACCAAGAGCGCCTTGAGGAGCGCGGCGGAGGGGCGGCGGCCGTCCTCGGTGTGGCCCTGCGCGACGAGGTGCTGGCGCACCAGCGCCGCCGCGCCCGCGACGAGCGGGGTGGCCATGCTCGTGCCGCCGCTCCAGCAGTAGTGGTCGCGCAGCGGATGGCCCTCGGGCAGGCGGCCCCACAGGGGCTCGCCGTCCCCGGCGTACACCGAGGTGAGCATGGAGAGGACGTTGGTGCCCGGAGCGACCACGTCGGGCTTGATGCGCAGGTCGTCGGTGGGGCCGCGCGAGGAGAACGCGGCCATGCCGTCGGGGTCGTCCGAGACGTGGCCGGCCGCGCCGAGCTTCTGGTAGCGGCCCCACTGGCTCCAGCTGCGGTCGAGGCCGGGCGGGGGTTCGGAGCCGCTCGGGCGCGTGTTCTCGCTGGCGCCCACGGTGAGGCAGTTCTTGGCGGTGCCGGGCGAGCCCATCGAGTCGGGGTCGATGCGGCCGTCGTTGTCGGCATCCGCGCCGTCGTTCCCGGCCGCGAAGAGCACCAGCATGTCCGGGTGCGTCCACATGAACTCGTCGACGGCCCGCGCGTTCTGCCCGTACTCCCCCGCGACCGGTGCGCCCCAGGAGTTGGTGTGGACGCGCGCGCCCGCCTCGTAGGCCTCGGCGAAGAGCGCGCCGATGTCGCCGGGGATGCCGTACAGGCCTGATTCGGGCGGCGGCCACGGGGTCGTGAAGGGACGCAGGCCGGCGGCGGCGAGTTCGGCGCGGGACTTCCAGCGGATGCGCTGGTTGATCGCCTGGAAGAAGAGCGTGGCCTCAGGGGCGATGCCGGCGGGGACCGGGCTCGCCCCGGCCTGGCGGGCCGCCTCGCCGTTGCCGAGGACCGAGCCGGCGACGTGCGTGCCGTGCCCGGAGTCGGTGTCGGCCGGGCCGTCGTCGTGGCCGGGCGGGTCGTTCGTGAACGGCGCCAGGACTTCCCGGGTCGGCCAGGAGGTGATCGCGGCGACGCGGCCGCGCACGTCGGCGTGCACGGTCTCCGGGTCGCCGTTGTCGAGCCCGGAGTCGGCCACGGCCACGATCTGGCCCGCACCGGTGAGCGCGAGGTCGCCGAAGCGGTGGTCGGCCGGGACGCCCATGACCGCGGCCGCCTGGTCGTTGCTGGTCTGGGAGAACGCGTAGGGCACGATCGCTTGCACGCCTTCGCGTTCGGCGAGGTCGGCGATGAGCGAGCGCGGGACGCTCGCCACGAGCGACTTGGGAAGGACGGTGAGCACCGAGCCGCCCGCGTCCCGGATGCGGCGGGCCAGCGCGGCGGTGTCCTCGCCGGGGAAGAGGGCGACCTCGATCATCTCGGGGCCGTCGTCGGTGAAGTCGTCGGGGTCGACCGCCGCGAGGTAGGCGGCGTCGAGGTGGCGCCGGGGCGCGGGGTGGAGTTTCGGGGAGACCTTCATGGCGGGCCGGTAGGGGGTGACCTCCTCGACGAAGCCGAGGCCCCGGATCGCTTCGGCGCGTTCGGGAAGGAACCCGGCGAGCATGGTGAAGCCGGAGAGGCTGCCGTGGAGGTCGGCTCCGGCCGCGGCGAGCTCGTCGAGCCAGGCGGCGGTGGGCGGGCCGATGAGTTTGACGAGGTAGTAGGCGGTGCGGCCGGGTTCGGGGGCGAGGGTGACGGCGGCCTGGGCGTCGAGGGCGGCGGCGAACTGGAAGCTGGCGCCGGCGGTCTGGACGGGCTGCTCGGGCAGGGGCGTGGTCTCGAGGCCCTGCGCGGCGAGGTCGCGGGCCTGACGGGGGGTGCCGGTGACGAGGAGCTGGTCGGGGTATTCGGCGAGGACTTCCATCCCGGTCTCGAGGACGGTGTCGCGGTCGTCGGTGCGCCGGAGGGTGACGAGGAGTCTGGACATGGCGGCCTTCTTCGGAGGGGGTCGTCGGCCGTCCTGTCAGGGCGGTGGGACGGCCACTCTTGAGGCTACGCCTCGATCACGGTGCGTAGGTCCCCCGTTTCAGGCGGCTGCGGGCACGGGCATCGCCTGGGGCGCGGTCGGGGCCGGTCGGTGCCGAGGAGGATCGCGCCTCCGATGAGGACGGCGGCGGCGAGGGCGGCCCAGAGCTGCCAGGTGCCGGCGTCGAGGAGGAGGCCGAGGAGCATGGGGGCGAGGGTGCGGCACAGCGACCAGGAGAGCTGGTAGACGGAGAGGTAGCGGCCGCGCATGTGGTCGGGGGCGGCCTCGACGGCGAGGCTTTCGGCGGGGGCGGCGTGGATGAGCTCGCCCGCGGTGTAGACGATGGCGACGGCGAGGACCGCGACGACGGCGGCGGCGCCGTCGAGGGCGGGCAGGAAGGCGAAGGCCGCGAAGGAGAGGGCGAAGACGGCCGTGCCGATCGCGGCGCCGCGGCCGCGGCGGGCGCGGGACATGAGGCGGGCGACCGGGACGCCGAGTCCGGCGATGAGCGCGGTGTTGACGGCGAAGACGATGCCGGCCATGGCGTCGGGGAGGTCGGTGGCGCGGGTGAGGAATACGGGCATGGCGATGGCCTGGGCGGTGTAGGCGAAGCCGATGAGGAAGTTCGCGGCGGTGAGCCTGCGGTAGCGGCGGTCGGCGAGAACCGTGCGATAGCCGCCGCCCGCCTCGGCGGGCGCGGAACGGGTGCCGTTGGCGTGCACGGCGATCAGGGCGACGAGGACGGCGGCGGCGGCGAAGGCCGCGGCGAGGGCGAGCGCGGCGGTGAGGTAGCCGCCGTCGCCGACGGCGAGCATGCCGGCGGCGGCGAGGGCGCCGAAGCCCATGCCGCCGTTGCGAAGGCTCCGGTTCCAGGCGAGGAGGCGGTCGCGGTCGGCGCCTGCGGTCATGTCGCCGATGAGCGACTGCTGACTGGGGGCGGAGGCCCACATGGCGACGGCGACGGCGAGTGCGACGGCGAGGAACGCGGGGTAGGAGGAGGCGAGGGGGTAGAGCGCGAAGGCGACGGCGCGGAGGGCGAGCGCGCCGGTGTAGACGCGCTTGCCGCCGTGGCGGTCGATGAGGATGCCGACGACGGGCATCGCGGCGAGGGCGCCGAGTCCGGCGAGGGTGAGGCCGGTGCCGATCGCGGTGAGGGACTGGCCGGTGAGGGCGTGCACGAAGAGCATGGTGAGGGGTACGTAGATGCCGTTGCCGACGGCGTCTACGACGGTGGCGGCGATGAAGCGGCGGCGGGCGGCCGCACCCGATTTATCTTCCATGGAAGACATTTTAGCTTCCGTGGAAGATATAATGCAAGACATGGAGACGAATGGATCGGACGATGCCGTCGCCGCGATGGTCGGTCAGTGGGGTCGCGAGCGCCCGGGCCTGGACGCCTCGCCGATGCTGGTGGTGGGCAGGGTGTTCCGGCTCGCGAGCGCGTGGGACCGGGCGCTGCGCGGCCCCTTCGCGGAGGCGGGCCTCGCCAACGGCGACTTCGACGTGCTCGCCGCGCTGCGCCGGGCCGGGGAGCCGTACACGCTGTCGGCGGGTGAGCTGAGCCGGACCGTGCTCGTGACGACCGGTGCGATCACGAAGCGGGTCGACCGGCTGGAGGCGGGCGGTTGGGTGACGCGCGCGGTCGCCGAGGAGGACTCGCGCGGGCGTCGGATCACGTTGACGCCGAGCGGATTCGAGCTCACCGACACGCTCATGGAGGTCCATCTGGCGAATCAGCGCGAGCTCATCGCGGTCCTCGACGAGCGGGAGCGGGCCTCACTGGAGGCGCTGCTGGCGAAGCTCGCCGCCGCGAGCGGGGAGTGAAGGCCGGGCCGCGCGAGACCCGGCCTCATCGCTATGCGCTCCAGGCGCCCTCGGCGGCGGCGCGCTTCGCCCAGTCGGCGAACGCGGTCGGCTTGCGGCCCAGGACCTGCTCGACGCCGTCGGCGACGTCGCCGATCTTGCCTTCGCGCATGATCCGGTACATCGCGTCGAGGAAGAACACGAGGTCCTCGGGCAGCTGCTCGGCGCGCAGCGCGGCGGCGTACTCCCCGGCGGTCACGTTCTGGAACGCGACGGCGCGGCCGGCCGCTTCGGCGATCGCGTCGACCGCCTCGGGGAAGGTGAGCGCCTCGGGCCCGCTCAGCTCGTAGGTCTTGCCGTGGTGGCCGTCCCCGGTGAGCACCGCGACGGCGACGGCCGCGATGTCCTCGACGTCGATGAACGGTTCCACGGTGTCGTCGACCGGCAGGAACAGCTCGCCCGCGAGGACCGCCGGGAGCATGTCGCCCTCGCTGAAGTTCTGGTTGAAGTTGTTGGCCTGCAAGACGGTCCACTCGAGGCCGGAAGCCTGGACGGCCTCCTGGAGGGCGTACATGCCGATCGTCTCGGGGCCCGCGCCGACCGCTTCGGCGAGGACGTGGATGCGCCGGCCCGACTGGGCGACCAGGCGCTTGACGCCCGCCTGCTCGGCGGCGGCGACGATCCCGGCGGCGGGGAACGGCTCGTCCGGCGGGATCAGATAGGCGGCGGTGACACCGGCGAGGGCCGCGGCCCAGGTCGACTCGTCGTGCCAGTCGAAGCGGATCTCGGTGCTGCGCGAGACGCCGCGCACGGTGTGCCCGGCCTCGGCGAGGCGGGCGGTGAGGCGGCGGCCGACCTTGCCGGTGGCGCCGGTGACCAGGATGATGTGCTCGTTGCTCATGTCCCCCAGTCAAGTCGATCGGGGGCGCGACGCCCATCGCTGAGACGCCACGATCCATGCGCGTGCGTCTACGCCCGCTCGCGGCGGACCTCGGTGCGGTGCCGGCGGCTCGGCGTGCGCCGATACGGCGGCCGGGCCTCCTGATGCCGAAGCGGCATTCGGAGGCCCGGGTCGCGCTCGTCCACTATGCGGCGGTCCACTCGGGATCGCGGCCGAGGTAGCGCAGGAGGGCCGCGACGGCGTCGTCGCCGTCCTGCGGCTCGAGCGCGGGGGCGTAAGCGCCCCAGGCGCGCAGCGGCTCCACGATCTGCTTGGCCGCGATCAGGATCGCGGTCGCGGCGGTCTCGCTGAGCGGCTGCGGCTGACCCGTGGCCTTCGCGATGTCCCAGGCGTGGACGGCCGCGTCGAGGGCGCAGGCCCCCACGCCGGTCACGGCGTCGAGGGTGTTGGGCGGCACCGGGACCGCCACGGCGGCGTCGTCTGCGGCGATGCCGGCCCAAGCCGTTGCGGCGGCTTCGGTCGCGGCGGCGACGTGCGCGACAGGGTCGGACAGCGGCGTTCCCGAAGGCGCGAAGGGGTTCTCGGCGGAACCTTCCCCGCCGGTGATCGCGGCGTAGTATGCGAGCTGGTCGCCCGCGGCGTGCTGCAGCACCTGGGTGACGGTCCACTGGTCGCACGGCGTCGGCAGGTCCCACTGGTCGGCGCCGACGCCCTTGACGGCGTTGAGCAGGGCGTCGTGGGATTCGGCGAGGAGGGGCCAAGCGGTGGCGGTCATGTCGTGCTCCTTCGAGGGGGCCGGGTTCGCGGCGGTTCCGCGTCCGTTGCATTCATCTTATCAGAACGGAATGCTTTATTCCAATAGAGTTCCCGGTTTTGTTTCCGCGGCCGCCGCGTACCGGGCGGCCAGCATCGCCAGGTGGTCGCGGAGTGCTTGCGGCGCTTCGACCTTGAAGGGCAGGCCCAGGCCGGTGATGAAGGTCGTGAGGTCGCGCAGGGAGTCGCTCCCGCTGCGCCACAGGCACTCCCCCTCCCCCGCCGGCTCGAGGAGACCGCTGCCGGGCGGGAGCATCGCCGCGATCGTCTCGACCGGCTCGTGCAGGCGGATCACCGCCTGGTGCCGCCAGGCGCTCTGGCCCAGGCCGCGCAGGACGTGCGCGACCGCCTCCTCCGGCGGCTCCTTCGGGGCGAACCGGGGGCCGTTCGGGGTGCGCGGGCGGATGCGGTCGGCCCGGTACGTGCGCCAGTCGGCGCGGTCGACGTCCCAGGCCAGCAGGTACCAGCGGCGCTCGGTGTAGACGAGCCGGTGCGGCTCCGCGCGGCGGCGCGTCTCCCCGCCCGCCCGGTCGCGGTAGTCGAAGCGCAGCTGCTCGCACCGGTGGACGGCCTCGGCGATCGCGGTCAGGACCTTCGCGTCCACCGTGGGACCCGCGCCCGCGGCCGAGACCGTCGCCGACCTGAGCACGTCGATGCGGCGGCGCAGGCGCGAAGGCATCGTCTGCTCGAGCTTCGCCAGCGCCCGCAGCGAGGTCTCCTCGATCCCGGCCACCGAGCCCGAGGCCGCCGCGCGCAGGCCCACCGCGACCGCCACGGCCTCCTCGTCGTCGAGGAGCAAGGGCGGCATGGCGTTCCCGGGCTCGAGCCGGTAGCCGCCCGCGCTGCCGGTGGTGGAGTGGACGCGGTAGCCGAGCTGGCGCAGCCGGTCGATGTCGCTGCGCACGGTCCTGGTGGTGACGTCGAGGCGTTCGGCGAGGGCCGCGCCCGTCCAGTCGCGCTGGGCCTGCAGGAGGGCGAGGACGCGGAGCAGGCGCGCGGAGGTCTCCAACATTTCCCGATTCTCGCACGCATTGAGGAAGCTCATCTTCCGCAATGGGCCTTAACTTGGTGTGCAACGACGACAAAGGAGCACGCACATGCTGCGAGGATTCAGCACCATCAGCTTTTTCGCCGCGGACCTCGATGCCGCGAAGGCCTGGTACAGCGACCTGCTCGGCGCCGGGCCGTACTTCGAGGTGCCGGGCTACATCGAGTTCCGGGTGGGCGACTACCAGCACGAGATCGGCATCGCCCAGGCCGAGTGGGCGCCCCACGACATGAGCGCGGGCCCCGGCGGCGCGATCGCGTACTGGCACGTCGACGACCTCGACGCGGCCATCGAGCGTCTGACGGCGATGGGCGCCAGGGAGTACGAGCCGAAGATCGTGCGCGGCGAGGGATTCGAGACGGCCTCGTTCGTCGACCCGTTCGGGAACGTCCTCGCCGTCATGTTCAACCGGCACTACCTCGACACACTCGCCGCGGTCGCGAAGGCGGCCTGACGTGGACGCGCTCGATCTCCCCGACCGCGAGGCGTGGGAGGCCTGGCTCGAAGCCCACCCGGACGAGACTTCGGTGTGGCTGCGCATCGGCAAGGAGCGCTCGCCCGAAGGGCGGCTGCGGATCGGCCCGGCGCTCGAGGCCGCGCTGTGCTTCGGGTGGATCGACGGGCACCGCAAGGGCCTCGACGGCGACTCGTTCCTGCAGCGGTACTCGCCGCGGACCAAGCGCAGCCCGTGGTCGAAGCGGAACCGGGGCATCGCCGAGGCGCTCATCGCGGCCGGGCGGATGCGCCCGGCCGGGTTCGCCGAGATCGAGCGCGCCAAGGCCGACGGGCGCTGGCCTGCCGACGACTGACGGGCAGGCCTGGGATGATGGCCGGGTTCCACGAGGAGGCACCATGAGCGGACCCGGCCGTCGGCCCCAGACCACGATCTTCACGACCATGTCGGCGCTCGCGCAGCGCCACGGCGCGGTGAACCTCGGCCAGGGCTTCCCCGACGAGTCGGGCCCCGCGCACGTGATCGAGGCGGCCGCGACCGCGATGCGCGAGGGGCACAACCAGTACCCGCCGCTCGCGGGCGTTCCCGAACTGCGCCAGGCGATCGCCGCGCACCAGGAGCGCTGGTACGGGCTCACGCCCGACCCGGCCGACGGCGTCTCCGTCACCGCCGGGGCCACCGAGGCGCTCACCGCCGCGATGCTCGCCCTCGTCGACCCCGGGGACGAGGTCATCGCGCTCGAGCCGAGCTACGACTCCTACAAGGCCGCGATCACCATGGCCGGCGGAACGCTCGTGCCGGTGCGGCTCGACGCTCCCGAGTACCGCTTGGACGCCGCCCGGCTGGCGGCCGCCGTCACCGAGCGGACGAAGCTGCTGCTGATCAACTCGCCGCACAACCCCACCGGGACGGTCCTGCACCGCGACGAGCTGGCGGCCGTGGCCGCGCTCGCGGTGGAGCGGGACCTGCTCGTGGTCACCGACGAGGTGTACGAGCACCTGGTCTTCGACGGCCGCGAGCACGTGCCGCTCGCGTCGCTGCCGGGCATGTGGGACCGCACGGTCACCATCAGCTCGGCCGGGAAGACGTTCTCGGTCACCGGCTGGAAGATCGGTTGGGCCACGGGCCCGGCCGAGCTCGTGGCCCGGGTGCAGGACGTCAAGCAGTGGCTGTCGTTCGCGTCCGGCACGCCGTTCCAGTACGGGATCGCGGCCGCACTCGGCTCGGATGACGGCTTCTACCGGGGCCTCGCGGCGGGCTACCAGGAGCGGCGCGACCTGATGGTGAACGGGCTCAAGGAGATCGGGTTCGAGGTGTACGAGCCCGAGGGCACCTACTTCGTCACCGCGAGCGTCGCGCCGTTCGGATACGAGGACGGACTGCGGTACTGCCTGGAGCTGCCCGAGCGGTGCGGGGTCGTCGCCATCCCCACCCAGGTGTTCTACCTCGACCAGGCACCCCGGCCGGTGGTGCGGTTCGCGTTCTGCAAGCGGCCCGAGGTGATCGCGGAGGGCCTGCGGCGGCTGGGCGCGGGCCCGGCCTGACCGGTAGGGTGGCGTTCATGCGTTCCGGGAAGCTCTCTCCGCCCGCCGCCTGAGGCGGGCACCTGTTCCATTGCCGCGCACGGCGTTCTGAGCCGACGCGTCTTGAGGCATGCCCGCAGACGAGAGCATCCGTCCGTTCGCTCCCTGCTGGAGAACGCATGTCCACGTCAACACTCGTCCGCTCCGCCGCGCCCGCCCGGCGCGGCCTGGCCTACCTCACCGTCACCGGCCTCGCCTGGGGCACCACCGGCGCCGCCGCCGAACTCGTCTACCGGGCCGGGGAGTTCGGCCCCGCGGCCGTCTCGTTCTGGCGCCACCTCGGCGGCCTCGTCCTGCTCCTCGCGTTCACGGCCCTGCGGCCGCGGCGCGCCCGCGTGCGCCCGCCGCATCCGCTCGGCCGCCGCGCGGCCCTGCTCATCGGGACCGGGATCGGCATGGCGGTCTTCCAGACCGCGTACTTCGCGGCCGTCGACGCCACCGGGGTCGCCGCCGCCACGCTGCTCACGCTCGGGTCGGGACCGGTCCTCACGGCGCTCGGGTCGCGGTTCCTGCTCGGGGAGCGGCTCGGCCGCGGCGGCCTCCTGGCCGTCACCGGGGCGCTCGCCGGCCTCGCGGTCCTCGTGGGCGGCAACGCCCCCGGGGTCGTGACCGCGCCCGGCGTCGCGCTCTCGCTCCTGTCGGCCGCCGGGTACGCGGCCGTGACCCTCCTGGGCCGGTACACGGGCCGCAAGGGCGACGGCGAGGACCCGTTCACGCTCACCATGTGGTCCTTCGGGATCGGCGCGGCCGTCCTCTTCGTGCCCGCCTGGATCGAGGGCCTGCTCCCCCACGGCGGCGGCACCGCGCAGTCGATCGCGCTCGTCGCCTACCTGGCGGCGTTCACGACCGCGCTCGCGTACCCGTTCTACTTCGCGGGGGCCGCGCTGGTGCGGGCCACGACGGCGTCGGTGATGATGCTGATCGAGCCGGTCACGGCCGCGTTCCTCGCGGTCCTGCTCCTCGGCGAGCCGATGACGGCGCCGACGGCGGCCGGGTCGCTGATCCTGCTCGGCTCCATCGCGGCGCTCGCCGCCGCCGAATCGCGGCGGTGACGAGCAGGAGGGCCGGTCCATGAGACCGGCCCTCCTTGCAGCGCTTGGGTCCTAAGTGGCGGAGAGGTAGCCCGTCTCCAGCATGATGACGACGGCGACGCCGAGGATGCAGCGGTACCAGACGAAGATGAACACGCTGTGCTTGGCGACCCACTTGAGCATCCAGTGCACGGCCGCGAGCCCGACGAAGAACGCGATGATCGTCGCCACGAGCATCTGCGCGCCGCTGGGCACCGAGCCCTCCGTCGCCGGGTCGAACACGTCGCCGAGGCTGAGGATGCCCGCGCCGAACACGGCCGGGATCGCCAGGAGGAACGAATACCGGGCGGCCACCGAGCGGTCAAGGCCGATGAAGAGGCCGGCCGTGATCGTGCCGCCCGAGCGGGAGACGCCCGGGATGAGCGCGCCCGCCTGCGCGAAGCCGAGGATGAGGCCGTCCTTCATCCGGAAGTCGTCCCAGGTGCGGGTCTTCTTGCCCACGAGCTCGGCCAGCGCGAGCAGCAGGCCGAAGAAGATGAGGCTGAAGGCGACGAGCCAGAGGTTGCGGGCGCCCTCGCGGATCGCGTCCTTGAAGATGAGGCCGAAGAACACGATCGGGAGGGTGCCGACGATGACGTACCAGCCCAGTCGGTAGTCGGTCTCGCCGCGCAGTTCCTTGTCCCACAGGCCTTTCCACCAGGCCACGAGGATGCGGACGATGTCCTTCCAGAAGTAGAGGAGGACGGCGGTCTCGGTGCCGAGCTGGGTGACGGCGGTGAAGGAGGCGCCCGCGTCCTCTTCGAAGAACAGCGCCGAGGTGAGGCGCAGGTGCGCGGAGGAGGAGATCGGCAGCATCTCGGTGAGGCCCTGGACGATCCCGAGCACGATGGCCTCGAACCAGGTCATGTCGACCATGCGGAGGCCCCCTTCCGGGCACGGGTCCTGCAGGGGGGAGTGTGCATTGGCGCTTCTTTCGTCACATCGACGGTCAGGCGTCGCACGGGCCTGCTTGCGGCTCCCGGCGCGACGGGGACATCTTGCCAGACGCGGTCCTGTGACCGCTCGGCACACGCGAGCGGGGTGAGACGCGCCAGGACTGGGCCCCAAGGAGTCGAGGGCGAGAAGTTGCGCACCTTTGACGCTTTCTTGATGGCCGGTCGCGGCGGCGCGGGGAATGATGGGTCCGTGTCACGTGGCGAACTGCGGATCTACCTCGGCGCGGCCCCGGGGGTCGGCAAGACCTTCGCCGCGCTCGAAGAGGCCCGCCGCCGCTGTGCCCGCGGCACCGACGTCGTCGTCGGGTTCGTCGAGACCCACGGGCGGCGTCACACCGCTGAGCTGCTCGAGGGCCTCGAGGCGGTGCCTCGGAAGGTCGTGGGCGGCGTCGCCGAGCTCGACGTGGACGCCGTCCTCGCCCGCGCTCCCGCGGTGGCCATCGTCGACGAGCTCGCGCACGCCAACGCGCCCGGCTCGCGCAACGGCCAGCGCTGGCAGGACGTGGACGAGCTGCTCGACGCCGGGATCGACGTCATCTCGACGGTGAACGTGCACGACCTCGCGTCCCTCAACGACGTGGTCGCCCAGATCACCGGGGTGCCGCAGGAGCAGACCGTCCCCGATGAAGTGGTGCGCCGCGCCGACCAGGTCGAACTCGCCGACATCACCCCCGAGGCGCTGCGCCGCCGCATGGTGCACGGGAACGTGTACCCGCCCGAGAAGGTGGGGCCGGCGCTCGCCGACTACTTCCGGGTCGGGAACCTGACGGCGCTGCGCGAGATCGCGCTGCTGTGGCTCGCGGACAAGGTCGAGGACCAGCTCGAGCAGTACCGCGAGGACCAGCACATCACCGCGACGTGGGAGTCCAAGGAGCGCGTGGTCGTGGCGCTCTCGGGCGGCGACGAGGGCGACACGCTCATCCGGCGGGCCGCGCGGATCGCGGCGCGGTCGGGCGGGGCCGACCTCAAGGCCGTGTACGTGGCCTCCGGGGACGGGCTCACCAGCGCCCGGTCGGCGCGGAACCTGGCCCGGCAGCGGAACCTCGTCGAAGGCCTCGGCGGCTCGTACCACCAGGTGGTGGGGCGGGCGATCCCGAACGCGCTCTTGGAGTTCGCGCGCGGTGTGAACGCCACGCAGCTGGTGCTCGGGGCGTCGCGGCGGGGCCGGTTCGCGCAGATGCTCTCGCGCGGCGTCGGCGTCACGACGGCGGCCAGCTCCGGGAAGATCGACGTGCACCTGGTGAGCCACGAGCGGGTCGCCACGGTGAGGCGGCCGTCCGGGAACCGGGGCGTGGTCGGCGGGCGCAGGCGGCTCGGCATCGCGCTGGCGATCCTCGGGGTGCCGGCGCTGTGCATGGCGATGCTGCCGCTGCACGAGGAGCTGTCGCTCACGACGATGATCCTCATCGTGCTCACCGCGGTCATGGGGCTGACGCTCGCGGGCGGCATGTGGCCGGCGCTGCTGGGCGCGCTCTCGGGGAGCCTGCTGCTCAACTACTTCTTCACCGAGCCGTACAACACGTTCAAGGTCCACGACCAGGAGCAGCTGATCTCGCTGGCGATCTTCGTGGCACTGGCGCTGGGCGGGGCGAGCGTGGTGAACCTGTCGGCGGCGCGGGCGCGGCTGGCGGCGCGGGCGAGCACGGAGGCGCAGACGCTGGCGACGCTCGCGGGGACCGTGCTGCGCGGCGGCAGCCGGGTGGAGGACCTGCTGGAGCGGTTGCGGGAGACGTTCTCGCTGGAGTCGGCGACGCTCCTGGAGCGCACCGAGGCCGGGGCGGGTCCGGCCGAGCGGCAGGACGCCAAGTTGTGGCGGGTCGTCGCGTGCGCGGGCGAGGGCTGCGCGAGCCCGGGCGCGGCGGAGAACGACCTGCCGATCGGCGACGACCTGGCGCTGGCGCTGCGCGGGCACACGCTGGAGGCGGCGGACCGGCGGATCGCGCAGGCGTTCGCGATGCACGCGGCCGCGGCGCTGGAGCGCGAGCGGCTGGAGCGGCAGGCGGCCGCGGTGCAGCGGCTCACGGACACGGACAAGCTGCGCACGGCGCTGCTGGCGGCGGTCTCGCACGACCTGCGGACGCCGCTGGCGTCGGCGCGGGTCGCGGTGTCGAGTCTGCGGTCCACCGGGGACCTGTTCACGCCGGAGGAGCACGACGAGCTGCTGGAGTCGGCCGAGACGTCCCTGGCGCGGCTGACGAGCCTGGTCGACAACCTGCTCGACATGTCGCGGCTCCAGGCCGGGGTGCTCGGCGCGAACCCGGTGCCGGTGGCGCTGGACGACGCGGTGCCGTGGGCGCTCGACGAGATCGGGGACGCGGCGGCGGCCGTGCGGCTCGACGTGGCCCCGGACCTGCCCGAGGTCACGGCCGATCCCGGTCTGCTGCAGCGCATCCTGGTGAACGTGGTGGCGAACGCGCTGCGGTTCAGCCCCGAGGGCGTGCCGCCGCTGGTGATCGCGGGCCGGCACGGAGAACTGGTGCAGCTGCGGGTGGTCGACCGCGGCCCCGGCGTCCCGGACGAGAGCCGGGAGTTGATGTTCACCCCGTTCCAGCGGCTCGGCGACCGCGACAATACGACCGGTGTGGGGCTGGGCCTCGCGCTCTCGCGCGGGCTCGCGGAGGCCATGGGCGGCTCGCTCGTGGCCGAGGCGACCCCGGGCGGCGGGCTGACGATGGTGCTGGCGCTGCCGCACGTGGAAGAGAAGGGCACGGAGTGATCAAGATCCTCGTCGTGGACGACGAACCGCAGATCGCGCGGGCGCTGCGGATCAACCTGACCGCGCACGGGTACGAGGTGGCGACCGCGCCCGACGGGGCGCAGGCGCTGCGCGCCGCCGCGGCGCTCGTCCCCGACCTCGTGGTGCTCGACCTGGGCCTGCCCGACATGGACGGCACCGAGGTCATCGCGGGCCTGCGGGGGTGGACGACCGCGCCGATCCTGGTGCTCTCGGGCCGCGCCGCGAGCGCCGAGAAGATCGCCGCGCTCGACGCGGGCGCCGACGACTACGTGACCAAGCCGTTCGACATCGGGGAGCTGCTCGCCCGGGTGCGGGCCGCGACCCGGCGCGGGAACGCGGGCGGCGACGCGCCGGCCACCGAGATCGGCTCGGCCACTGTGGATCTGGCGGCGCGGACGGTCAAGCGGGGCGGCGAGGAGGTGCGACTCACCAAGACCGAGTGGCAGCTCCTCGAAGTGCTGCTGCGCAACCCCGGGAAGCTCGTGGGCCAGCGCGAGCTGCTGCACCGGGTGTGGGGCCCGAACTACGACCGGGAGACGAACTACCTGCGCCAGTACATGGCCCAGTTGCGCCGCAAGCTCGAAGCGGACCCGGCCCGGCCGGTGCACCTGCTCACCGAGCCGGGCATGGGGTACCGGTTCAAGCCTTGATCGCCGGTCAGCGCAGCCGGGCGGTGTGGGTGGCGCCCAGGGAGCCTTCGGTGCGGACGGTGAGCCTGGCCTTGTCCCCGGTCTCGACGGTGACGGTTTCGTCGGTTTCGACGACTTCGCTTGCGGCGTACGGCAGTTCGATGACGACTTCGGCGGCGGTGCGGCCGGGGTCGGCCACGGCGACCGCGATGCCGTCGTCGCTTCGGGTCACGATCACGGAGGCGGGTCCGTCGCATGCGAGGCCGCCGACTTCACCGGCCTGCCAGAAGTGGGCGGCGATGAGGCCGTCGGCTTCGACCGCCTGTACCGCGGTGGTGTTGGCGGCGATGGCGACGGTGGGGTGGGCGGCCCAGACGGCGGTCTCGGCGGCGGTCGCGGTCGGCAGCAGGACGTAGGCGTACGAGACGTCCACAGGGGACACGCCGTGGTCGTACCAGAGGGTCGAGTAGCGGCGGGTGTGGACCTCGGTGTCGCCGCCGCCGGTGGTGGGGCCCTGCTCAATGTCGTTCCAGGCCCCGCGGCGCGTCTCGCGCCCGGCGTGGAGGCCGGTGCTCCCCGCGGGGAAGACGTATCCGGCGGCGCCGGGCAGATGGACCCAGGAGGCGCCCTCGATCGACGTCTTGAGGTCGGTGTCCTCGTCGGGGAACGCGCCGTCGACGGCCATGCGGCGGTCGCCGTCCTCGTGGCGGTTGCGGTGCTCGACAGTGGTCCAGACCGCGCGGCCGTCCGCGGCGCTGACGCCCGCGCCCAGCGCGCACACCACGTCGCCGACCACGAACCAGGCCTTCTTGGCGCGCAGCGAGGAGCCTTCGGCGACCAGGTCCATCGCCGCCGCCGCGTACCGGTCGTCCAGGGTCGCGCCGCCCGCGACGTCGTTCTCGGGCAGGTGGAGCACCATGTCGTGGCCGACGCCGACGACCTCGCGCTTGCGGGAGTCCACGGTGACGCCCGGGAGGCGGTAGGGGTTCGCGGTGGGCCAGAACTCGTCGCCGAACTGGAGCGGGTCGTCCACGGTGTACAGGTAGGACATGCCGTCCCCGATGTACCAGCCCTGCAGGTTCTCGCCGCCGACCATCTCGTACCCGGCGACGCGGCGCGAGGACATCGACAGCGCCCACGACCACCCGGGCCGGCGCACCAGGAGGCGGGCCATGTTCGGGTAGATCCGCGTCAGCTCCGGGCGGGGCGCGGCCCCGACCGAGGCGTCCGCGAGGAGCTCCTTGGCCTGCCGGATGCCGCGCAGGTCCATGCGCTCGAAGTGCGGGACGGACGAGCGCTCGATCCAGCCGCGCGCGAGCGACCGCCACCGGTCGCGGTGCGCGGCCGGGGCGAACTCGGCGAGGGCGAGCAGGGCGGCGGTGATCTCGGGGCCGGTGTGGCTGTCGCGCTGGGTCGGGCGGGCGATCGCCCTGCCGCGCAGGCAGTCCATGAACAGCCCGTCCTCGGTGAACGGCGTGAACGAGCGGTCGACCGCGTCGTAGAGGCCTTCGAGCTCGGGGTCGGTGACCTGCCAGACCGAGTCCTGGAGGAGCGCGAGGGCGAGCGTGACCGAGTTGAGCAGGGCGAGCCCGTAGCTGCCGGTGCTGGGCACGTGGCCGTGCTGGATGTACGAGCCGTCGCGGTGGAAGCCGTCGCCCTCGTCGACGAGGCGGAAGAGGCTGTTGGCGCCGTCCTCGGCGATGTCGGAGAGGCCGTCGCGGGCGAGGTCGAGCTTGGCGAAGTCCTCGCCGACGAGGCCGCGCAGGGCGAGGATCGCGGCCTTGTCGGCGCGGTTGGCGCCGGTCTCGCGCTCGCCGGGCGAGGAGACGCGGTCGTCGGCGTTGGGGCAGAAGCGGTCGACGACGGCGAGGTAGTGGCCGAGGTGCTCGGCCGGGATGTGGTCGTGCATGAGGACGCAGGTCTGCATGAGCGCGGCGGGCGCGCCGATCTCCCACCAGTACCAGTTGCCGGAGGGCTCGGCGTGCTCGTTGTAGCCGGACCGGTAGAGCAGGTCGAGGGCGTCGACGATCGCGGTGGCGGCGACGGGGCCTTCGAACAGGTCGGTGCCGGGGGTGGCGCAGGCGAGGGCGAGGCGGCGCAGGCGCACGTACGAGTTGGTGAAGGCCAGCGGTTCGCTGACGGGGCCTATGTCGGCCCAGAGCGCGGTGCGGCCCTCGCTGCGGTCCATGGCCTCCCAGTCTTCGAAGGACTCGCGGTCGAGGACGCGCATCGGCCGTCCGTAATCGGTGTCGGCGGTGTCGGTGACGCCGCCGGTGAGCAAGGCGCGGGCGCGGTCGCGGAGCGCGGCGAAGTCGAGCGGTCCCGAACCGGCCCAGGGCTCGGCCTCGTCGGGGAGCGCGGTGATGACGCCCCGGTCGCCGCCGCGCGAGAGCAGCGCGGCGGTGGCGGCGCCCGCGCCGACGAGGCCGAGGGCCCCTCCGAGGAGCACTCGTCGTTGCAAAGGCGGCATGCGGTTCCAACTCCGGGGCGGCAGGGAAAGTCGGGGACCATAGTAGCCGCCTCGTACACATGCGCCACAAGGAAAGCCGTTGGCCTCTCCCGTGCGCTGTCAGGCGGTGCCCGACGGCCCGCCGTCAGACCCGTTCCCCCGCTCGTTTCGCTTCGGCGCTCGGACACCGGAGGCCATCCGTCTGGCCTGTGGCGGGCCGCCGACGTTTCGCGCGGCGGTCACCCCGCGGGCGGGAGGTGGACCGTCATGACGAGGGCGCAAGGCTTGTCGCCCGCGCGGTAGGCGTGCGGGACGTCGCCGCCGAACGTCGCGGTCTGACCTGCTTCGAGGGCGTGCTCGACGCCGTCGACGATGAGGACCATCCCCCCGGCGACGACGCTGACGGTCTCCTGCACGCCGGCCTGGTGCGGGTGGCTCTCGTACGCCTCGCCCGGTTCGAGCCGCCAGCGCCAGACTTCGACCGGGGCGGGGCCGGGGGTGGTGAGCACGAGCCGGGCCTCGCCGCCGTGCGCCCCGGTCCACAGTGGTGTCACGTTCTGGGCGTCGACGACGCGGACGCGGTCCTCGGCGGGGCCTTCCATGAGTGCGGAGACGGAGATCCCGAGGGTGTCGGCGAGTCGGACCAGGGTGGCGAGGTTGGGGTTGCCTTGGGCCTTCTCGAGGCCGACGAGGGCGCCTTTGCTGACGCGCGCGCGGCGGCCGAGTTCGTCGAGGGAGAGCCCGGCCCGGGCGCGGGCGGCTTTCACGTTGGCCGCGACCGTGCGCAGTGCCGCTTCAGCCTCGCTCATGTCTCCGCCTCCTTGGTCACTGTGTTGATCACTACGGTCGTTTGACTGACCGACCTCGGTCGTTCTAGGATTCTATCCGGTCATTCTGTTGGAGGTGTCACCGTGATCGCGCTCGCGCTGGCTCTGGGCAGTTCGCTCGCCTACGGGTGCGCCGACTTCTTCGGCGGGCTCGGAGCGCGCAAGGCCCATGTCCTGCGGACGGTCATGATCGCCGCCCCGGCGAGCCTCGCGGTCGAGCTGCTGCTGTGGCCGCTCCTCGGCGCTTCGTTCAGTCCCGCGACCCTGGCGTGGGGCGCGGCCTCGGGCGTCGCGTCGGCGGCGGCGTTCGTGCTGCTGTACCGGACGCTCGCGATCGGTCCGATGAACGTCCTCTCCCCGATCACCGCCCTCGTCTCGGCCGCGCTGCCCGTGGGGGTGGGTCTGCTGCAGGGCGAGCATCTGGCCGCGGCAGGGATGGTCGGCCTGCCGCTCGCGCTCGTGGCGGTGGTCCTGGTGAGCGCCGGTCCGGGCGTGCGCTCCTCGCGGCCTTCCCGAACCGCGCTGCTGCTGGCGTTCGGCGCGGGCACGGCGATCGCGCTGCAACTGGTCTTCCTGCACCAGGCCCCCGCCGACAGCGGCGTCGGGCCGCTCATCGTCGGCCGCGCCGTCTCGTCGGCGGTGACGCTCGGCGCGGCGTTCGCCTTCCGCCGCAGGCTCGGGCAGGCCGAACCCGCCTATGCGATGTCGGCCGGCGCGGGGGCGCTCGACTCCATCGCGAACCTGCTGTTCCTCCTCGCCTCCCGCAGCGGCGACCTCGCGGTGGTCGCGGTGATCGTCGCCCTCTACCCGGCGGGCACGGTCCTCTTGGCCCGCAAGGTCCTCGGCGAACGCCTCCACCGCGGCCAGCTGACAGGCCTCGTCGCAGCGGCGGCCGCGGTGAGCCTCCTCGCCCTCAACTGACAAGCGCGACAGGGCCGTTCGGCCAATGGTCCCTTTCGGTCGGTGCACGTACGGTTTGCCGATGAGAGTGCGCACGTCGAGGACCCTCCCGCTGCCGATCGAGTCGCTGTGGACGATGCTGTGCGATTCGCGGATGACCGAAGCGCCACGGTCGCCGCTGTTCCACCTCGGCCTGCCGCGTCCGGTGGAATGCCGCCTCCCCGACGGCTCCGGTGGGGTAGGGCAGAGCCGGGAGTGCATGGCGGCCAACGGATCGGTGCACTAGCGGATCACCGACTGGGAGCCGCCGCAGCGCCTCGTGTTCCGGATGGAGCGGACGAACCTGGTGCACCGGTGGTTCTTCGACTCGGTCGTCGAGGAGTTCACCCTCGCCGCCGTCGACGAGTCGGCCACGCGCGTCACTCGCGTCACGACGGGCCGCATCAAGCCCGGGTTCTACCTGCTGTGCCCTTTCTTCAAGATCGGTCTGCGCGAGGTGCACCGGTTCGTGTTCCGGAACTGGGCCGCGGCCTAGACGGCGATCTTCTCCCTGGAGCCTTGTGTTCGGCTCTGCCGGACACGGCGGCCGCCGCGAGGGCCGCGAGGCCCAGGGCCACGCCGATCCAGACGGGGGCGAGGAGCCCGAGGCCGCCGTCGATGGCGAGGCCGCCGAACCAGGCGGCAGCGGCGATGCCGACGTTGAACGCCGCGGCGTTCACCGAGGAGGCGAGCGAGGGCGCTTCCTTGGCGACGTCCATGACGCGGGTCTGGAAGACCGGGACCATCGCGAAGCCGGCCGCGCCGAGGACGAAGACCATGATCGCGGCCGGAACGGCGTGCGGGGCCGCGAAGGCGAAGACGACCAGCGCGGCGGTGGCCGCGGTGATGGTGCCGTAGAGGGTCGGCATGAGGGCGCGGTCGGCGAGGCGGCCGCCGAGGAGGTTGCCGGCGGTCAGGCCGACGCCGAAGAGGATGAGGAGCCAGGGGACGGCGCCGGTGTCGAAGCCGGAGACACGGGTGAGGATCGGCTCGAGGAAGGTGATGGCCGCGTAGGCCGCGCCCCAGCCGAGCATCGTGACCGCGAGGACCTGCCAGACCTGCGGTCTGCGGAAGACCGCGAGCTCGGCGCGGAGGGACCCGCCGTTGTCGTTCGGGCGGGAGGGCACGAACGCGATGATCGCGGCCAAGGAGACCGCGCCGATGACCGCGATGCCCCAGAACGCCGCGCGCCAGCCGAGCTGCTGGCCGAGGGCGGTGCCGAAGGGCACGCCGACGACGTTCGAGAGGGTCAGGCCGGTCATCATGAGCGCGATGGCGCGCGAACGGCGCTCGGGGGCGACGAGGCTGGCGGCCATTACCGGGCCGATGCCCATGAACGCGCCGTGGCAGAGCGCGGAGACGACGCGGCCGGTCATGAGGACCCCGTAGTCGGGGGCTTTCGCGGCGAGCGCGTTCCCGGCGATGAAGAGGGCCATGAGGACGACGAGCATGGTCTTTCGCGGCAGCCGGGTCCCGGCGGCGGTCATGATCGGCGCGCCGATCGCGACCGAGGCGGCGTAGCCGGTCACGAGGAGCCCGGCGGTGGGGATCGAGACGTCGAGGTCGTCGCCGAGCGGGCCGAGGAGACCGACCACGACGAATTCGGTGAGGCCGATCCCGAACGCGCCCAAGGCGAGTGCACCGAGGGCCAGCATGCGGCGGCTTTTTGAGGTGGCCATGGCGGTCAAGTATTCGCCCCTCGCCCGGGCCTGTCCAGGACTTTTTCAATCCATTGGAAAAATTCCGTGTGACGGTCCGATGACCGGTGCGTAGGCTGGGCGTGTGGCACAGAGCGAACCGAACCGGACCGACGGCACCGAGCACTCGACCAAGGGCGCGTACGTGACCGGCGGCGAGTTCACCCGGGACACCAACTACATCGAGGACCGCGTCGTCGCCGACGCCGCGGCCGTCCGGGCCGCCCCGGTCGAGCCGCACTCGAAGATCGGCGACCCGCGCATGGCCGGGCTCACCGAGGGCGCGCAGGCCTGGCCGGTCGAGCCGGGCCGCTACCGGCTCGTGGCCGCGCGGGCCTGCCCGTGGGCGCACCGGTCGATCATCATCCGCCGCCTCCTCGGCCTCGAGGAGGCGCTCTCGCTGGCGACGCCGGGGCCGGTGCACGACGTGCGCTCGTGGACCTTCGACCTCAACCCGGACGGCCGCGACCCGGTGCTCGGCACCGAGCGGCTGCAGGAGCACTACTTCAAGCGCTTCCCCGACTACCCGCGCGGCATCACCGTGCCCGCGATCGTGGACGTGCCCTCCGGAGAGCTGGTCACCAACAACTACCCACAGCTGACCTTCGACCTCTCGACCCAGTGGACCGCGTTCCACCGCGAGGGCGCGCCCGACCTGGTCCCGGCCGCACTGGCCGACGAGATGCTCCCGGTGATCGAGCGGATCTTCACCGAGGTCAACAACGGCGTCTACCGGGCGGGCTTCGCCGGCTCCCAGCGCGCGTACGAGCTGGCGTACGCCCGCCTCTTCGACGCCCTCGACTGGCTCGAGGAGCGCCTCGCCGACCGCCGCTACCTCATGGGCGACGCGGTCACCGAGGCCGACGTGCGGCTCTTCACGACCCTGGTCCGGTTCGACGCGGTCTACCACGGCCACTTCAAGTGCAACCGCAACAAGCTCACCGAGATGCCGGTCCTGTGGGCGTACGCGCGCGACCTCTTCCAGACCCCCGGTTTCGGGGACACTGTGGACTTCGACCAGATCAAGCGCCACTACTACGTCGTGCACGAGGACATCAACCCGACTCAGGTCGTGCCCGCCGGGCCGGACCTGGAGAACTGGCTCTCCGACCACGGCCGGGAGTCCTTGGGCGGCAAGCCCTTCGGCGACGGCACCGCGCCCGGCCCAGTGGCCGAGGAGGAGCGGCCGCCCGGTGCGAACCCGCTCTACCGGGACTGACTCACCAGCCCGCGGTGACCTCGGCCCGCCGCTGCCACTCGGCGACGGCGGGCCCGTCCGGGTCCCAGCGGCGGCAGAACTCCCGGAGGCCCAGGCAGCGGTCGACCATCGCGGCCCGGCGTTCGGGCCAGCGCGGGACGAACGCGCCGTAGCCCTCGAAGAACGCGCCGAGCGCGCCGACCCGGTCCGGGTGGTGCATCCGGACGATCCACTCGCACCAGGCCAGGTCCTCGATCGGGTCCCCGAGGTGCGCGAACTCCCAGTCGACCACGGCCGCGACCGCGTACGTCTCCGGGTCGAGCAGGAGGTTGTTCGGGCCGAAGTCGCCGTGGACCAGCGTGCCCGCGCCGAGGACGCTCGGGCGGGCATGGATGCGGCGCAAGACCTCCCCGCAGGCCCGCAGCACTGCTTCGGGGTCGCCGGCGTCCATGAGTTCCTGCCCCGGCTCGCCCGCGACGAATCCGAGAATCAGGCTCTCGTCACCCGCGCCGAGCAGCGGCGGCACCGGGAGCACGCCGGCGAGGTCGGCGAGGAGCTCACGCTCGCGCGCCAGGCGCGCGGCGGCGTCGGGCCCCTGGTAGCGCTTGACGACGGTGGCTTGGTCGGCGGTGGTCTGGTTCGTGTAGCCGTGCGGCAGTCGACGCATCCGCCGAGTATGCGGGGGCGAAGCCCGGCGGGCGAGCGGTTTAACGGCGGTGGAACTCCTGGTTCGCGGTGTGAAGTGCGGCGAGAACCGTAGTCCGGGACTCCGCGCTCGGTTACGGTTGCGACGACCGCCGCAGTCCAGGACGGAAGGCCCGCCGTGATCTACAGCCTCTTCGACTCAGCCGTTGCCTACCAGCCGACCGAGGCCGAGCAGACCGAGCCCGTGCCGCCGATCGAGGCGGTCCTCTTCGACTTCAGCAACACTATTTTCAAACTCATTGACGCCGGCACCTGGCTGCGCCGCGTCGCCGCCGCGACCGGCCGCCCGCTCGGCGACGAACTGCTCGAGAAGACCGTCGCCCAGCTCGGCGAGGCCTACCGCATCCCCGAGGTCGCCGCCTTGCAGGTCGGCCGCGACGAGTCCGCCGAGCAGCACGAGACGGCCCTCCTCGGGTGGTTCGCGCACGTCGACTACCTCCAGGGCATCGAGGCCGAGGCGTACGCCCTGATCGCCGCCCCCGACGCGTGGGTGCCCTACCCCGACACCGAGCCGCTGCTGCGCGAACTGCGCCGCCGCGGCATCAAGACCGGCATCGTCTCCGACTTCCCGTGGGACGTGGGCGTCCACATGGAGCACTTCGGGCTCGTCGACCTCATCGACGTGCGCGTCATCTCCTACCAGTACGGCACCGAGAAGCCCGACCCCGTGCTGTTCCGCGCCGCGTGCGAGCGCCTCGGCGTCGACCCCCGCCGCACCCTCATGGTGGGCGACAACCCCGCCAAGGACGGCGGCGCGGCGGCCACCGGCCTGCGCGCGTACATCCTCCCGGGCGAAGTGCGCCTCGGCGAGCGAGGTCTCTCGCACGTCCTCGATTTCCTCGAATGAGCGCAGCTCGGAAGACTGACCTGCGCACTTGCCTTGGAGTGCACTCCAAGTCGTAGCTTCGAGGCATGAACGACAAGCAGCAACCGATCGGATCGGGCTTCCACGCCCGCTCAACCGCCGCCGACGTCCTCGACGGCCTCGACCTCACCGGGAAGACGGCCGTCGTGACCGGCGGCTACTCCGGCATCGGCCTCGAGACCACGCGCGCCCTGGCGAACGCCGGGGCCGCCGTGGTCGTCCCCGCGCGGCGGCCGGGCCTGGCCGCGGCCAACCTCGACGGCATCGCGGGCGCGGAGGTCGACGAACTCGACCTCGCCGATCTCGCGAGCGTCCAGGCCTTCGCCGAGCGCCGCCTCGCCGACGGGCGGCGCATCGACATCCTCGTCAACAGCGCGGGCGTCATGGCCTGCCCTGAGACTCGGACCGACCAGGGCTGGGAGCTCCAGTTCGCGGTCAACCACCTCGGGCACTTCGCGCTCGTCAACCGCCTCATGCCGCTGCTCGACGGCGCGCGCGTCGTGGCGGTCTCCTCGGGAGGACACGGGATTTCGGCCCTCCGCTGGGACGACCCGCACTTCGAGGACGGCTACGACCGGTGGCAGGCGTACGGCCAGTCGAAGACCGCGAACGTGCTGTTCGCGGTCGAGCTCGACCGGCTCGGCGTCAAGGCGTTCGCGCTGCACCCCGGGGCGATCCTCACCCCCTTGCAGCGGCACATCCCCGTGGAGGAGCAGCGCGAGCTGGGCTGGATGGACTCGGACGGGAATCCGCCGGACTACTTCAAGAGCACCGAGCAGGGCGCGGCCACTCAGACCTGGGCGGCCGCGTCGCCGCGGCTCGACGGCTTCGGCGGGGTCTACCTGGAGGACTGCGAGGTCGCCGAGGTGACCGTCGAGGGCCCCGGTGTGCGCAAGCATGCGATCGATCCCGCTGAGGCCGAACGACTCTGGGCGTACTCCGCGGAACTCACCGGGGTGAACGCGTTCGCTTAGGCGCCCTTGGCCTTCGGCTTGGCGCGCAGGTGCGCCCGCTCGCCCTGGCTGCCGAAGAGGCTCAGGAACTCCACGGACCGCTCGTCGGCGCTGCCGAACCAGTGCGGGGTGCGGGTGTCGAACTCGGCGGCCTCGCCGGGCTTCATCACGAAGTCGTGCTCGCCGAGCACGACCCGCAGGTTGCCGTTGAGGATGTACATCCACTCGTACCCCTCGTGGACCTTCAGGTCAGGCTCGCCCCGGGCGCCGCCGGGGATGACCAGCTTGTAGGCCTGGATGCCGCCGGGGCGGCGGGTGAGCGGCAGGCAGATCATGCCGTGGCGCTTGATCGGGCGCATGTGGACGCGCGGGTCGCCGGTGGGCGGGGCGTCCACGAGGTCGTCCAGGGTGACCCCGTGGGCCTTCGCCAAGGGCAGCAAGAGTTCCAGCGTCGGCCGACGGGCGCCCGACTCGAGCCGCGAGAGCGTGCTCACGGAGATGCCGGTCTGCTCCGAGAGGTCGGCGAGGGTCGCCTCGCGCTCCTTGCGCAGCGCGCGCAGGCGCGGGCCGACCGCGTCGAGGGCCTGGTCCATCGCTTCATCCATGGCAGCGATTTTGCCATAACGGCAAGATAATTTGCCATTTTCGCCGAGTCGGTCTTACGGTCGTCCTCGGAGGTGGTCGCAGTGACCGATGAACTGAGGGATCAGTACGACGTGGTGGTGGTCGGCGGCGGCGCCGCGGGTCTGAACGGGGCGCTCATGCTCGCCCGCGCTCGGCGCGCGGTGGCCGTGATCGACGCGGGCGAGCCGCGGAACGCCCCGGCGGAGGGCGTCCACGGCCTGCTCGGACGCGAGGGCATGCCGCCGGCCGAGCTGCTGGCGATCGGCCGCGGCGAGGTGCGCCAGTACGGCGGCCACGTGGTGGACGGCGCGGTCTCGGGCGCGAAGGCTGCCGAGGGCGGGTTCGCCGTCGCCCTCGCTGACGGCCGGGAGGTCAAGGCCCGCAAGCTGCTCGTCACCACAGGCCTGGTCGACCGGCTCCCGGAGATCCCGGGCCTGGCCGAGCACTGGGGCCGCGGCCTGATCCACTGCCCGTACTGCCACGGCTGGGAGGTCCGCGACCGGGCCATCGGCGTCATCGCGACCGGGCCGATGTCGATGCACGGCGCGCTGCTGTTCCGGCAGTGGACCGCCGACCTGGTGGTCTTCACGAACGAGCGGCTGGCGCTCCCGGCCGAGGAGCGCGAGAAGCTCATCGCGCGCGGCACCCGGATCGTGGACGGCGCGATCGAGCGGATCGAGGCCGAGGACGGGCGCATCACCGGGGTGCGGCTCGCCGGCGGCGAGTTCGTGGAGCGCAGCGTCCTCGCCACCGCGTCCCGCATGGAGGCCCGGGCCGGGTTCCTGAAGGGCTTGGGGCTCACCACGGTCGAACACCAGTCGGGCGCAGGCGAGCACGTCCCGGCCGACCCGGTCGGCCGAACCGACGTCCCCGGCGTGTGGGTCGCGGGCAATGTCACCGACCTCATGGGACAGGTCGGCGCGTCCGCCGCGGCGGGCGCGATGGCCGGGGCGCAGATCAACATGGAGCTGGTCAACGAGGACACGGCGGCCGCCGTGGCCGAGTACCGGGCCCGGTAGCCAAGCGCGGCAAAGAGAAAGGTGCGGCGGCCCTGCGGCCGCCGCACCTTCGCTGCCTTACTGCGCACCTGATCTACTGCGTGCCCGATGTGGTGTCAGGCTCGACCCAGGTCGTGGCGATGTGATCGTCCCCTTGCTCCCGCTCGCTCCGGAGGGCATCGGCGCCGCCGCCGGGTCCGCCGAGGACGAACACGCCCTCGAACTCGTCGTCAGGAGCGGCCGCGGCCGCCTCGACGACCTCGCTCGCCCAGTCCACCGGAAGTTCGGCGGCGGCGTAGTCCACCGCGTCGCCGCCATCGCCGCCGTCGCCCATCACGCCTCCACTCCGTATGCGTTCCTTCGAAAGTACCGGTTCGGAGCCATCGGGGGGGACCGCCGCTAGGACGGGCGCTTCGCGCGCGAGCCGCCGGTCGCCAGGCGCATCAGGTCCGAGCTCAGGTCGATCTCGAGCTCAGTGCCGCCCGCGCTGCCGTACTCGTGCTGGTAGTGCTTCCACGACTCGCTGCGGACCTGCTCGGCGAAACCGGACTCCATGAGCAGGAGCAGCTCGATCGCGGCGCGCGTGATCCGCTCCCCCAGCTCCTTCGAGTTCCAGTCCTCCGTGGCGGCGAAGACCGAGGTCGGCACGGTCAGCGTGCGCAGGTACGCGAACAGCGAGCGCATCTGCTCGTCCACCACCAGGGCGTGGCGGGCCGTGCCGGCCGTCGCCGCGAGCACCACCGGCTTGGCGATGAGCAGGTCGTTGTCGAGCAGGTGGAAGAAGGAGCTGAACAGGCCGCTCGGCGCGGCCTTGTACACCGGGGCGCTCGCCACGACCGCGTCGGCGGCCCCGAGGAGCTCGACGGCGCGGGTCAGCTTGGGGCCCATGAGCTGCGAGACGAGAGCGGTCGCGATCTCGCTCGCGAGCTCGCGCAGATCGATCACGTCGGTGGCGACGGTCTCGGAGCGCTCCTCGGCGAGGGTGCGCACGCGGTCGGCGATGCGGTCGGCGAGCATCCTGGTCGAGGACGGGTCGCTGGTGCCGCCGCTGACAACGACGAGCCGGAACGGCGAGTCGTCATGTGCGCCGTCGAGACGGGACGGCGAGTCGTCATGTGCGCCGTCGAGACGGAACGGCGAGTCGTCATGTGCGCCGTCGAGACGGAACGGCGAGTCGTCATGTGCGCCGTCGAGACGGGACGGCGAGTCGTCACGAGTGCTGTCGGGTGGGAACTGCTTGCCGGTCACAGCACGGCCTCCTGCCGGTTGCGTTGTGCGGGGGTCGCCGCGCCTTGGGCGGCGAGTTTGCGGCCGATGGCCTCGAGCTGGGCCATCTCCTCGTCGGTGAGGGCGGCCGTGACGGCGCGGGCGACGTCGACGGCGTGCCGGCCGCCGACGCGCCGCTGCCGCTCGCGCCCGGCCTCGGTGAGGGCGAGCCTGACGCCCCGCCCGTCCTCGGGGTCGGCGGTGCGCTCGATCAGGCCGCGCTCGGCGAGCCGCTCCACGAGCCGGGACAGGGCGGGCTGGCTGAGCAGCACGCCGCGTCCCAGCTCGAACAGGCGCAGCGGGCCGTCGTGCTTCGAGAGCGTGTAGAGGACGTCGTACTCGCGCATGGACAGCTCGCCCCAGATCGGCTCTGCGGCGAACCGCTTCATGAGCGAAGCGTGGGCGGTCAGCAGCGACTCCCAGGCCTCGTTCGCGCGGCGGCTGCGGCTGCGGGTCATGGCTAGATCTCCGGGTACTCGGCGGCGGCGTCGCTGTCCTGGTAGGGCGAGGCGCCGGTGACGTTGTCGCCGCGGTTGGCGTTCGGGCGGGGCTGGCGCACCGGGGCGTCGCCGTACTTCGCCTGCACGCGCGCCGCGTGGGTCGGCGCTTCGGCCGACTCGGGGTCGCGCCGGGCGGCCAGCTCCTTGCGCAGCACCGGGACGACCTCCTCGCCGAGCAGGTCGAGCTGGTTGAGCACCATCTTCAGCGGCATCCCCGCGTGGTCGATGAGGAACATCTGGCGCTGGTAGTCGCCGAAGGCGTCGTGGAAGGTCAGGGTCTTGTCGATGACCTCCTGCGGGCTGCCCACCGAGAGCGGCGTGCCGCGCGTGAACTCCTCCAGGGACGGGCCATGGCCGTACACCGGGGCCTCGTTGAAGTACGGGCGGAATTCGCTCACCGCGTCCTGCGAGCGCTTCGCGATGTACGCGTGGCCGCCGAGCCCCACGATCGCCTGCTTGCGCGTGCCGTGGCCGTAGTGCTCGAAGCGCTGGCGGTAGAAGTCCACGAGGCGCTTGGAGTGCGACGTGGGCCAGAAGATGTGGTTGGCGAAGTAGCCGTTGCCGTAGAACGCGGCCTGCTCGGCGATCTCGGGCGTGCGGATCGAGCCGTGCCACACGAACGGCGGCACATCGTCGAGCGGGCGCGGCGTCGAGGTGAAGCCCTGCAGCGGGGTGCGGAACTCGCCCTCCCAGTCCACCACGTCCTCGCGCCACAGCCGGTGCAGCAGGTTGTAGTGCTCGAGAGCGAGCGGCAGGCCCTGGCGGATGTCCTGGCCGAACCACGGGTAGACGGGAGCGGTGTTGCCGCGCCCGAGCATGAGGTCCATGCGGCCCTTCGACAGGTGCTGGAGCATCGCGTACTCCTCGGCGATGCGCACCGGGTCGTTCGTGGTGATCAGGGTGGTCGCCGTGGTCACGATCAGCCGCTCGGTGAGGGCGGCGATGTGCGACAGCAGCGTCGTCGGGGAGGAGGAGAAGAACGGCGGGTTGTGGTGCTCGCCGATGGCGAACACGTCGAGGCCCACCTCTTCGGCCTTGACGGCGATCTTGAGGATGCCGTCGATCCGCTCGGCCTCGGACGGGGTCTCCCCCGACACCGGGTCGCGCGTGATGTCACTGACTGAGAAGACTCCGAACTGCATCGTAATCCCTGCTCTCCCCGCCGCAGCGGTGCGATCTTCATGCGTTTGCATCTACCTTAACGAGCCGGGGGCCGGGATAATTCCGATCCAGGGGAGGCACTGGTCACACCATGGCGTGGGTGTGCCGCGGCGGGCCGGGCGTCAAGGGGGCGTATGCATTCGGGCGGTCGCCGTCAAGGAAGCGTAAGTATTCGCGAATATCGATCGCATCGAGGGTTTTCCTCCGGGCGCCCGGCTAGCATCCGGCAGCGGAAAGGAGCACACCCTTGACCGCTCAACCCACCGCCGGCACCACCGAGGCGGCCCTCGAGCCTCCCCCCGCCGGTCCCGTCCCCGCCCGGAGCACGACCAAGCTCGCCCTCCTCGTCGGTGCTCTCGGCGTCGTCTACGGCGACATCGGCACCAGCCCGATCTACGCCCTCCAGACGATCTTCAACCCCGCCGACCCCCACCCGGTGCCCATCGACATCGCCAACGTCTACGGCGTCGTCTCGCTGATCTTCTGGTCGCTCGTGGTGATCGTGACCGTCTTCTACGTGGGCCTCGTGATGCGCCTGGACAACGACGGCGAGGGCGGCATCATGGCCCTCATCACGCTGATCCGCCGCCACAGCCATGGCCGGGGGCGCAAGGCCGGGCTGACGCTCGCAGCGCTCGGCGTCTTCGGCGCGGCGCTGTTCCTCGGCGACAGCATGATCACACCCGCGATCTCGGTGCTCTCGGCGGTCGAAGGCGTCAAGACGGTCAACCCCGACCTCGAGGCGATCGTCATCCCTGCGACGGTCGCGATCATCCTGCTGCTCTTCGTGTTCCAGCGCAAAGGCACCGCCGTCATCGGCCGCTGGTTCGGCCCCGTCATGATCGTGTGGTTCACCGTCCTGGCCACGCTCGGCCTCGGCGGCATCGCACGCAACCCCGAGATCCTGCGGGCGCTCTCCCCCACGTACGCGATCGACTTCCTGTTCGGCCACTTCGACGTCGCGTTCTTCGCGCTCGCGGCCGTCATCCTGACCTTCACCGGCGCCGAGGCCCTGTACGCCGACATGGGCCACTTCGGGCGCAAGCCGATCTCGCGCGCGTGGCTGTTCATGGTCTTCCCGGCGCTGCTGCTCAACTACATGGGCCAGGGCGCGCTCATCCTGGAGGACACCGGGAACATCCAGGGTTCGTTCTTCCTACTCGCCCCGGAGTGGGCGCGCATCCCGCTGCTGTTCCTCACCGGAGCTGCGACGGTGATCGCCTCACAGGCCGTCATCAGCGGCGCGTACTCGGTGGCCGCGCAAGCCTCCGAGCTGGGCTACCTGCCGAGGCTACGGATCGCGCACACCTCCGAGCACCACTTCGGGCAGATCTACGTGCCGTGGATCAACTGGCTGCTCATGGTCTCGGTCCTGACTCTGGTGTTCGCCTTCCGCTCGTCCGAGGCCCTGGCGTTCGCCTACGGCATGGCCGTCATCGGGACGATCGTCATCGTCACGCTGCTGTTCCTGTACTTCGCGCGCGTCCGCTGGGGCACGCCGCGGTGGTTCCTGGCGACCGGCGGCGGTCTGCTCCTGGCGCTCAACGTGACGTTCCTGGCCGCCAGCAGCACCAAGATCATCCACGGCGCGTGGCTGCCGCTGCTCATCGGCGTCACGGCGTTCACGGTGATGGTCACCTGGCAGCGCGGCCGCGAGGTCGTCTCGGCCGAGCGCGAGCGCCGCGAGGGGCCGCTGCGCGAGTTCGTCGACAAGATGCGCCGCGGCGAGCCGAAGGCCGCCCAAGTGCCCGGCACGGGCGTGTTCCTGGGCCGGGGCAAGGACTCCGCGCCGCTCGCGCTGCGCGCCGCGCTGGAGCTCAACCACGCCCGGTACGCGCAGACCGTGGTGCTCTCGGTCCAGACCGAGCCGGTGCCGCGGGTGCCCGAGTCCGAACGCGTGGAGGTGGACGACCTGGGGCACTGCCAGGACTCGGTCATCCACGTGACCGTCCGCTTCGGCTACGCCGAGACCCCGGACGTGCCGCGCGCGCTGCGGCTGGTCCGCCCCGAGCAGTCGGAGGGCCGGAGGCTCCGCCTGGACAAGGCGGTCTACTTCCTGTCCACCATCCAGCTGCGGGCCGGCACCGAGCCGACGATGGCGACCTGGCGCAAGCACCTCTTCATCGCCACCTCGCACATCACCTCGGACGCGGCCGAGCACTTCCAGCTCCCGCGGGACCGCACGATCATCGTCGGCTCCCACATCGAGGTCTGATCGCGGAACGGCCCGGGCGGGTTCGCCCGGGTCGTTTCCCTCTGCCGCTCAGCGGTATTCGGGCAGCGGGCTCGCGAAGTGCCAGCCCGCGGCGATGAGGGCGTCGACCGCTGCGACGGCCTGCTCGAGCCGTTGCTCGTGCGGGCCTTGGAGTTTCACGTACGGGCGGCCGGTGCGCTCGAGCTCGGCCTCGAAGCGGGCGGTCATCCAGGGGCGCAGGTGCTCGTCGGCGCGGAGGCCGTCGTCCTCGAACGGCACGCCTTCGTGGTCGGTGAGCAGGTAGAGGTCGTGTTCGAGCGCGTCCCCGATCGATTCGACCCCGGAGCTGCGGTCGCCGAGGTACCGCTCATGCCAGATCCCGGTGGCGAACGCGTCGGTGTCGCAGACCAGGACCGGGCCGGTGCAGCGGGCCTCGGCTTCCTCGAGTTCGTTCTGCCGCTTGGCGATCAGCGGGAACTCCTCGGTCGTGAAGCGCACGTCGTCCCAGGTCGCGTCCGGGTCCTCGCGCTGGAGGGCGCGGAGCCGCTCCTCGCTGTAGGTCCGGCCGTACTCGGCGACGCAGCGCGTGGCGGCCCAGACGCCGCCGCGCTCGCGGTAGTGCGCGGCCAGCGCTTCGGCGAGGGTGGTGGTGCCGGTGGACTCGGCGCCGAGGGCCACGATGCGGCGGGTGAGGCCGGCGCGCACGGGGCCTTCGAGGAAGTCCCAGTTGGCGGCCGGGTCGGCGCGCACGGCGGTGCCGGAGACCGGGAACGCGCCGCGGTCCTGGTCGACCTCGACGTGGACGGCGCCGAGGCGGCGGGCGAGTTCGGGGCCGTAGGACTCGGAGGTGAAGAGCGCGTCGATCCGTTCGGGCACGGCGGCTTTGAAGATGTCGACGTGGGCCTGCCAGATCTTCTCGTCGTGGAGGTCCATGTGGACGTCGTCGATCGTCCCGATGACGCGGGCGTCCGGGTGGGCCTCCTGGATCCAGGCCACGCGGGTGGCCATCGGGATGGATTCGACGGTGGCGTGGGAGACGAGGACGGTGAGGCGTTCGCATCCGGCCGCGGCGGTGCGGATGAGGTGGTGGTGGCCGGCGTGCGGCGGGTAGAACTTGCCGAGGACCAGGCCGTGCTCGGGTTTCACGCGGCCGCCTCCGCGGGCTGCGCTTGTGCGGCGAGGTCTCTGCGCCAGTTGAGGAGTCCCATGACGCACAGGGCCATGAACCCGATGTAGAGGATCGAGGTGAGGTAGAGGCCCTTGTAGGCGTATAGCGGGACGTAGACGATGTCGGCCGCGATCCACAGGTACCAGGATTCGACGCGCTTGCGGCACTGGCCGTAGGTGGCCATGAGGGAGAGCACGGTGGTGAGGGCGTCCCAGAAGGGCACGGTGGAGTCGGTGGCGGTGGTCAGCAGGACCGCGATCCCGGCGAGTCCGATGAGGCCCGCGCCGGTGAGGGCGAACCATTCGAGGCGGCCGGTGCGGCTCACCGGGAGGGTGTCGGCGGCGGGGCCGCCGCCTTTGACCCAGTTCCACCAGCCGTAGACGCCGAGGGCGATGAAGACGATCTGGAGCGCGGCGTCGGCGTAGAGGCCGCTGTCGGTGAAGATCAGGATGAACAGGAGGCAGTTGGCGATGCCGAGGCCCCAGTTGGCGAGGTGCTGGCGGGCGACGAGCCAGACGCAGAGCGCGCCGGTGACGAAGGCGAGCCCTTCGGCGAGGGTGGTGGGGACGTCGGCGATCGTGAACAGGGGGAGGTACAGGATTTCCATGAGGGCGTTCATGAGGGGCGGGGTCCTCTCAGTGCGGGGCTAGGCTCCGATGACGGCGTAGGCGCGGGTGGGGAAGGTGCCGAAGCCCTCGATGCGGGGCGGGACGGCGTGGAGGCGGGCCCCGGTGGCGGGGAGCTGTTCGAGGCCGGTGAGGTGTTCGAGGATGGGCACGCCCGCGGCGAGGAGCGTCGAGTGGGCGGGGCGAGGGCCGCCGCTGGCGGCGTTGTCGATGTTCACGCTGTCGATGCCGACGAGGACCGCGCCCGCTTCGACGAGGTGCTGCGCGCCGTCGGCGGTGACGTAGGGAGCGGCGGCGGTGTCGCCGTAGGTCTCGGTGCCCCAGTGGCGGGACCAGTCGGTGCGCAGGAGGACGGCGGTGCCGCCGATGGCGGCGCCCGTGAGCGCGTCCGGGCCGATGGCGCGGTCGGCGCCGGTGAGGTCGATGAGGGTGACGGGCACGTCGGCGACCTTGGCGAGGTCGAGCCCGGCGAGGTCGTAGCCGTCGCGGTAGCGGTGACTGGGGGTGTCGAGGTAGGTGCCGGTATTGGCGATCATGTCGATGCGGCCGATGGAGAACTCGGTGCCGTCCTCGTAGTGGGAGTGGGAGTCCTCCCAGGTCAGGTACGGGGTGATAGCGGGTCCGGGCATGCCCGGGTAGGTGGTCATACCCGCGGTGATGGGGTGGTTGAGTTCGACGAGTCTGCGGTTGCTTTCGGCCATGCCGCATGGAATCACGAAGTGCCGCGGCGTGTCCACGGGTATCGGCCGGTGCTCATTGCACGGGACGTCGGTGCCCGGTGGTGCGGCGGGCTTGACACGGCGGGTATGGGACCGGGTAGAGTGAACCGCGCTTTACCGATAAAGATCGCTTGTCATCCGCTCGACCGCCAGGAAGGCCCCTATGAGCAACGACGCCGTCTCCGCCGTCATCAACGTCGATATCGAAGGTCCCCAGATCAGCAAGCACGTGTACGGCCACTTCGCCGAGCACCTCGGCCGCTGCATCTACGGCGGGTTCTACGTCGGCGAGGACTCCGACATCCCCAACGTGCGCGGCATCCGCCTCGACGTGGTCGAAGCCCTGCGCGCGCTCGACATCCCCAACCTGCGCTGGCCCGGCGGCTGCTTCGCCGACGAGTACCACTGGATGGACGGCATCGGCCCCAAGGAGGACCGCGCCGTCATGATCAACACCCACTGGGGCGGGGTCGAGGAGGACAACAGCTTCGGCACCCACGAGTTCATGGACCTGTGCGAGCTGCTGGAGACCGAGCCGTACATCGCCGGCAACGTCGGCTCCGGCACCGTCCGCGAGATGAGCGAGTGGATCGAGTACCTCACCCGCGAGGGCGACTCCCCGATGGTGCGCCTGCGCAAGGCCAACGGCCGCGAAGCGCCGTGGAAGGTCAAGTTCTGGGGCCTGGGCAACGAGCCCTGGGGCTGCGGCGGCAACATGAACGCCGAGCAGTACGCCCTGGAGGCCCGCAAGTTCGCCACCTACTGCCGCGACTACGGCGACAACAAGCTCTACCGCATCGCCGCCGGCGCCGCCGACGCCGACTACCAGTGGACCCAGAAGCTCATGGAGCAGCTGGGCCACCTCGGCTGCCAGCGCGTCGAGCGCAAGCTCTACCAGGCGGTCTCGCTGCACTACTACACGATCGGCGGCACCTGGGACAAGAAGGGCGACGCGAAGGAGTTCTCGACCGACGAGTACTACACGACGATGCTCAAGGCCCTCCACACCGACGAGCTGCTGACGGGCCACTCGAACGTGATGGACCTGTACGACCCGACCAAGGAGATCGGGATCGTGATGGACGAGTGGGGCACCTGGTGGGACGTGGAGCCGGGCACGAACCCCGGGTTCCTGTACCAGCAGAACACGATGCGCGACGCGCTGGTGGCGAGCCTGCACTTCGACATCTTCCACAAGCACGCCGACCGGCTCGTCATGGCGAACATCGCGCAGACGGTGAACGTGCTGCAGGCGATGATCCTCACCGACCCGGACTCGGGCGCACTGGTGCTGACGCCGACCTACCACGTGTTCCAGATGAACAAGGGCCACCAGGACGCGGCGTCGCTGCGCGTGGACGCCCCGGCGGGCGTCCCGACGCGCGAGGTGGACGGCAAGGAGCTGCCGACGGTCTCGGTCTCGGCCTCCCGCAAGGACGGCCGCCTGCTGGTCTCGCTGTCGAACCTGGACGCCGAGGCGGGCCGGGACGTGGAGGTCGACCTGCGCGGCGGGGGCCTCGGCGAGTTCGAGGCGCTGATCCTGACCGCCGACTCGCTGCAGGCGCACAACACCCCGGAGGCCCTCGAGGCCGTGGCGCCGCGCGCGCACGAGGGTGTGAAGCTCGAGGGCTCGAAGCTGCGCGTGCACCTGCCGGCGCACTCGTTCGTCACGGTCTCCGGCGCGCTCGCGTAGCGGGAGAGGTTCCGCCCATCGGATGATGGGAGGATGGAGCGGCAGATGAGAGGCGGTAACTGACATGGTGACGATGAGCGACGTGGCGCGGCTGGCCGGGGTGTCGAAGATGACGGTATCCAATGTGGTCAACAACCGGCCCGGGGTGAGCGACCCCGTGCGCCGGCGCGTGCTCGACGCCGTCCAGCAGTCCGGTTACCGCCTCAATGTCAACGCCCGCACGTTGAAGGCCGGGCGCACCGGGGTCATCGGCCTCGCGGTGCCCGGCGTCGACCAGCCGTACTTCGGGGTGCTGGGCGAGCATGTGATCGCCGCGGCGGCCGCCAAGGGGTTCCATGTGGCGATCGAGCAGACCGGGGCGGCGGCCGAGGGCGAGGCGGAGGCGATCTCGCAGTCGCACCGGCTGCAGTTCGACGGTCTCATCATCAGCGCCGTGATCCTCGATCCCAAGGAGCAGGCGCACACTTGGGGCGACTTCCCGATCGTGATGCTGGGCGAGCGGGACTACGGGCAGGCGATCGACCATGTGGGCATGGACAACGAGGCCGGGTCGCGGGCGGCCACCGAGCATCTGATCGAGCGCGGCTGCACGCGGATCGCGAACGTGACCGGGTGGAGTCTCGAAGGCGTGCACGTGGGTTCGCGCCGGTACCGAGGTTACACGGAGGCGTTGAAGGCGGCGGGGATCCCGGTGGACCCGGCGCTGGTGTGCCTGTCGGGCATGGGCCAGGAGACGGGCCGCCGCGCGGTGCACGACCTGCACGAGGCGGGCGTCGACTTCGACGGGGTCGTGGCGATCACGGACACGGTGGCGATCGGGGTCATGCGCGGCCTGGCGGATCTGGGCCTGCGCTGTCCGGAGGACGTGCGGGTGGTGGGCTTCGACGACATCTCGGTCGCGGAGTTCCTCACGCCGTCGTTGTCCACTGTGGCTCCCGGGCACCGCTGGATGGCCGAGAAGGCCGTGGAGCTCATCGTCTCGCGCCTGGAGGACCCGCAGCGCGAGCCGCAGGACCACACGGCCCCGTTCGAGCTCGTGGTCCGCGAGTCCACCCGCTGAGCCTTCGCAGCCCTGGCCCCCAACGCCAGGGCCGCTCGAACCGCTCGGCGGTTCAGCGCTGTCGGCCGCTTAGGCCGTGATCTCGCCGCTGTAGTTGTGCCACTTGTAGGTCCCGCTCTGGGAGGCCCAGATGTGGATCCGGTAGGTGGCGCCCTCGGCGACGTTGCTGTCGCAGACGGTCATGCCGCCGGCGGAGTTGCTCGTGTTGGTGTCGTCGAAGCAGACCGGGCCCGTGTTCTTCCAGTACCAGTACCCGGCCGGGTCGAGGGTCTTGACCTGCAGCTGGGCGCGGGTGCCCCAGCCGTCGGCGCGGAAGTCCAGGAGCGCCAGGTTCTCCCCCGAGCTCGAGCTCTCGGCGCGGCCGCCGTTGTAGATCTGGGCGGGGTCCTTCCAGAACGCCGTGCCGCTGGAGGCGGCCTGGGCGGCGCCCGGGGCGAGTGCGAAGCCCGCGACGAGCGCGGCGGCGAGCGCCGTGGCGGCGCGGAGGGCGAGCTTGGATGAGCGGATGGACATGCGGTCTCCAATTTCGAGGGTGGCGGCCCGAGGCCGTTGTGGACGTTGGGGATCGTCGAATATGAATACGTCGACGCGAAGACGGCGGGTTGCACCGCTCCCACGAGATTCTTCGGCGGATGGGGAACGGCCCCCGGCGCGCGCGCCGGGGGCCGTTCGTCACTGCTCAGGTCAGGTGAGCGAGCCGGTGGCGCTGCCGCCGGACTCGGTCACGTAGTAGGTGACGGTCTTGCCGCTCCAGAAGTGGAACGTCAAGGTGACCTTCTGGCCGTCGTTCACGTCGTTCCAGAACGTCTGCGGGAGGCTGATCGTGCCGGCCGCGTAGTCGGGGCTGAACGCGCGCGCGAACTCCTTGTAGGAGGTCCAGTTCTGCGGGCCGGCGGGCGTGCCGTCGGCGTACTTCGCCTCCATGGTCGCCAGCTGGTCGCCGTTGAACTGGGTCGGGATCGCGAACGAGTCCGTGGCGCCCGTGGCCGCCGACATGGTCGGCTGGTCGTAGGAGATGACGCTGATCCGCCACGGCGCCCCTTGCGAGAACACCGCGTGCAGGTTCGCCGTCACGCCGTAGCTGCGGTCCCCCAGCAGGGCCGTCAGCCGGCTCGCCTTGATCGTCAGGGTGTCGCCCGAGACCGTGTAGTCGGTGCCCTGCACGAGGTTGGTCGAGCCCAGGCGCAGCGCCTGGAACGTGGTGCCGTTCGGGTTGAGCGTCAGCGAGACGTCCGAGACCGCGCCGGACTTGGCCACGTACACCTGGTCCGAGGAGGCCGTGCCCGAGCGGGTGGTCCAGCCGGCCTTCATCATCGCGAAGAGCTCCTGGTCCCGCCACTGGAAGGTGGTCCGGTTGAAGTGCTGGCCGTTGTCCCAGAGCTGGAGGGTGAGGCCCTTCTGCGCCGCGTAGTACTGCATGTACTCGAAGAACTTCAGCTTCTCGCCCTGCTGGACGGTCCCGGTGTGGACGTCGAAGCCCAGCAGGCCCCACTCGCCCACGATGACCGGGATGCCGTTGGCGACGAACTCGGCGTGGGCCCGGTCGAAGTACCCCTCGATGTCGGCCTGGACCTCGGCGTTGAACTTCGTGTAGCCCGCGACGTTCACACTGAAGGGCCAGAAGCCGTAGTAGTGGATGGTCGCGGCGATGTTCTCGTCGTTCAGGGCGTCGATCGTGGCGCTGAGCGCGTCGAGGTGGACCTGGCCGGCGTTGGTGTGCAGCGTCGGGAGGACCAGGACGCGGGTGGCGTTGCCGCCGCCGGTGCCGCGCACGATCTCGTGGAACGAGGTGTTGAGGTCGTCCAGGAGGGCGTGGGCGGTCGCTTCGTCCACATTCTTGAACTGCGGCTCGTTCACGCTCTCGAACAGGACTTCCGGCGGAGCGTCGCGGAAGCGGGTGGCGACCTCGGTCCAGATGGCCTCGTAGCGGGCTTCCACCTCCGCGCGGTTGGTGTTCATGTCCGCCATCCAGATCCACGAGTCGTGGTGGATGTTGATGAGCACGTGCAGGTCGGCGTTGAGCGCGTAGCCCACGACCTCTTCGACGCGGTCGAGGTAGGCGTCCTCGACGGCGTACGGGGCGGTCTTGGACTGGTGGTTGTCCCAGGTGACGGGGATGCGGATGCTGTTGTACCCCTGGGCGGCCACGTTGTCGATCAGCTCCTGGGTGACGCGAGGGTTGCCCCACGCGGTCTCGTCGGCGCCCACCGCGTCGAGGGTGTTGCCGAGGTTCCAGCCCGGCTCCATGGCCGCGACGACCTCCATCGCGGTGGCTTCGCCGGTGGGCGGCGGCGTGGTGGTGGGCGGGGTGCTGGTGGGCTCTCCGCTGGTGCCGTCGCAGACGACGCCGTTGAGCTTGAACTGGGTCGGCACGCCGTTGGTGCCGGACCAGGAGCCGTTGAAGCCGAAGGAGACCGAGCCGTTGGTGGCGATCTTGGCGTTGTAGTCCACGTTCTTCGCGGTGTAGGTGTCACCGGAGTTCGTGGTGGTGGCGCTCCAGACCTGGGTGATGCGCTGGCCGTTGGGGAAGGTCCAGACCAGGTCCCATTTGTTGACGGGCGAGCCGAGGTTGGTGATGTTGACATTGCCGGTGAAGCCGCCGGGCCACTGGCTGGCGACCTTGTATTCGACCTTGCAGCCTTCGGCCGCGTAGGCCACTGAGGGGGCGAGCACGCCGAGTCCGGCCGCCATCGTGGCGACCGCCATCACCACCAGGGTGATCCATCGGCGGGTTCGTCGTTTGACGCCTTGCATGGCGCTCCTTAAGTCCGCGTTGACTACGAGAGGGGGTCGAGCGGGGAGGTTCATCGACCATCCTCAATGCAAGATTAAGTTGGGAGACGCAACTTTGTCAATCGGCGACCGAAGCCGGCACGAGCCGGGTCAACCGGGCGGGAGCAGGAATGCCTGATTTGCACCCTTGACAGAGGAAAGCCTTTTCCTTACGCTCATGGCAACCGATTGATTCATACATTTCGATGTTTGATCGTCGGCGGCTGGGGTCCTCACCCCCAGCGCGACAACGTAGTTGCGAAAGGAAGCAACATGTCACGTCGAAGAAGCGTGCGCACCGCGCTCGTTGCCGGCTTCGCCGGCATCATCGCCACCGCGGCCACCCTGGTCGCCATGAACGCCGCCTCGGCGGCGCCGATCCGCTACGAGGCCGAGACCTCGCCCGCGACCTGCTCCGGCACCATCGACTCCAACAACGCCGGGTTCTCCGGCAGCGGGTTCTGCAACACCCCCAACACGACAGGTGCGACGGCCCAGTTCACGGTGAACGCCGCCAGCGCGGGCACCGCCACCCTTGGCATCCGGTACGCCAACGGCACCACCGCCGCCCGTCCCGCCGACATCACCGTCAACGGCTCGGTCGCCCAGTCCGCCAGCGCCTTCGCGGGCACCGGCGCTTGGACCACCTGGTCGACCAAGACGCTGACCGTGCCGGTGAACGCCGGCAGCAACACGATCCGCCTCACGGCCACCAGCGCCGACGGCCTCGCCAACATCGACTACCTCGACTTCGAGGTCGGCGGCTCGGTGCCCACGACCCCGCCGGCGAGCGGCGCGATCTACGTGGCCCCAGGCGGTTCGGACTCGGCCGCGGGCACCGAGGCGGCCCCGACCACGCTGGCCTCGGCGCTGAGCCGGGTGAACGCGGGCGGCACCATCTACATGCGCGGCGGCACTTACAACTACTCGTCCACGATCGTGATCGACCAGGACAGCGGCTCGTCGAGCGCCCGCACGACGCTGGCGGCGTACCCGGGCGAGCGGCCGGTCCTGAACTTCTCGGCGCAGTCCGAGGCCTCCGCGAACCGGGGTCTGGCGCTGTACGCGAACTACTGGCACCTCAAGGGCCTCACGGTGGAGCGGGCCGGCGACAACGGCATCTTCGTGAGCGGCAGCAACAACATCCTGGAGCGCACGCTCACCCGCTACAACCGCGACTCCGGCGTCCAGCTCTCGCGCCAGTCGTCCACGAGCACGACGGCGTCGTGGCCGGCGAACAACCTCATCATCAGCGCCGAGTCGCACGACAACGCCGACTCCGACGGCGAGGACGCCGACGGCTTCGCCGCGAAGCTCACGGTGGGCTCGGGCAACGTGTTCCGGTACGCGGTGGCGCACAACAACGCCGACGACGGCTGGGACCTGTACACCTACTCCGACTACGACCCGATCGGGACGGTGCGCATCGAGGACTCGCTGTCGTACCGCAACGGCACCCTCTCCAACGGCACGGTCTACAGCAACGGCGACCGCAACGGCTACAAGCTCGGCGGGGAGAGCGTCCCGATCAACCACACGGTGGTGCGGAGCATCGCGTTCGACAACGGCCAGCACGGGTTCACGTTCAACTCGAACCCCGGCTCGATGACGATCTCGAACAACCTCAGCATCGACAGCGAGGAACGGAACTTCCAGTTCAGCTCCGGTTCGCACGTGTTCCGCAACAACACCTCGTGCTTCTTCAGCGGCGGCACGAACGACAGCATCTCCGGCAACGCGGACGGCTCGAACCAGTTCTGGTCGGGCTCGAACGGTTCGCGCTGCGCGAACTACTCCGGGGCTCTGGGCTGGTCGTTCGACTCGACCGGGAAGCTCGTGGTGACCTTGGGCGGCAGGGTGGTGACCCTGTAGCCGGAGCCTGAGCCCTCACCTCAGGCGGCCCGTCCGATCCCGGACGGGCCGCCTTTCGCCGTTCAGGACGGCCGCTGCTGCGCGGCCGTCCGCCGCTCCAGCTCTTCGGGGGAGACGTCCTCGAAGCGGCTGGCGACGTGCCACGTGTGGCCCCACGGGTCCTGGAAGCTCCCGGTGCGGTCGCCGTAGAACTGGTCGGCGACCTCGTGGAGGGGGGTCGCCCCGGCGGCGATCGCGGCGGCGAAGGTGGCGTCGGCGTCCTGGACGTAGACGTGGATGGACACCGGTGAGCCGCCGTAGTGGCCGGGGGCGTAGGCGTCCATGTCGGGGAACTCGTCGGCGACCATGATCAGCGACGAGCCGATCTCGATCTCGGCGTGCATGATGGAGCCGTTGGGGCCGTCCATGCGGCCGCGCTCGCTCGCGCCGAACACGTTTTTGTAGAAGCCGATGGCATCGGCTGCGCCTTTGACGTGCAGATACGGTGTGACACGCGGGTATTCGTCGGGTATCGGCTGCACGGCGTTCATGTGGTTCCTCCCTGGTCTGCGGGGCGGGCCCGCTGGCGGGCGCCCGCGGGGGGGCCCCACAACCCCCCGGCGCGGGGGGGGGGGGGGGGAACAGCCCGGGACCCGGGGGGGGGGGGGCCCCCGGGGGGGGCGCCCCCCCGCCG